>CAINXK010000311.1 GCA_903854805.1 uncultured Anaerolineae bacterium
ACAGCCGCAGTCATGCCAACGCAGGCCTTAGCCGTTGTTCATCTTACGCCTATCAACAAGGCTGGCAGCAGATTCAGCTTCTTCAACGTCTTGATGGCTGAAATAAAACTTTTGCTCAAGGGACAGCGCTGGTGGTGGCTGCTGGTGATGGCTGGGATCAACATCGCCTGCCTGGTTGTTCCATCAGCGGCGGTGCGTGAGTACGCGCTGCCGATCGCCTGGGTCTGGCCGATCCTGCTGTGGTCCGCGATTGGCAACCGTGAAATTCACCATAACGTGCAGCAGATGACGTTCTCATCGGCCTCGCCGCTGTTAAGACAACTGCCGGCGCAGTGGCTGGCCGGATTTATTGTGACCGTGATGGTCAGCGCCGGCGCGATCGCGCGGCTGACAGTTGATGGGGATGCGGCTGGCTTGGTGGCGCTGCTTTCGGGTGCCATCTTCATCCCATCGCTGGCTCTGGCCTGCGGGGTATGGAGCGGAAACAGCAAGCTCTTTGAGATCGTGTATATGCTGTTGTGGTATCTTGGTCCTTTGAACAAACTTATGGAGCTGGATTATATAGGGTCGCATGGAAATGGACGGCCTGAGTTCTTCATCCCATTTTCGATCGTGTTGATTGTCGCGGCGGTGATTGGCCGCGCGAGGCAAATTCGAACGTAGATTGCGTTTTGTGCATTGAAAGAAGGATCAGCAGGTCAAGGGCCCGGGATCAGCGATCTGTCTATTACCCACAAGTCTATTTTTGGCGTTTTTTGTGGGTAATTGTCCGGTATCTGGCCGATGGCATTTTGGAACATGAGTGTCTTTACGTTACCGCCGATAATGTTTAGGGTATGACACCGAAAGAGAGAGGTTTTTTTGTGGTGTTTTTGGCGCAAGTGCTTGCGCCAAAAACACCACATGCAGTGAAAACCACCGATAATCCAGCGTTTAGACAAGGGCAAGTGATGCGAATTTGTTATCCTTTATTCAGGTAAAAAGATGTGGATAACAGATAGATCGGCGATCCGGGCTACAGGTGGTGATGGTGTGTAACGGTCATTCGTGAAGAGGCTGAAAGACAGAGCAAAGGCGAATGAGCGGGAGTGGTTTGTCGATGTGTGATTTGAACTGGCTGATCAGGCCAATTCAACCCATGTAAGCAGGAGAAAATATGAGCGCAATTTTAGAAGTCCGAAACCTTGTCAAGAATTATGGTGATTTTCAAGCCGTTAAAGGCGTGTCATTCGAGATCGAGGAAGGTGAGATTTTCAGCCTGCTCGGTCCGAATGGGGCGGGGAAAACCACAACCGTCTCGATGCTATCCACTTTATATACGCCTACATCAGGCGACGCAAGCATCGGCGGATATTCGATCACAAAAGACCCGATGGGTGTGCGCGGCATTATTGGTGTTGTTCCGCAGGACCTGGCTTTGTACGAAGACCTGAGCGCCCGCGAGAATTTGATCTTCTGGGGTCAAATGTACAACATGAGCGGAAAGCCACTGAGCATGCGCGTGGACGAAGTGCTTGAGCAGATCGGCTTGAGCGATAAAGCCAAAGACAGGGTCAAAACGTATTCAGGCGGGATGAAGCGACGCGTCAACATCGGCGTGGGACTGCTGCACAAGCCGCGTTTACTCTTCCTGGACGAACCGACCGTCGGCATTGACCCGCAGTCGCGCCGCGCAATTTTGGACACGGTGAAAGACCTCAACAAGCAGGGCATGACGCTGCTGTACATCACGCATTACATGGAAGAGGCAGAAGAACTTTCCGACCGCGTCGGCATCTTTGATCACGGCGAGATGATCGCGATTGGCACCCAAAAGGAACTTACCCAACAGGTTGGGCAGGCTGAAACATTGATCCTGCATGTTGGCGAAAATGACGACTCGGAAGCGCTCGCCAAAACATTAAAGGATATTCAAGGTGTTCAACAAGCGACTGCTGTTGACCATGAAGTCTCGGTGGTGTGCGCCGAAGCCGAGGAGGTGCTGGCGGCAGTGGTCACCAAGGCAAATGAGCGCGGCATAAAGATCCGCTCCATCGATATCCGCGAGCCGAATCTTGAAGCGGTGTTTTTGCATCTAACAGGGCGCGCCTTGCGCGACTGACAATAGTCGATTGACCGTAGACCGCACACGATTGTCGATCGTTAAATGGAGCAGGCATGTTAAAAACTTTTATAATCGGTATTAAAGATGTACGCCTTGCATTTCGTGACCGCGCCGCGCTGATCCTCATGCTTGTTGCGCCATTCGTGCTGACGGTTGGTCTTGGTCTTGTTACGGGACGCTTCAGCAGCAACACGAGCAGCGGGATTTCGAATATTCCCGTCATCATCGTCAATTTGGATCATGATCAACTGGGCAACGCGTTAGCAGATGTCTTCAACTCGGCAGACCTTGCCAATTTGCTGGAACCAAGCAGCGGGTCCGACCCCGAAGCGGCTCGTAAATCCATTGATAAAGATAAAGCCGCGGCGGTCGTCATCATCCCCGCAGGTTTCACAAAATCGATCATACCGCAGCCAAGTGATTTCGCAAATGGAACTGTGGCGGCGGCAGACCCAGTAAAAATTGAAGTGTATGCAAATCCGTCACGCTCGACCGGCGCGGGCATTGTCAAAGCCATCGTGGACGAATTTCTCAGCCGCGTGGAAGAAAGGCATGTCAGCGATGCGACATCGATTGAGCAACTCATGTTTAGCGGTAGAATCACGCCGCAGCAAGCCCTCGCCGCAGGCTCCGCAGCGAGCCAGGGCAACCATACCATCTCCCCCGCAAGCACGCTGGCTGTCAAAATAAATTCATCCACCGCGAACGGCGAGGCGGTCAAGTTCGACGCGCTGGCATATATCGCGCCTGCCATGGCGTTGATGTTCCTGATGTACACGGTCAGCTACGGGGGGCGTTCGATCCTGGCCGAACGCGTGCAAGGCACTTTGCCGCGCCTGCTCATCTCACCGACAAACACTGCACAAATTTTGGGTGGTAAAGTGTTCGGCATCTTCCTGACTGGCGCAGCGCAAATGTTAATTCTGATCGGCGCATCCTCGCTATTCTTTCAACTCAAATGGGGCGACCCGCTCGGTGTCATCGCATTGGTACTTGCGGCAGTCTTCGGTGCCACGGGTTGGGGCATGCTAATCACCGCCCTCGCGCGCACACCGAGTCAAGTGGCAAGCGTCGGTACCGCTATCATGTTGATTTTCGGCATTATAGGAGGCA
>CAINXK010000312.1 GCA_903854805.1 uncultured Anaerolineae bacterium
ACGTAGCCGAGAAAGGCGAAATCGTTTTCTCGGCCACAGGCTTCTCCTTCCTTGAAGAAAAATTCAGCGTCTCTTCCTGGCGCGAAGGCAGGCAATTTGCTGTGCTGGCGGGCCTGAAGCAGGCGATCGCGCCCAGCCCGTGGCCAGAGCTGGGCGAGGATGCCATCCTTAAATCCCGGCTGCGACCGTGGATGCACCCGGCGGTCTTTGAAAAAGTCCGCGCCGGTCAAAGCGAGATGCTCTCCGAGCTGCGCCCCGCCACCGCATTGTTTATGAAATTTGGCGGGCTCGATTACGATCAGGACCCTGAAGCGGAGAAAAAACTCAAAGCCTTTATTCAATGGGTGGAGCAGGTGATTGCCCCACATCATGGCGCGATCATTCAATTTACCGTCGGCGATAAAGGCAGCTACATCTATATTGTCTTCGGCGCGCCGATCGCTCACCTGGATGATACCCTGCAGGCCGTCTTTACTGCCCTGGAGCTTGCCGCGCCGCCTGAGTCACTGGCGTATATGACTGGCTTGTTCATCGGGATGGCTTCAGGTCAAATGCGCGCAGGCGCTTATGGCGGTGCAAGCCATCGCACCTATGGCGCCATCGGCGACCGCACCAACCTGGCAGCACGCTTGATGGTTGCCGCTTCCCGTTCGTCAGTAGTCAGTGCGGAGGGACAGCGCGCGATTGTCTTTTGCAACGACTCGGTTTATCAAGCCGTGTACACCCAGGTCGAGTTTGAATCGATACCGTCAATCATGGTTAAGGGAAAAAGCGAGCCGATTGCGATTTATCGTCCGCTGCGCAAACTGGTTGAACCCGGCGCCGAGAGCGGCAGTGCACTGGACAGCGCCCAACTGATCGACCGCCTTTCGTCCGCCGAGCAGTTAACCCTCAAGGTGGCGAGTGTTATCGGTCAGCTCTTTACGCTCGAAGCGGTTGCGGCGATCTATCCCGAAAAACAGGCCCGTGAGAATCTCCAAAAGCATTTGCAAAATCTTGCCGATCTGGATTTGATCGTCAAACGTCCCAGGGAAACTTCTGGTTACAACTTCAAGGATGCCCAAACGCATGCAGCGGCTTACAACCTGATGCTCTTTGCCCAGCGTCGCCAACTCCACCACACCATGGCCGAGCTGTTGGAACAGACCCTTTTCAACGTGCCGCCCTATGCCGAGATCGCCCATCACTGGCAGGCCGCCGATGAAATCCCCAAAGCGATTGAGTTCCTGGAAAAAGCCGGCGAGCATGCCCGCCAAATGGGCGATTTCGAGGCGGCTACGCGTTTCTTCAACGAGTCGCTGGCGTTGAATAATTAAAAAAATTTTGGGAGCCGTGAAATGACAACAATCAATCCTTCGACGAAGAGTTCAATCGTGCCGGGCCTGAGCGCAGGGCTGGTGGTGGGTATCACTGAGTTGATCTTTGCCATTTCATTGGGCGCGCTGATTTTCTCAGGGCAGAACAGTTACGTGGCTAACGGAATCGGGCTGATCCTGCTGGGCGGTTTGCCGCCCCTGCTGATCATGAGTCTCTTCAGTTCCTACAAAGGCAGCCTTTCCATGCCCCAGGATGCTTCCGCAGCCATCCTGGCAGTCATGGCCACCGGGATTTTACACAGTATGCCCTCCGCTGGCCCACGCGAAAAATTCATCAGCGTTGTGGCCGTTGTCGTTGTCACAACCCTGCTGACGGGTGTCGTATTCATCCTGCTCGGACAGTTCAGGCTGGGTTCATTGGTGCGCTTCCTGCCCTATCCTGTGATCGGTGGTTTTTTGGCCGGCACCGGCTGGCTGCTCGTCACCGGCGGCATCGGGGTCATGTCGGATGTCACGTTTAGCTTTGCCAATCCGGGTGCTTTATTTCAATCCGATCTTCTGCTGCGCTGGGTTCCGGGCCTGGTTTTCGGCTTCATTATGTTGTTGATCCTGAACCGGGTCAGCCATTTTCTGGTTTTACCGGGCATGCTGTTGGCCATCGTGCTTTTCTTTTACGGTTCCGCTTTCTTCAGCCGCACCCCGCTGGCAGCGCTCAGCGCGCAAGGTTGGCTGTTGGGGCCCTTTGTCAATGGAGGTTTATTACAGCCCATGTCGCTTGCAGATTTTGGGCTGGTCCATTGGGGCGCGCTCCTGGCCCAGGCTGGCAGCATGGCCAGCATCATGCTGATCAGCACCGTCTCCTTGTTGCTAAACGCCAGCGGTGTCGAATTGGTAGTCCGCCAGGATCTTGACCTGAACCGCGAACTGCGGGTGGGCGGGTGGGCCAATGTGCTCTCCGGGCTTTTGGGGGGCTGTGTCAGTTTCCTGACTTTATCCACCACGACCCTCAGTCACCGCATCGGCCGGGGCAGCCGGCTCTCCGGCCTGGTGGTGGCGGGCATGTTTACCTTGCCGCTTTTCTTTGGAGCGGCTGCGCTCTCGTATGTACCAAAAATGATGCTGGGAAGCTTGCTGATCCTTTTTGGGTTCTCGTTTCTCTATGAGTGGATTTACCAATCCTGGTTCAGTTTCTCACGGTTGGAGTACGCCGTCATCCTGTTAATTTTGATCGTGATTGCCACCCTGGGCTATCTGCAAGGGGTTGGCCTGGGAATCGTGGCGGCGGTCGGATTATTCGTGGTCAATTACAGCCGGGTCAGTGTCACCAAACATGCCCTGACCGGGGCGGAACTGCAGAGCCGTTTCACACGCAGTCCCAACCAGCGCAAAACCTTGCTGGACCAGGGCGCAAAAACCTTTGTACTGCAACTGCAGGGTTTTATTTTTTTTGGCACGGCCAACAAATTGCTCGAGCAGGTGCGCAGCCGCATCGCCCAGCCCGGCGAGACCGCGTTGCAGTTCCTGATCCTGGATTTCGCAAAAGTCAGCGGCCTGGATTCAACCGCCATGCTCAGCTTCTCCAAAATGAAACAGATCTTACAAGACCGCGGCATTGCTGTTCTGGTCACTGGCCCAGCGGCCGAGGTTTTGAAGCAGCTCGTCAAGGGCGAATTTATCTCATCCGATTCAATCTATCCCGATCTGGATCACGGCCTGGAATGGGTTGAGAACCGGCTGCTGAAAGCCGGCGACCAGTTCCATGAGCAAATCATCCCGCTCAGAGAAATGTTCCAGCAGTTGCTGCCCAACGAAACCCGTCTGGACGAGCTGTTCACTTACCTGGAGAAAAGAGAGGTACGCGCGGGTGATTACCTGATGCACCAGGCTGACCTGCCTGACAACATCTACTTTGTCGAAAGCGGTCAGGTTACGGCCCAGTTGGAATACCCCGGCAAAGCGCCAGTGCGCCTGGAGACCATGAAATCGGGCCAGGTGATTGGCGAGATTGGTTTTTACCTCGGCAAAAAGCGCACTGCTGCCGTTTTTGCTGAAGAACCCGCCATCGTATACCTGCTTTCGGCCGAGAACCTGGCCCGCATGGAACAGGATGCGCCTGAAGTGGCTTCAATCTTCCACCAGCTGATCATCCAACTCCTGGCGGAAAGAACCACCCACCTGATCCGCACCGTGGCCGCGCTCGAAAAGTGATCGTTGATGACAAGGGAGAAACCTGGATGACCATGCACACCTACCTCCCGCAGGACCGTCTGCGCGCCCTGGTGCGTGGCGAAAGCCTGCCCGATCGCACCACTGGCGCGGCCCTGTTTGCCGATATCTCCGGTTTCACGCCGCTGACCGAAGCCCTGCGCGATGCGATCGGCGCGCGCCAAGGGGCCGAAGAATTGACCAAACACCTCGACACCGTCTATACCGCCCTGATTGCAGAGATCGAAAGTTATGGCGGCAGCGTGATCGGCTTCTCCGGCGATGCGGTCACATGCTGGTTCGATGGAGCAAAGGATGCCAGTCAACGCGCGGCGGCATGTGCCTTTGCACTACAGTGGGTGATGGATTTATTCAAGGCGATAGCCTTGCCAAACGGCGCGACGACAGCCCTGGCGTTAAAGGTGGCAGTTGCCAGCGGACCGGCACGGCGCTTCGTGGTGGGTGACCCGGCCATTCAAACCCTGGATGTGTTGGCTGGCGCCACCGTGGCGCGCACCTCCACCGGCGAGCATCTGGCGCAGCGCGGAGAGATATTGTTGGATGAAGCCACAGTTAATGTTCTTGGTCAAAAGTTAACCATAAAAGAATGGCGCACTGACCACGACAGCAATCAACGCTTTGCGGTCGCAGATCAATATTCTGAGACGGTCGCGCCAGTCGAGCAATCTACTATCTCAGAATTATCAAGCGCTCAATTAAAAGACTGGCTGCACAAGGCCCAGCTGGATCGGGAGCAAGCCTTCACGACCGAGTTCCGCCCGTGCGCGGCGTTGTTCGTGCGCTTTACGGGCATTGACTATGATTCAGACTCTGCCGAAGCGGAATTGGATGCGTTTGTGCGCCTGATGCAGACGATCGTGAATCGTTATGCAGGCACCGTCATCCAACTGACGATTGGCGACAAGGGTAGCTATGCCTATCTCAACTTTGGCGCCTTAAGCACGCATGAAGATGACCCGCGGCGTGCGGTTAAGACGGCTCTCGAGATCAGGAATAAGACTGCCTTGCAAGTGCAAATCGGATTGACCCAGGGCA
Organism: uncultured Anaerolineae bacterium; assembly: GCA_903854805.1. Next base: position 4,578 of record CAINXK010000312.1, read on the forward strand.
CCATGCGCGTGGGTGCCTATGGCGGGCAGACCCGCCGCACGTATGGCGCCTTGAGCGATGAAGTCAACCTGGCGGCGCGCTTGATGAGCACGGCCATGCCCGGTGAAATTTTATTGGGCGGACAGATCCAGAAGACGACCGCGAATGATTTTGTTTCGGAGCCGCGCTCGCCGTTGGCCATGAAAGGCAAAGCCGAACCGCTGCCTGTCTTTGCGGTGACGGGGGAACGCAAGCAGCGCGCCATCCGTTTGCAGGAACCAAACTATGCGTTGCCAATGGTCGGACGCATACATGAGTTGCAAGTCATCAATAATAAATTAGAACTGGCGGCGAGTGGTCAGGCGCAGGTGATTGGCATCGTAGCAGAGGCAGGCATGGGCAAGTCGCGGCTCGCGGCGGAGGTGATTCGATCCGCGCGTAAAAAAGGATTCGCTGGTTATGGCGGCTCGTGTCAATCCGACGCCATTCACACGCCGTATCACACCTGGAAAACGGTCTGGAGCGCATTCTTTGGCGTGGACCCTGAACTGCCGCTGCGAAAACAGATCCGTTTGATGGAAGGCGAGATCGAAGACCGCGCGCCTGAACGCGTGGAGGCGCTGCCCTTGTTGGGCGCGATGTTGAATCTCGAGATCCCCGAAAATGATTTCACTCAGACGCTGGAACCGAAAGACCGCAAGGGCGTATTGCATGCCCTGCTCGAAGATTGTTTGAAGGCGGCGGCGCAGGACGAGCCGCTGTTGATCATCATTGAAGACCTGCATTGGATCGATGCGCTCTCGCATGACCTGCTGGATGAATTGGCGCGCGCGTTGACGGGCAGCCGCATTTGTTTTGTGCTGGCATATCGTCCGCCGCAACTGGCACGCCTGGTGACGCCGCGGCTCGAAGCACTGGCTAACTTTACCAGGATCGAATTGAGCGAACTCAACCCTGCTGAATGTGAGCAAGCCATCCGCGCCAAGCTGGCGCAGTTGTATCCTTCGCGCAGTGGCGCGGTGCCGCCCTTGCTGGTGGAAAAGTTGATGGCGCGAGCGCAGGGCAATCCGTTCTATCTGGAAGAACTGCTCAACTTCTTGCGCGACCGCGGTCTCGATCCGCGCGACCCCAATGACTTGAACAAGATCGAGCTGCCCGATAGTCTGCACACGCTGATCCTCAGCCGCGTGGATCAGTTGAGCGAACGCGAAAAGACCACCCTGCGTGTGGCGAGTATTATCGGACGTTTGTTCCGCGCCGAGTGGTTGACGGGCTACTACCCCACGCTGGGTGCGTTATCGCAAGTGCAGGATGATCTGGAGCAATTGCACCAGTTGGATATCACCTCGCTGGATACGCCCGAGCCTGAACTGGCCTATTTGTTCAAGCACATCGTCACGCATGAAGTGACTTATGAGAGCCTGCCCTTCGCCACGCGCGCGCAGTTGCACGAACAGTTGGCAAAATATCTGGAAGGGATTGCCGCACCTGTGG
>CAINXK010000313.1 GCA_903854805.1 uncultured Anaerolineae bacterium
CATCCCCTAATAACAACTTCTCATATTTTATGTTCCTAGAACCCCAAATTTCCGAATAATGAATTTTACCTTTACGGATTTTGTCCCCATTAGCATGCTTAGAGAATATGCCTATTGAAACACCTTGTTGAATATCAAATACATTTTCATCCTTGGACCCATCCGGAGAGACCTCTTTTTTCATACTGCTTCCATGTAGATCAAGGATATAAATATCATCGAAGGATTCCATCAAACTTTCGCGCATTCGCCGATGAGTAATACCGTCGATAAAAGTATTATTGGTAATAAACGCCAAAATTCCTTGCCCACTCTGATCCATCTTCCATTGGGAAAAACGAATAAACTTGATGAAATCATCATCCAAATTGATTTTCTTTTCGCCAAGGCCCTTTTTGTAGTCATCCAAAAGTTCTAAAATCCAATCTCCCCTGTTCATCATCCCAAAATTCGAATAAGGTGGGTTGCCAACCATCACAGTCACCGGCACTTGCGCCTTGACTTCGTTAGCGCGTTCCACTTCGTGCGCCAGGGCGGGTGTATCCACACGCGCCACTTCGTGGGCGGGCTGCAGAGCGTTGCTGAGGTAGACGCGCAGGCGCTCGCCATCCTGGAATTCAAAGCCATACTCCTGCAGGGTCAGCCCGAGTTTGAGATGCGCGATGGTGTAGGGCGCCATCTTGAGTTCAAAACCGTACAGGTTGGGCAGCAGGTTGGCGCGCACATACTCGTTCCACTTAACCTTGCGTTTTTCGGCGCTCAGGTTTTTGTGCTTCTGGTAAAAGGTTTCCCAGATGACCATGATGATGTAGCGCAGGAAGGTGCCAGTGCCCGTGGCCGGGTCGAGAAAGACCGGTTTGAAAGCGCCTGCCAGTTCCGTGCCCACCGAAGCCAGCCCATCCACGCAGTCGAATTTCTCACGCAGCAGGTAGTCCACTGAGCGCACGATGAACGAGACGGCCGGGTCGGGTGTATAGAACTCGCCGCGCTTGGCTTTCTGTTTGGGGTCGTAATGCTTCATGAAAGTTTCATAAAAGTGGATGACCGGGTCTTCACCGCGCTTCTGGCGGTTGAAGTCCATCAGCACCGATTCCATATCCACCTTGCGCAGCAAATCCGCCAACTCGGTCACGCCCAGTTCGTCCAAGTCCACCGATTGCTGGTCGGTCAGCTGTTCAAGCAGTTCACGCAAAAACGGATTGGAATGCGCAATCAATCCGCGAACGCCGTTTTCGGCCTCGGCTGCAAAGTCGCCACTGCGCGTGGCGCGCGCCGCGAACAGACCGTAGGTGACGGTTTGGGCGTACATATCGGCAAAATCGCCGGATTCCAGGTCGCTGATCAGGCTCGTTTTCAGGCTGAGGTGCAGTTGGTGCAACGGGCCACCGACATGCTCAACCGCGTAAATCTCCGTCACCGCCTCGCGGATCTCGCGGGCGATGCGTGCCATGGCCTGGGCCAGCAGTTCGGCTGTCTGCGGCACATAGCCCTGCGGCACGCTGAAGGCTGCGCTCCACTGTTCGCGCCAGGCTGTGGCATCCGCCGGGTGAGCGGGCCAGCGCAGGGCCTGCAGGTTCAGGTTCTTGATGTAATACAGGTGACTTTCGCGCACATCCCACGAAAAGGTGTACATCTGCGGCTTTCCGGCTTCGCTTTCGCGAAAGTGCGCAAACGAAATCCCGCGCTCATTGCCCGCCCCGGTGGCCGAGATGAACATCAGGTCGCGCAGATCCCAGGCGGCCTGGTGACTGTTCTGCCCGCGCTGCCGGCGCACCAACGCCGCCAGGATGCGGCGCATGACCACCACCGGCAGACGTTTGGGCTCAAAATCGATCCAAAAAATCCCCCAGGGCTGCTGCCCGGCTAGCGGTCGCAGCTGCTTGATGGCGCGCACCTTAACTGCCAGGCTGTCTTCCAGTCCCAGCTCGGAGGGCTGGTAATCAAAGGTCAGATCATCGGCCTGCTCCTCATCCACTGGCCAACCCAGCCCGGTGCGCAAATACTTGACGAGTGATGGGAAATCTTTTATGGCTTGAATATCGGCGAAATTGTTGCTGGGCATGGGAGGTGCTC
>CAINXK010000314.1 GCA_903854805.1 uncultured Anaerolineae bacterium
GGGGGCCACGCTGGATGCCAGATTCGAATGGGCTAATTATTTCTGTGACGCGTTACGAGGCCGACCAGCTGGTATTGACCGATAAAGTTGGCTCCTGGCCCCGGCAATTGACCAACTCTGGCGATGGCGATCATTGGGATGCCCAACCCAGCCCGGACGGTAAATTTATCGCCTTCACTTTTCGCCCTTTTAATGACCTAAACCGGCTGGATATCTGCCTGATCGACCTGGATAGCGGCTCGATCAGTACCGTTTATGGCAAACCAATAACCCGCGCTCATGAGCCACGCTGGTCATCCGACGGTCAATGGATTGCCTTTATCTGCCAGGAAAACGGCCACGATGATCTGTGGATGGCACATCCCAGCGGCCAAGGCCTTCAGCAGGTCACCAGGTTTGGAGACGATCTCGTTCAATTCGAGTGGCACCCAAATCAAATGCAGATTTTGGCAACCGTTAACCACGATGGAGCATTTGATCTTGTTCTAATTGAACCTACCACAGGAAGCCTGACAAGTCTTCAAACTGGAACTGGCACCCATTTCAATCCACAATGGTCACCGGATGGTAGTTTCATCAGCTTTGAATACGAAAGTCCGGTTCAGCCACCTGAAATCTATCGCATGGATTTGAAATCCCGCATAGTTACCCAGCTAACTTTCTCATTCATTCCGGCATTGGCTGCCAATAAAATGAGTATGCCCGAAAGGATCAGCTACAAATCTTTCGATGGACTTGAAATCCCAGCCTTCCTGTACCGCCCGTCCCAACCGAATGGTGCTGCTGTGCTCTATCCACATGGTGGCCCGTCCGGCCAAGCCTGCTTTGAATGGGACATCCTGGCGCAATATCTGGTTGCAAAAGGATACACCTTTATTTCACCCAATTACCGCGGTTCCACGGGTTACGGGGTCGAATTTGAGCATGCGAATTACAACGCTTGGGGCTTGGGCGATACCAAGGATTGTTTATATGGTGCGAAATACCTGGGCAGCCTGCCAGGAATTGACCCGACACGCCTGGCAATCATGGGCGGCAGTTATGGCGGCTACATGACCAACTGCTGCCTTGCGCGTGACCCTGAATACTTATTCGCCTGTGGCATTGCCAAATATGGCGACGCCAATACCGTCAGCTCATGGGCATTATGCAAGCGCGAGCTGCGGCTGTATACCGAGATATTTCTTGGGCATCCGGGTAAAAACCGCAATGTTTACCATGAAAGCTGCCCGATTTTTGATGTTGCTAATGTCCAAAAACCCCTCTTGCTGCTGCATGGCCTGGATGATAATGTAGTGCCGCCCGAAGCCAGCGAAGAGTGGGCCATCGCCCTGCGCGAGAACGGGAAAATCTTTGAATACAAAACCTATACTGGCGAACCGCATGGCTTCCTGCGCCGTGAAAATGTATTGGATGTCTACACGCGGATTGAACGATTCCTGGATTGGAACTTGATGCCCTGAGACTTGTGACGATAGACTTTCGCGACGGGTCTCTGGAACATCTTTCAATAAAAATACTTTCTCCAGCAAGCTCGCCGCGCTCATAATTACTCACGGCGTCTACTGACTGGTCGCATTTACTCACGGTTAGCCAGGTCTTGCTTCTCGCCAGGCCGATTTTGCCGCTTGCCCTTCGGGGAGCCAACTCTGTCAAACGTGGCTACCCTGTGGTAAATACGGTCGCTGGGTAGAGCACTCTCAGAAAGATAAAAATATTAATGCTGGTTATTTTGCGGAAAAGTTTCCGCAAAATAACCAGCTGCAGGGAGACACACCGCGATCAGCGGCGATACACCCGGATTTAGCCAAAGATCAAGCGCAGGCTGACAATCTCATAAGGTCGGACTGACAAGGTCACCTGCTGGCCGATTGGCTGCAACTCGGCCTGGCTATCTTCCAGCAAGTTAACTTTTTCAACCCGCGCAAGCGGAAAAGCGGCTGTCAAAGTCACTTCGCCTCGCCGGCGTTGGCTCTCGTAAAAACGCACGATGACACCATTTCCATCTTCCGCACCTTTGACCGTTTCGATAATAATATGAGGGCTGGAAGTGCTGACAAAAGACAGCGGTTCCATGACTTGCGCCGCATGGCCTTTCACATTCGAGCTGTGCACCCGGATTGGATCATTCAAGGTATAGGCTTCAAGCGCAGTGCTGCCTTCCCAACCGCCGGAATGTGGCAAAAGGCTGTAACTGAAACGCTGTTCTCCCTGATCAGCCTCAGGATCCGGAATGGTTGGGGCGCGCAGCAGGCTGATGCGCATGACGTTGTCGCGGATATCGTGCCCGTATTTACAATCGTTTAGCAGACTGACACCATAGCCACCTTCGCCCAGATCCACCCACTTATGAGCGCAGGTCTCAAAACGAGCCCAATCCCAACTTGTGTTTCGGTGCGTTGGGCGTTGGACGTTACCCCACTGAATTTCATAGGTTGCCACCGGTGCCAGGATTTCAACCGGAAAAGCCACTTTCAGCAGGATGTGCCGTTCACGCCAATCAATCGTCGTCTCAAAATCAAGGCGCGGGCTGTTGTGAATTAATGAAATATGTTGGGTATAACTGCTGTTCAGAATTCGGCGCTTGATCTCAAGCGTAGCGCGCAGTGGGCCGGCTTCAAGCACGCGAATTGAACCAGCAGCTTCTGCCAACCAGAATTTGTCATCGTAGAAAATATCAATATCCCAGGCATCCCAAAATTTGGGCCGATCCTCAAAGGCCTGGAACTGGTTGGCAATTGCGCCTTCAGACAGCACCTCTCGCCGGTTGGCCTTATCAAAAATACGAGTAATGTCTCCATCCGCGGACAATTCAACCCGCAAATAATCGTTCTCCAACAGGTTGGGGGCCGCAAACAACCCGCGGGTTGCCGGTGCACCGGAAGTCTTCTCGGAAAAATAAAGCGGGGTCAGACTGTACGGGGGCAGCTCGCCAGCATCTACCAGCAATCCGCCGACAACCGCTTGAGTCACAAGGTGCTGCCCTGCCCGCTCCAGACCCGCGGAATAATCTTCGGGCACAAACGCCAGGTCGCGGCGCGAGAAACTAGTCGGATTGACCAACAGCAGATCACCGCCGAATTGAACCGAAAGAGAATCCAACGCTGTATGGCGTACCGTCTCGGCGATTTGCTCGATAGCGTGGTACTGCTCAAGCGATTCTGTATACACCTGACCGATACTGCTGCCCGGGATGATGTCGTGAAACTGGTTGAGACACACCAACTGCCAGGCCTGGGTAATAGTCTCGACCGGGTAGGTGTAATTTGGGTCCAGCTGCCGCGCCAGGCTCGCCAGGAACTCAGCATCATGAAGGCTAAATTCGCTCTTTCGATTGGCACGCTTATTGCGACTTTGGGTAGTATAGGTGCCGCGATGATACTCAAGATACAGCTCGCCATTCCAGGTGGGCAGATCTGCTCCTGATTGCGTCTCTAGCTCGTGGAAAAATTCGCCAGCCGAACGCTGACGAACCTGCGGCAGCCCGGGGAAGTGCGCCATCTCGCGCAAATTCTCGAGCATTTCACGGGTTGGACCGCCCCCGCCATCGCCATAACCAAAAGCCATGAACACCTCGGTTTGGGCCTCCTTTTGCTGAAAGTTCTTCCAGGCTCCCAGGGTCGAATCAGGAGTAGCTGGTGCGTTGTATGTGCTGGCATAGGCACTACCGTTTTCGGGTGCGGTTCCAAAATGAGTCAGCACGCGTGTGCCATCCAAGCCCTGCCACCAGAATGAATCATAAGGGAGGTGGTTATACTGATTCCAGCCAAGCTTGATGGTGAAAAAGTAATCCAACCCGGATTGCTTGATAAGCTGAGGCAGCGCCCATGCATAACCAAACACATCCGGCAGCCAGAGTACCCCAGATTCTGCCTGTGCGCCAAAATGCTGACGAAAGTAGCTGCGTCCCAGTAGGAACTGGCGCGCCAACGATTCCGCGCCGCTCAGATTGCAGTCAGCTTCCACCCACATCCCACCAATCGGTTCCCAGCGGCCTTCAGCAACCCGGGCCTGAATAGCTGCGAACACCTGCGGGTAATCCTGGCGTATATATTCATACAACTGTGGTTGACTCTGGGTAAAGTGATACTCTGGGAACTGCTCCATCAGGCGTAGCACAGTATGGAAGGTCCGCGCAGTCTTGCGGCGGGTTTGGTCCAGGGTCCACAACCAGGCTACGTCGATATGGGCGTGACCGGTTGCGGTCATGCTCACTGGCAGCGCTGCTCCGGCGCGCGCGAGCCCTTCTTTCAACGCAGCAGACGCCAGAGGCACGCTTTCATAAAATCGGTCCCCAAACGGTTCGCGCGTATCCAAAATCTTAAAAGCAGCATCCAGGGCATTCAGCAGCCCGGTTCGAGTCGGATCATTAATATCCAGAATTTTGGCTGTCTCCAGTCCGATACGCGCGCTAATAATGAAATCGCGGGTTGGTTGGTCGATCTGGACCACAGCACTGGTATGCATCACCAGGCGCGTAAGCGGCACGCTATTCCAGTTATCGCCCATACCAGTCCAACCACGTAATTCAAGATCATGGACACAGCCGACTTTCCACATCTCACCTGCACCAAAGGATGATAACTCAGCCGAAAGCAGTATCTCACGGTGATGCAGGTCACAGGTGGCAAAGGTTTGCCCATCAATGGAGACAAGTGCTTCGGGGTGGCTAAAGTTTTCAGCGTCACCCAATGGCAAATACAAAGCCATCGGGTGCAAAACACCCCATTCTGCGGGGATTTCAAAAGTAGAGCGCAGGACGAATTCGGTACAGGGTTCGCCCCAGTAGGTATTCGGTAGGATTTCGATCCCAGTCCCAGGGTTTTCATCAACCTCATAATAGCGAAAGTTCGGCAGATCAACCTGGCGGCGGTAAACCAGACCGTCGATCAGGGCCAAGCGTTGAGCGATTTTCTCGATGGTCCAGCGAACAAGGTGAGACATACGGCTTTCCTCGAATTAATGGGCTTAAAACAGCGGGAATAACAGTTATAGCGATCCAAAGGTGGCGCGTCGCAAGATGGTACCCCCGAATGGGATCAGCGTCACAGGCTTGAGTTTTTGGGTTTCCAGGTCAAACAGACTGCCGGTCAGGGTCAGTCCATCCCATGGATGTTCTGGATTGAATGGATTTTGTTCCAATTTAAATGGTTGCGCACTATCCAGCCGCAAATCAAGACCGGAGCTGCCGGCTGGGTCATAATACAAATCCTGAAACCCCTCCAGCGGGTATTCACGACCGGCCCGTGCTTCTGCCTCCAAGGGCAAAGCAAACAGGAGCGCTCCATAGCTAAGAAAAGATTCGCTCCTGCCAAACGGATTAATTTTCACATCCGCAACAAAACACAGACGGATGGCATCCCCATTGCGCCAAATTTTGGTTACGCGAAAAACAATCAACCCGTTCGATTCGTAATAATCGCCAGTGCCTTCGATCTGAAATCCAGTGGACCAGCCAGGTTTGCGGAAGGAAATCTCAAACTCCACAGGTTGGTCAACTTCAATCGTAAAAGTCAGCTGCAGGTCAAAGGGGTAATCGGTAGTTTCCCGGATGCGGACCGCAGCACCATTGACCTCGGTATCCAGCTGACAGTCACCATACAGAGCAGCTGTCAGCCCACCCGCGGATCGCAGCCACATGGACTTGACATAATATGGATAGATGCGCCCTGCATTGGGCACACAGCAGACAGCCACATCCTGATGCGCATTTGAATATTTATAACGTGTCTGCAGATTATGCTCATCAACCGGGTCGCCGGGCAGCATACATCCCATCATCGAAAATGAATTATCCGTTTTCAGGTATGCGATTCCTTCAGGATATCCACCCTCGCCTTCGGAAGGGTGGCGCGCACCCTGTCCGGCATTGAATAATAGCCATTCAATGCGATCTGCCCACCCAGGATCACCAGTTTTTTGCAGTAAATTTGAATAAGAATCCAACATCTCGTGGATGGAACAGTACTCATAACCAGTCTCAGAGGCATCCGCCTGCTTGCCATCGATCCACTCAGCGCCAATCGGGCCTCCACTGGGGGTCAGACAGAGCTGCAGTTTATCAAGATAGGCAGCCAGGGCTTGTGCGAGCAGCGAGTTATCAGACGCATACAGGGCAGTCAGCAAAGCACGCAGTTGTTCATAGGTATGCACACCATGCGCCCTGAAGCGATACTCCGGGTCTAGCAAATGCCCAACCTGAACATCCGCCTGGCTAAGCGTGTTCTGACTGTACTCCTGGTACAACCACAGGGCATAATCCAGATAAGCCGTCTGCCCGGTCAGCTGGTAAAGCCGGTCAAGCACATCCGTAAACATCAGCCCGTGGCAAACCCCGGCGAAATCGTTAGTGAGCGTGAACGGTGCCGAGCCTGCCATCGGATAGGAACGCATGGTTACATCCACAGCACGCTGGACGGCCGTCAAAACCCGGTCTTCGCCGGCGGCTTCGTAGTACCCAAGCAGGACCCGCAATAGCGATGCCTGCGCCCACAACTCTCCGTTCTCACCGCTAAAGTTGTAACGCAAGTCTGGCGCATAGATACCCAAATAGCCATCCTCATCCTGGGTATCGAGAATATCCTGCACATAAGCTCTGATTTTGGGAAGGTAGAATGGGTGCTCCAGCAGCAAGGTTGTGCGCACAAGGCCATCGCGCCAGTTGGATTGGGTTTCGCTGTTCCACCACAAGAACTGAACCTCCCAAATCTTCTCCACCGAGACAACCCCCAAATCCTTGGCACTTACGTTTTTGGTCAGGCGATTTGCGCCGTAAATATCATCCTTCTGGATCAGATCCGGGACAAGTTCATCCAGATGCCCAAGAAAGCCATGCTCCAGGTCGCGCAGCATCTGCGCGCGCATCCAGCCACCAGGTTTAATCTGCCCAAACCGCAGACTCTGATAGAACTGTGGCTTAAAGCCTTGTTTTGTGAATGGGTCCATTCTGCCTTCCATGTTTTTGTGGGATATACAAAGACCACCAGCCAGAAAAGCCAGAACACAACAACAACAGATAACCCTGGTTTCCCTGAATAACAGAGTGCATTACACTGCCTGGATCATCAGTTCGTCCAGCAAACATCCAGGGAATAAATGTCGCTAAAATATTTCCAGCACCAGCAAGGCAGTCGTTCTAATAAAGTGAGCACCGCACTATCTCAAAATCGAATCTATCCCCGAGATGGTCACTATTCCGCCAAGTTATTCAAACTCTCGACATCCCAAGAATATTGCTTTTATATTGGGCTGGGGTTACATTTTTTCTAAACCGGCTCGACGCTTGATTTCAAGGCCCGAAAGGCGCCGATCGGCTCGATCCGGTATGCTCCGCAGGCGGCCGGGATCAGGATGGTCTCGAAACGGCCTAACTTCCAGGAGCCTGGGCCAGAAGCAACCGTGACCTGCGCCTGGCCCTCAATCAGGGTTAGAGCGTGAAAGGTCTGTCCGCCGGTATCGAGCGTAATCGGAAGTGTTTCGGCAGCCATAATTTCAAGCTTGAAATATGAATTATGCACCAACACCCGACACTCGCCATCAGCCAGGACCGGGTTGGGAACCACCTGCGTGCTGGCGCGCGGATCGGTGACTGCCAAGGATTTCTCAATATGCAGCTTGCGCTTTTCGGTCTGTGGGCGACCCCAATCATAAACCCGGTATGTCAGATCTGATGACTGCTGGACTTCGTAGATAAGCAAGCCTGGTCCCAGGGCATGAATGGTGCCAGGACGGATAAATATCGTTTCACCTGCGCTCACATCCAGGTATTGGGACAAAGTTAGGATCGTGCCATCGGCAATACCCGCCGAAAGCGCCTCGGCGCTAACACCCGGTTTCATCCCAGCAATGAGTTGCGCTTCGGGCTCGGCTCCCAAAACATGCCAGGCCTCAGTCTTCCCGAAAAACCCCGCCCCTTCCAGGCGAACAGCCTGCTCATCATTCGGATGCACCTGCACCGACAGCCACTGGGCACAGTCAAGCAGCTTGATCAGAAGCGGAAATCGCCCGCCCGTTTGTTGCTGAACATATTTTCCCAAGAACTTTTCACCATCTTCAGCTGCCAACTCTGCCAGACTGCGTCCTGCCTGCGGACCTGCTGCCACCCGGTCATTTTCATACACCGCCCAGACTTCAGCGGTCGGAGAATAACCTGGCCGAAGTTTATCGCCGCCCCAGACGTAATCGCGATACTCGGGGATCAATTGGATGGGTTGATTCATTCTTAGGCTCCATGGAATGGCAGGATTTGATTATCAAATACGGTCCTATTTTATACTCACTGGCAGGATATTACAACCAGTAAACAAACATCCCCGAAACTTCACCAGCACCCATTCTTCCGGCATCACAGATCAGGGCAACTCAGACACCGGAATTTGCCTGCTCTGCCATCACCATCCAGCTAACCACGCCTTCATTTAAAAGGACTTCAATAACGCTCTCAATGGCAAGCTGGGTTGGGTTGGCCTGGCAAGTGGTTATTTTTGCGCACACTTATTCGCGAACGCAAAATATCCATAAAACAAACCTGCTCGACTGTTTATTACAGGCAATTTGGATAACATTATAGGTCAATATACATCCGCGAAAATTGAAAACCAACCTGGCCCGCATGCAGGTGATGGGCACTTGTCCGCGTCAGCTCTACTCTGCAAACTGGCGCTGGTAGAGCGCAGAATAGACCCCAGAGCGAACCAACAATTCTGCGTGGGTGCCCTGCTCCACAATCTGTCCATCAGCTACCACGCAAATCAGATCCGCGTTCTGGATCGTACTCAAGCGATGCGCAATCACCACAGCTGTGCGGGCCTGCAGCAGTCGCTGCAACGCAACCTGGATGAGACTCTCCGTCAAGCTGTCGACATTGGAAGTCGCCTCATCCATGATCAAAATCCGCGGATTGGTCAGAATAGCCCGGGCAATACACACCAGTTGGCGCTGCCCAACTGAAAGATTGGAAGCACCCTCTTGAACGCGTGTCTCGTAGCTATCCGGCTTTGCGCAAATAAACTCGTGCGCGTTAGCCATCTGGGCCGCGCGTTGCACTTCATCATCCGTTGCTTGCGGGTGCCCAAAGCGGATATTATCCGCGATTGTCCCGGAAAAAAGGAAGGAATCCTGCGGCACCAACCCGATCTGGCGGTGCAGCTCGCGTTGTTTCAGCGTACGGACGTCGATACCATCGATTAAAACCGCACCACCAGTCACGTCGTAAAAACGGGCCATCAGGTTTCCAATCGAAGTCTTGCCGGCACCGGTTGGTCCCACAAGCGCCACAGTCTGCCCCGGCTGGATATCCAAACAGACATCATGCAGCACTTCCGGTAATCCTGGGCGATAGCAAAAGGAAACATGCTCAAACTGGACTCGCCCCACAATTTCGGTCAAATCAAGCGCCCCCGGCTGGTCAAGCACATCCGGCACTGTCTCCAGCAACTTAACCACCTGCTCTCCGCCAGCCATGGCAGATTGAAGCGTCGTGAACATACGACTCAATTCCTGCACTGGTTGGAAAAACCGGGTAACGTAAGAAAGGAAAGCCACCAGGACACCCAAAGTCACTGTGCCGTCGCTGACCGCGATTCCACCAAACCACAATACAATCGCAGTCGCCAGTATCCCTAGAAATTCAATGGCCGGTAAGAATATATAGGAAAGCGACATGGCGTCAATATTGGCTTTTCGGTTGACCTCATTTACAGCGTTAAAGTGTTCCTGCGTGTTCTCTTCCTGTCCGAAAGCCTGGATAACCCTTACCCCAGCGATATCTTCTGCCAGTCCACCGACCACTTTGGCCACACTTGTTCGCGTTTCGCGAAAAGCAACTCGCGCACGCCCCGAGAACCAGATCGTCACCAACAGCATCAGCGGCAGAACTGTAAAGGTCAACAACGCAAGGCGCAGATTCATCGTCAACATGACCACGATGATGCCCACCAGCACAAACAGATCACCAATCAGGGTAATGACCCCCTGCGAAAGCAAATCATTGATCGTTGCCACATCGTTCATCACGCGCGAAACAGTCACACCGACGATATGGGTATCGTGATAGCTTAATGATAATTTCTGGATGTGACGAAACAGGTCGCTCCGAATATTGGCAAGCATGCGCTGCCCAACTAACGAGAGGTAATATTGTTGTATCCGCGTGGCCAGGTACAACAATAAATAAGCGCCAGCTGTCCAAAGCGAGATACGAACCAATCCGGCTTGATCACCCTCAGATATAAACGTATCCACACTGATCTTTAATAAAAAAGGGACTAACAATGTCAGGGCGGTCTCCACCAGCATCGCTACAAAAGCCAGGCCCATCATCCTGGTATATGGACGTAAATAAACCAGCATACGCACCACCACACGCCGGTTGAAAACCTGCCCGCCCTTGCCATCACCTTCGGCAAAGTTTTCCATCGCGCCGCGTGGACCCATTCCCGGGCTGGATACTCCGATACCAAAACTCATCTGGCCTTCCTTTTCATCTGGTTTGCTCGCATGCAGGTGCAACTCAGCATGACTTCTAACTCTTTACAGCTTCCGAATTCATCCTGCCTGGTTTGAGCTGCTGATTGTAGATATTGACATACAGCGGCGATAATTGCATCAATTCCGCATGCCTGCCGCGCGCCACAATACGACCCTTGTCCAGCACCAGGATCAGGTCTGCCGAATGAACCGTGCTCAAACGGTGTGCAATCACGAATGTCGTACGTCCATGCATCACCTTCTCCAGGGCCACTTGGATCAAATGTTCAGTCTCGCTATCCACGCTGGAAGTGGCATCATCCAGGATCAAAATTCGCGGGTCGGTCAGCAGGGCACGCGCTATGGCCAACCGCTGCTTTTGCCCACCCGAAAGCGTCACTCCGCGTTCACCCACTTGTGTCTCATATCCCGCTGGGGTCCGCATGATAAACTCGTGCGCCTGGGCGTCTCTGGCAGCCGACTCAATTTCAGCATTGGTTGCATCGGGTTTGCCAAACATAATGTTCTCACGGATGGATGCAGCAAAAAGAGTTGTCTCCTGCAAGACAATTCCGATTTGACTGCGCAGCGAGCTCAAGCTCACCGTCTGAATATCGGTGCCATCAATCGAAATATGCCCGGCAGAAGGGTCGTAAAATCGCGGGATCAGGTTGATCACGCTGGTCTTACCCGAACCGGTCGGTCCTAGCAGTGCGATTACCTGGTGAGGTTTGACAACAAAGCTGATATCTTTCAATATGCCAGCCTGGCGGCCATATGCAAAGGAAACATTTTCAAATCGCACCTCGCCCTGCTCCAAGACCAACTCGGGAGCACCGGGCTGATCAAACACCACGGGCGCTGTATCCAGAGTTTCAAAGACACGTTCAGCCGAGGCAGCTGCAATCGTAATTGCCGGCAGCACCATACCAAGATATCGTACCGGCGTTACAATTTGGGCCACGTAAGTGGTAAATGCCACAAGCTCACCCAGGGTAAGTTCATGGTTGATCACCAGAATTCCTCCGTACAATAAAATAGCCACGCTGCTAATATCAGCGATCAGGTTGAGCAAAGGCATGTTATTGGATTGAATTCTGGCCGAAAACGCTGAAAGGTCATACCATTTTCGGTTTTCGGCTGCGAAACGCTCAATTTCGGCATCTTCCTGGGCAAATGTTTTAATCACCCGCACACCGCGCAGGTTCTGCTCCACCCGCGTAGTCAGAACAGACAATTGTTTTTGAATCTGGAGTGAAAGTGGTCGGAACACCCGTCCAAAACGGATCGACCGGATGATCAACAATGGCATTGCGATAATGGCCAGTAGACCAAGCCTGGGATTCATCCAGAGCAGCATTCCAGCGGTAATCAGCATCAAAAATATGCTTTCAATCACCCTGAAGATGGCGCGACCAGTTAAAAAGCGGATCCGCTCCACATCTTGAATGGCGCGTGAAAGCAAATCGCCAGCTTCGGCCCTGTCATGAAATGAAAAAGAAAGCTCGGTAATCTTACGCTGCAGTGCATTACGCAGGTCATAAGCCACGTTTTGCGAGGCTTCTTCGGCCCATATTCCCTCAAAGTATGTCAACACACCCTTGACCAATACAAGCACCAACAGCCCAGCCACCGCCCGTGCCAGCAAACTCGAGTTTCCCATCCCAATCCCCACATCAATCGTCCAACGAATAACCTGGGGATTGACCATGGCAATAATGTCGATCAGCACCATGGTGACATAAACGCCCGTTATATACTTCCAGTGTGGGCGCAGATAACCGATACAGCGCAGCAATATTGCGGATTGCGATAACCTTAGGGACTCATTTTCAGGAGTGAATGTCAATGTTTTTTCCAACGGCAGCAGGGAATAAAAACAGCATTTTTTAAATAGCCAAATTTTCAACATACCATGAGACAGGCTAAATCGCCTGCCCCTTAAACTGACTGACATACAGATGATGATAAAAACCTTCCAGGTCCAACAATTCCTGGTGGGTACCTTTTTCAACGATTTCTCCGCTATTGATCACCAAAACCTGGTCAGCGTCGCGGATTGTGCTCAGGCGGTGAGCAATCACAAAACTGGTGCGGCCTTCCATCAGGCGCAGAAGCGCTTTTTGAATACGGGCTTCGGTACGGGTATCAACACTGCTGGTGGCTTCGTCCAAAATTAAAATGGCTGGGTCGGCCAGAATAGCTCGCGCAATTGAAAGCAGTTGGCGCTGTCCCTGGCTCAAATTACTGGCCCGCTCAGAGAGAGCTGTATGGTATCCATGCGGCAGCTGACGAATAAAATGGTCAGCATCGGCCATCATGGCAGCCTGGATACATTCCTCATCTGTAGCATCCAGACGTCCGTAGCGGATGTTGTCCAATACCGTCCCCGAAAACAGAAATGTATCCTGTAATACCAGTCCCAAATGACGTCGTAAGCTGGCCTTCTGAATTTCACGAATATCTTTACCGTCGATTTTGATGCTGCCGCCACTAATTTCATAAAAACGCGTTAATAGATTAATGATCGTTGTCTTGCCTGCACCGGTCGGGCCGACCAGGGCAATGGTCTCGCCGGCTTTTGCATCCAGAGTCATATTTTTAATGATCTGGCTGCCAGGCCGGTATCCAAAAACGACATTTTCAAACTGGACGTGTCCCTGAACCGCCAACGACAGCGGCTGAAGTGCATCGTCCACTTCCGGCGAAGTATCCAATATCTCAAAAACCCGTTCCGAACCAGCCAGCGCAGCCTGGATCGAGTTGTACATATTCGCCAACAAACGCAAGGGCTGAACAAAGTTCTGCCCATAGCTGATGAACGTTGCAATGATGCCGACACTGACCAGGCCCTGCAATGCCAGCCAGCCGCCCAAACCAGCCAACACAATCACAAAGAAGTTCCCCAATACATTCGTCAAAGGCATTAATAATAAGGCGTAACTGTTGGCCGAAACACCCGCGCGAAATACTTCAGCATTACTCCTTCGGAAAGTTTCGATGGCCGATTCATTGCGCCGGAAAGCTTTAACCACTTTTTGACCACTGATGGCTTCTTCCATGACCGCGTTCAAACCACCCAGCTGTTTTTGCAAATCGCGAAAACCACGCCGGGTATAACGTGCTACAAACTGCGTGAACCAGAACATGATCGGCACCACCAGTACTGAAGCCAACGCCAACCACTTATCCAAAATGAACATTGCGATCAGGATACCGACCAACGACAGCACACTGGCCAGGAGCGATGTAACATTTTGCGAGACCGCCTGATTAATGGCATCGATATCGTTCGTCAACCGGCTCATCAGTTCACCAGCTGGATTTCGATCAAAAAAACCGATCGGCAGGGTCTGCAGATGGCTGAAAAGATCCTTACGCAATTGTTTCAAAGCACGCTGCGAAACATCCGACATAAGCCAAGCAGATATTGCCTGAAAAAGGTTATTCAGCAAATAAACCACCAGCATCCAGATGGCAATTTTCGCCAATCCAGTCACATCCTGGCTGGCAATGTACTTATCAATCGCCACACCCATCAGGTATGGACCGATCAGACCCAATATTGTATAGATCAGCACAAAACCAAGTACAAGCATCAGGACTAACCTGAAAGGAAGCAGATAAGGTAATAAGCGCGTCAGTGCATTGCGAGGATCACGCGCCTTTTCAAGTTTGCCAGGTTCGACTGGTCCTCTTTGCATGCTGGAACGGAAACCGCCTTGACCAGGATTGTTACTCATGCCTGCACTCCTTGACTGATCGTTCCGGTGCTTGTCGCTGGCATTCCACTAATCGGTTTTTCCACCGACCGAAGACCATTCCCCAACTGGGACTCATAAATTTCTTGATAAATCGGGCTGAACTGCATTAATTCCTGATGCGTGCCTTCGGCAGCTATGCGCCCGTTATCGATGACCACAATCTTATCCGCCTGCAAGACAGTGCTGATACGTTGGGCAACCACCAGCGCAGTAGTTCCGCTGACTGCCCGAAGACTGCCGTAATGGTTTAATTGTGCAGCCAATCCTGCTTGAATTTTTGTCTCCGTCTCCACATCGACAGAACTGGTACTGTCATCCAGGATCAGGATTTTTGGCCGAGTTAACAGTGCTCGTGCTATGGCTATACGCTGTTTTTGACCGCCCGATAAGTTTGTTCCGCGCTCCTCAATATGGGTCTCGTAACCTTGTGACAAGCCCAGGATGAACTCATCAGCCTGCGCAGCTTTCGCCACGGCGATAACTTCTTCATCGCTGGCAGTTGGAACACCATAGCGAATATTATCCCGCACCGTCCCAGAAAAAAGGACCGTTTCCTGGGGTACGATCCCGATCTGGGCCAGAAGCGCATCCTGCTTGATCTGGCGAATATCCAACCCATCGAGCAGGATCCGACCGGAGGTCACATCGTAGAAACGCGCTACCAGGTTAACCAGCGTGGTCTTTCCTGCCCCAGTCGAACCCAGAATGGCAACCGTTTTCCCAGGCTCAACCACCAGGTTGATCCCTATCAACACTGGTTCGGCCTCATTCCCATTGTAGTGGAAAGAGACATTCTCAAAAACCAACCGCCCCTGTACAGATTCCGGCAAGCCAATCGCGCATGGCAGATCTGTCACTTCAGAAGTGGTATCCAGGACCTCGTTGACACGCCGCGCAGAAGCTATGCCACTTGCCCAGGTATTTGAAAGCATCGTCATCATCGTCAGCGGGCCCATTGTAGTCAACAGATAGTTGGTAAAAGCCACAATCTGCCCGACGGTGAGCTCACCACGGATCGACTGCAGCCCGCCGGACCAGATCACAAGCACCATGCCGATGTTTACACACATGGTTAAAATTGGTGACATGCTCGACATAAATTGCATGACCTGCACAGAGTGATCAGTAAAGGCCTCGTTGGCACTTTCGAAGCGTTTACCTTCAAAATCAGCCCGCACAAAAGCCCTAACCAGCCGCGCACCGGCAGTATTTTCCTGCAAAACCGTATTGAGCCAATCAAGTTTTTGTTGCACAGATTGGAAAAGCGGCTCCATCTTCTGGACAAAAAAAACGATGATGACAGAAGTAACCAGCAATAGCGGCAACATAGTCAGCGCCAGGTTAAGATTGGTGTTAACCATCAAGACAAGGCTGCCGAGCATCAACAACGGAGCACGCGTACCAATTCGCATGGAAATTTGCGCAACACGTTGAACGGCAGTCGTATCACTGGTCAGACGCACCATCAGCTGACCAGTTTTCTGCTCATCAAGATTACTATAGGAGAATCCCTGGATTCGAACAAATAAAACTTCACGCAAGTCTCGCGCAATACTTTCGCCGACCTGCACAGATAATATGTTATTGGCAATTGCAATCATTGCACTGACGATCGAGATGCCGATCATTATCAGCGCCGTTTGGATCACCACTTGCTGGTTATTTGCCAAAATGCCCTGGTCGATGATCCTCTGAATCAATCGAGGCAGAGAGAGATCCAGGAAAACAAGTGTAGTCAGTAAAATCAGCGCTGCTGCAGAACGTTTCCAGTAAGGACGCACAAATGGTAAGAGTTTATATATATTTTCCATATAGTCCTGTTTGATTTAACAACTCTCCTTCAAAAAGCCGTTTTATAGTTGGCGGAATTTGGGCCAAAAGCCTAACCATCGCACCAAGAAGATCCGCGCTGAAGCTAAAAATAACACTGCCGGTGCTTTGGACGCTTGTACCGACTTCGTTTTGGCAATCAGGTAACGGGGGATACGCCGGCATTGGCTGTGGCAGCGGATGAGATTGCCATGTTGATCACTCTGAATTGTCCGCGCACCGGCATTTTAGCAGCCGAGAAATAATGTTTCACTTAACAAACTGCATGTTCCTGGGGTAGGTCATGACAATCGGGTTGTCTTGCTGACCTTGATGCAAGCTGAAATCGGCCAGGTTGAATTTGCGCAGGCTTGGTTGTACGCCTCGGAGGGCAGTCTGAACGTGATTGACAGCCAGCCCTTGCAGAGCAATGTCGCTGACTTCACTGGCGAAGCCACCACCAGTGATCAAGGTGTCCATGGCAGTGCGCTCTCTCAAGCTCGGCAGGGTTTCGGCTAGTAAATGTCCATCGTCAATGTTGTTGGGCGCAACCTGTACTTTTGCAATGAGTCGCAGTTCGTTTTCTGGGCCACATGCTTCCGTGAGGTTGGCGCCATAGTCTTTGTAGCGACCTGCTCCCTTTGAATGGTAATTGGCTTCCAGGTCATCCACCGATTGCTGACAACACGATTTTATTTCTTTGTTGTCCCTGGCTTGAAGACCATGTACCATGGTTGAAAAGGAAAATTTGAGGATGGTTCAAAAAATCTGTGAAGCTCGAAGGAGGTATTTGAAGAAAAGTTAAAACTGTCAAAACAAAATTTAGGCTCAAAATGGGTTTGCAGATGGACGAAGTGGTTCTTAAGCACCTGATTCATCCTGAATATGACTTAATTTTGCAAAAATACACAGGACAGGCGGTTGTCATAAATCCAATTAATTTTCCAGTGTCTCTGCTCAATTCACAGCCCAATGAACCATCCCATAATTTGTCATACACAAAAGGGGAAGATATGCAATTCCATGTGTTTTGATTGCGGAGTAAAATCATTATTAATGTATATAAATAAACAAATATTCCTTGTTGTAACCAAGAATATCCGCGTTTTTCAGGATATAACTAGAATTTCCACGGATTGGGCAATCCCTGTCCAATACGAACTCGCTGAAACTCATGAAAGACTTCTTCAATTCGTGGGTCACGACCTGGATATGATCATTATCGATCCGTTTGGTGACAGGCAAACAGATCCTCCAGCCTTCTTCCTTGAAGTTTCCAATGCCCTTGGACCAGTCCCAATCGTTTGTCTTCTGCCAGAAGACTCCATCGAAAAACGGGATGCTGCCATCAAAATGGGGGCAAATGGCTTGATTACCCTAGACCGATTGAGCTCTGATCTTCAACCACTTGTCCAATCTTTGCTCTCATCAACCTCGCACATTGAGAAGATGAACGAAAAATTTCAGAGGGCAGCCCGTCTTTCATCCCCAGCAGGTGAATCTGCCCAGGAAGCTCCCATTCCCCGGCTGAATTTGAGAAACCGCAGCGATGAACAGGTTACCGAGTTATCCAATCGGTTGGTCACATCAACTGGTCGCTCTTTATTAACTGGATGGCAGATCGGTTCATCATTTCACCATCTTAAAGTCACATCTAATTCTCCGCTCTCGGGATCCTTTTCACGTACTGTGCGCACTGCTTGCAACCATGATTGTGGTTTTCATTATTGCGGTCTGAAGGTTACCCTAAGTGGCAATCATATCACCAAAATTGAGGCAGCTGAATTCTCGGATCCGCGTTATAGAAGCATCTGCCTAAAAGGAATCAGTTACGTTCAGTTAATATCCCATCCAAGCCGCCTGCTCCATCCAATGAAACGAAAGGGGCCACGTGGTTCGGGCGAATGGGAGATAATATCCTGGGAACAGGCTTTGTCTGAAATCGCGCGGAAATTCCAGTCCATTTCATTAGAACACGGCCCCGAAAGTAATATG
The DNA here is from genome assembly GCA_903854805.1 of uncultured Anaerolineae bacterium. The sequence continues at coordinate 18,036 of CAINXK010000314.1, forward strand.
TTCTTGACATCCAAGGGCCAGGCTGGAATTCTAAACGGTTATTTTGGGGTGTATTTCCGTCTTGCCAGTTTGATGAAAGCTTCTGCAATTGATCCGACAAAGCTGGGTATGGATACCGCAGTAGCAAGTGGAATTGAAGATACATTTGGGAAAGGTTCAGGATTTAAATCTAACGCCTTCCAGGATCTGCCCAATTCGAAAATGATCCTGATCTGGGGAAGCAATCCAGTGAGGAGTTGGATGCCCTGGTGGAATTTTTTCCTTGAAGCGAAAAAGGCTGGGGCAAAGATTATTACCATCGATCCGCGTTTTACAGCTACTGCGGCAAAAAGCGATACTTGGCTTCAGATCAGTCCAGGTACTGATTTGATCCTGGCTTTGGGGATGATCAATTTGATCATCCAAAATGGTTGGTTCGATTCAACTTATATTAAGGAACATTCCGTCGGCTCTTTCCTGGTCAATGAGGAGACGGGTTTATTTTTTCGTTCTTCGAAATTAGATTTCACCGACAAGGAAAATCAATACCTGGTGTGGGATGAGATTACTAACAGTTCACAGCCAGTCGATGGATCATCTCAACCTGCACTTAAAGGAAGACATCGGATTAATGGGGTCAAATGCTGTACAGCATTTGACCTGCTCGCAGAATATGCAGCTAACTTCCCCCTCGAGCAGGTGTCAGAGAAAACTGGTCTTGCGCCACAACAAATTTTTGACTTGGCCCACGGTTATGCGACCACCGATCCAGCCCGCCTATTCGCCACTTTTGGTATTGAACGATGGGGTCATGCCTCGGCATTTGGACGGATGATCAGCACGCTTGGAGTACTGACAGGCAATATCGGGATTACGGGGGGAGGTGCGGGGGTTAGTGGCTTTTTTGAGTTGCCTCTTCACATTGGTAAATTTACGAACCCGGATGGTGCGCGTTTCCAACCGGTTAACCCAGCGGAACTGCCTGATTACATTGTCAATGAAAAACCCTATCCTATAAAAGCTGTGATGGTTGCTTTCTGCAACTGGTTCAACCAGACGGCTGATTGGGAGTACATGTCGACTAAAGTTCTCCCAAAACTGGACTTGCTTGTCGTATCTGATCTATTTATGACTGAAACAGCCAAATGGGCAGATTATGTGTTACCGGCAGCCTCCTTATTTGAGCGAGAAGATATGGTTATGGGTCCTGGTCCATATATTCAGCATCAGCCGCAGATCATTCAACCACCTGGAGAATGCCGTTCCGATTTTGACATTGCTGCTGGTATTGGCAGATTTCTCGGGCTGGAAAACTATTTTAATGAACCACCAAGCCATTATTTACGCGAAGAACTTGCAGCTATTGATCCCCAGCTTGGGCCTGATGACTTCTCCTGCCTTGAGAAAGAGGGAGTACTACGTCGTACTCTGAAATCTGGAATTTTTATACCACACTCAAACGGGGATTTTTCCACTTCAAGCAAACGCGCTGAATTCTATGTTGAACGAAATCTGCCTTATGGCAAGGCCTTGCCGGTCTACCAATCTCCGATTGAAGCCAACCCCATAGGGGAGATTGCTAAGGATTTCCCACTGATCTGCATTTTTGCACACAGCCACTTTCGAGTTAATTCAACGTTTGACGCTTCTCCTTCGCTCCGCGAATTGGATCCCGAACCATACGCTTATGTGCATCCATCAACAGCAGGTGAACGTCGGATTGCTGAAAAAGACTGGATTAGAATTTATAATCGACGGGGTTTTGTTGAAGTTAAAGTCCGGCTGACAGCATCTGTTCCCACTGGTACAGTCTACCTGACTTCTGGGTGGGATTCCAAATATTACAGGGCTGGTCATCCCCAATCCCTTACACACCGAATAATGGACAGCACGAATGCCCTTGGATCAAGCATGGCTTTTTCAGATATTCTGGTGGATATCCAAAGCGTGAACGGGGAGAAAGGGGAACTATGAGTAACAAATTTGTCATGTCCATCGATTTACAGGCCTGCATCGGCTGTAATACATGTACCATCAGCTGCCAACAGGAAAACAACCTTCCATTAGGAATCTCATGGATCAAGATCATCACTCTTGGTGTCAATGGAGAGTTTGCACTTGCAAAAGAATTTTTCGAATTGAAGGAAGACTACCTTCCGCTTATGTGCCAACACTGTGCAAATAGCCCCTGTATTGAAGTGTGCCCACATGATGCAACTTACCGTGATCCGGATGGAGGCTGGGTTATGCATGACCCAAGCCTGTGTATGGGTTGCCGCTACTGCATGATGGTCTGCCCATATACCAGTGTGCGTGTCTTTTCAGGTGAAGAAGTCAATTTCCCGGTACCCTATGCTACGGGAGAAAATCCGATCATCCACCGTTCAAAGACAGTCGAAAAATGTACTTTTTGTGCGCATCGGGTAAAAAAAGGTCTTCAACCGGCATGTGTTGAAGCTTGTACCATCGAAGCGCTGGTCTTTGGTGATTTTAATGATGCAGCTAGCAAAGTCTCTCAACTTTTGAGAACCCGCCCGCATTTCCAACTATTACTAGAGAAGGGAACAGAGCCCAGTGTCTACTACCTTACTTAAACCAAAAAACAGCTCTGGAATAATGAAACCGGGAACTGGGGACCCAATAAAGAGAGCTTGTGAGATTTTGGTGACTGTTGCCACAGATCGGAGTTTGACTTACCGCTGCCTTTCAAGGATCTTTACCTATCCAGACCTGGAGCTGGTGGACTTTCTACAATCAGGGGAATTAGTTATCCAAATGAAGCAGATTACTACCTGGTTAGGGGAAGATCAGAAGATCCTGTTGTTAGACCTGGAGAAATTAGTCTCTTCAGCAAAAGTGCCGTTGGATGTTCTTCAGAAAGATTACCACCGTTTTTTTGAAATGGGAGTTGAAAGAATTTCTCCGAGGGAATCTTCTTATCGCTGGAAGAATGCCGGGGCAATGGCCCAATCCGAATCAGACTTACGACAGTTATTAAACGTCCAATACAAAAGTATTGGTGTTTCCTGCGAATCAGGAATAGAAGATCATATTGCTGTGGAATTGGAGTTCCTGGCATTTTTATGCGAACAGGAATCGCTGCGCTGGTCTACTGGTTCCACTGAGGCTGCCAGAAACCTACGGTCGCAGGAGAGAAGCTTTGTGGACAATCATATCGCATGCTGGCTACCAGAGTTTTGCTTCAGTGTAAATAAAAGATACCACCACACAATTTACGGACAGGCTGCGGTGTTCTGCGATCGTTGGTTAGACCTGGATCACGGTCAGAGTTACCGGACTTTGATGGCTTTTGAATGATTCTCGTCTATTTTATTTACGGTTTATCCTATTTTAGCCTGGGTCTGATCGTTTTCCTCGAGACAGGCCAACCAGGGAAACTGCCTCTCAGTCGTCAGCTTCCCTGGTTATCATGGTTCGGGTTTACGCATAGCATCGTTGAATGGATTGATATGTTTTTACTCATTGGTGTCCAACCCCCTCTTAGCAGCCTCCTGATGATATTGCGTTCAATCTTGTTACCCGTTTCGGCATTGCTGCTTGCACGTTTCGGCATAGGAATAATCCGGGAAACTGGGCCAGTAAAGCCAAAGGAAGGTTTCTGGCTGCTGAGTTTTTCGATCCCAATAGGTTTAATTTTCGGTTATGCAGCAATTCTGGCGGAATATATCCCGAATTTTCAACTTGCAGTTGATGTGCTGTCACGTTACCTGATCTATTTTCCTGCAAATCTGTTGACTGGTTTTGGCTTGATGCGTCATTCAACCGGGATAAAATTTTCTGAAAATAGTAAGGCAAGTAGATTAATGTTGTTCGCTGCTTGCGCTTTTTTTATTAATTCATTTATGGCTGGGTTGGCGGTTCCAGCGGTACCTTATGGCCTGACTTCAATAATAAATGATAAGAGTGTGTTATATGTAACGGGCCTGCCGGTCCAGGTCTGGCGGGCTTTATCTGCTTTGGCCGTGACATTTTGTATTTTTCGTGTTTTGACGATATTTGATGATGACCGGAAAAAAGAGTTGGCTGAGCTGGAACAAGCCAAATCAAACGCCCAAAAAACTCTATTAGAAGCTGAAATCACTGCCCGTGATGAAGCTCAAAATTGGAACAATACAATATTGGGAATTAGCCGCAGTATTGTCGAAATAGAAAACCCCGATGAACTACTTCTAAAAATTGTTGATACTGCTCGTCAAATATTAAAAGCAGATATAGGTTACCTGGGGTTGTGGGATAAAGAAGGGATACACCTGGAGTTAAAATGTTACGTCTCTCATAGAGAACGGCGTCTTATTGATTCAGAGAGAATTATCGATTCCGCTTTGCTTGAAACAGTGTCTACTCGTCGTTCAGCTTGTTTTCCCCAGGATTTCGGGAGTCAGCCCCCACCACTTGATTGTGGTATCACCAATCATGCGGTGGAAAATGCAGTCATTGTGGCCTTGATAATTGAAAATCAACCATTTGGGGCTATCTGGGTATGCAGGGAAAATAATTCGCCCTTCTTACCAAAAGATATTGCCGGCCTGGAAAATTTATCCAACCAGGCAGTAATCGCAATTTCACATTCCTTCATGGCGGCCAGGTTACAGTCTCTAGCCGTGATGGATGAGCGCTCCAGGATAGCACGTGAGATGCACGATGGTATCGCACAAATCCTCGGCTATCTACGGCTGGAAACCCAGACGCTCGAAGCGCTCGTCTTGCAAGGTGACAAGGATCTTGTGATAGCCAAACTGCAGCAAGCTCGTAGAAATATTGATCTGGCTCATGCAGATGTGCGAGAAAATATCCTGAGCCTGCGTACCACTCTTTCCAACGATGCAGGAGCAATCCCAGCGCTAAAGGAATACCTGACCGAGTTCGGTATTCAGACTAGCATTCACGTGACTTTTGAAAACGATTTCAAGGAAGATATCAACATTTCACCGATGACTGAAACGCAAATGGTCTGTATCGTTAAGGAGGCTCTCACCAACATCAGAAAACATTCAAAGGCTAAGAACGCACTCTTGAGAATACAGTCGATCAACGCCTGCCTGATGGTTTCTGTGACCGATGATGGGATTGGTTTTACGCACAACTCAGGTAATCGCTCATTCGGGCTTCAAACCATGCGTGAACGTGCCGAAGGGATTGGCGGAGGATTAACTGTAACCACTCAACCAGGGCAAGGAACTCAGATCAATATGTGGCTGCCACTATTGCAAAAACATAGTAGGATTAATTTGAAATAATTGAATATCGTTAATAAAGACGGTTTATCTATATCTTCATATAGTAAAACCAAAAGGATGAAATTAAATTGCCACCTATTAGAATCCTGGTTGCGGATGACCATCGTTTGTTCCGGCAGGGCTTGATTGGCCTCATGGAAACCCGTCGGGACATAGTCGAGATCATTGGTGAGGCAGAAAATGGGCAGGAGGCCATCAACATGGCACGGACCTTGAAGCCCGACATGATCCTTCTTGATATTTTCATGCCGATTGTAGATGGGCTTAAAGCGGCAGCTATAATCAGGGAAGAAATGCCCCAGATTGCTATTGTGATTCTAACTTCATCAGAATCCGACGAACATTTATTTGATGCTGTACGCCTGGGCATCTCTGGTTATTTGATGAAGAATTTGGATTCGGTTGAACTATTTTCCTTGCTCACTGGGGTTGCCAAAGGAGAGGCAGCCATTACCCGCTTAGTAGCAGCCCGCCTCCTTAAAAGGGAAGCCAGCCATTCATCCGTAACAAGTGATGACAAAAAGATATTAACAAAACGCGAAGTTGAAGTTTTGCAGTTGGTTGCGCAAGGATCCACTAACAATGAGATTGCCAATGATTTGGTAATCTCACGCAATACAGTTAAAACCCACTTGCGAAATATTCTTTACAAACTAAAACTGGATAACCGAGTTCAAATCGCAACTTATGCAGTTCAAAATAACCTAATTGATGCACCGGAAAAGTAACCAAGATTGGCGTTGATCAATTTGGCTATTGAAAACAATCATGGATCCTGGATCGAACGGCCTGTGTTCTGCAGGTCCCCCCTAAATTTTGGCCAACTTGAAGAAGCTAAGCCATGTGAACCAGTTTGGATGGCGTAGAAAAGACCATCATCCGAACCCATATAGAGGATGCCATCATCTGATAAAGCGCCATTCGATGACACATATTTTTCAGATTTAATTTTCCACATTAGTCCGCCGCGGGCATCAAGTGCATAAATATCACCATTGTAGGAACCAAAATAGATGCTCCCATCTTGCCCAACAACAGGGGATGAATTTACCCACTCTCGGGTATTAAATTTCCATAAAAGTGTGCCATCCGGGCGAAGCGCGTAGAAATAATGATCCATTGAACCGAAATATATGGTTCCATCGGCACCAACTGCTGGCGAAGAAATTATTTCACCGCTTGTTTCAAAGAGCCATTTTTGCTGACCGTCCGGGGACAAGGCATACATACCATAATCGCTGGATCCGAAGTAGATGCTTCCATCCTTCGCCAGTGCCGGGGAGGAAAAAACACAACCGCTGGTTGCAAACCGCCACAATATTTTACCATCAGGAGAAATGGCATAAAAACCGTTGTCACCTGAACCAACAAAGATCGTGCCGTCTTCAGAAAGTGCTGGACTGGAAGCGAGTTTCCCGCCCAGATTGAGTCTCCATTTTTCTTGGCCTGCCGGGGAGAGCGCATAGAAAATATTATTATCTGATCCAACGTAGATGGTACCATCGGCTGCCAAAGCAGGAGAAGATTCAATTGGTTGGCCAGTGTCAAATTTCCACAAAAGTTTCCCGTCGGCTGATAAAGCGTACAAGTAATTGTCAAAAGAGCTCGCGTAAATAGCTCCGTTTGGAGAAACTGCTGCCGATGCATGCACCCAACCCCCGGTTTTATAACTCCATTTTAGCTTGCCTTGAGAGGTTATTGCATATAGGTTGTAATCATGGGAACCCCAAAATAAAGTTCCATCTGGGCTTATCGCTGGCGCAGCCATAACTGCATCTCCGGTTGCATACTTCCAAACCAATTCTCCATCATCAAGATCCTGGGTTGGTTGGCAACTAGTGGTGAAGATCAGCAATATGATAAATAGAGCCCAAAATTGAATTGTACGATCATTCATGGGAGAAACCATATCATTTCTTCTCATTTGATTTGAGATATTTTCCCATTGTCCATGATGATATGTCTATTGGCAAATTTAGACAACTCAGGATTATGAGTAACCATTAAGATTGTGATACCTTTCGCTTGATTAATATTCATCAGAAGTTCCATGATTTCCTGTTCTGTTTGCAGGTCCAGGTTACCAGTTGGTTCGTCAGCCAGGAGAAGAGTCGGGCGGTTGACCAAAGATCTCGCCACTGCTATCCGGGTCTGCTGCCCACCGGATAGCTGAGATGGATAATTACCAGTTTTATTGGTCAAGCCAACCCATTTAAACAGATCATGCACATCATCTTCGCTTGGATCGTGTCCGGAGAACAGACCAGGTAAACGCACGTTGTCGAGTGCGGTCAGTGTCGGTATCAAGCTGGCGAATTGAAACACGAATCCGATCTTCCTGGCTCGTAAGGTTGAGAGTTGTGAGTCATCCATCTCCGAAAGATTTTCACCTTCAATATGAATTTCACCGGATGTCGGTGCCGTCAAACCTCCTATCAAACTTAGCAAAGTTGTTTTCCCTGAACCCGATCGACCGGTGATTAAAAAGAAATCACCGCTGTTAACTTTCAAATCAATTCCATCAACCGCATTTATTGGTTCCAATCCCTGACTATAATATTTGCAAAGACTAGTTAACACTACGATAGGCGGTTTTTCCAGCATATCTATGTCTCGAGGTATTTGCTGAGTGACATGTTGGACCATTTGTTATTCTCCCCGGCGAATGGATTCATATATTTCCATCTTACTGCTGCTTATTGCGGGCAGTAGTGACGCCAATCCACCAAAAATCAAAGCCATTATCAACAGACCAAGTGCAATTTCAGCAACCTGAATAGCCGGAGGCATAAGGTAAGGGATCTGCAAACGCTTCTGGATCAAACGAGCGAAGCTAAGCAGTATGACAAGAGCGCTGGTGATGCCTGCCAGACCACCTAATCCTGTCAGGATGGATGCCTCAAAGGTCACCATCCGCAGGATAAATCCTTTTTTTGCTCCCATGGCCCGCAATAAACCAAATTCGCGTTGACGCTCATTGACTATGAGCGAATAAACCAGGCTAATTGTCACCAGTGATATTACCCAAAAGGCCACAATGATGCTCAAAACAACACTCAAGATACCCTGCAGCTGGTGGTCGACAAATTGATTCAGCTGAGATGCGGTAAAAGCCTGAACACCTGGCACACCCTGTTCAATCATCTCCGCTACATCAACCATATCTACGCCAGGTTTCACTTTTACCATGACGGAAGAGATTTCATCTGGTGAGATGGTCAGCGTTTTTTCGGCTTTTTCTGAGGACTCCTTCACCATCTGGCGAATCCCCTCCAAGGGGATATAAATTGTTCGATCGATTCCCATTCCGGTTTTTTCCAAAACCCCGCTTAC
>CAINXK010000315.1 GCA_903854805.1 uncultured Anaerolineae bacterium
CAATACCTTCGCCACTTAGGCTGAAGAAACTGGTGTTTTCGAGATATGAATGCTGCCCAAAGTGGCTATATTGCTGAAAAGCTGGGCAACTAAAATATCATTGGGTTTTTGCGGAAGTATTTTTAGCAACTCAGTGGCATATCTACATCCTCGGTAATAAGATTTGAGGTCTAGCACCCCAAAATCAGGATCGGTTTGTCGAAAATCGCGCATTAATAATTGAGACAGATTGACCATGAACAAAGATAAGTTGGCGGCATTGGTCACGGCAGTCTCGTTGACATTCATGAAATCCTCTAACCCCCAGAACTGTTTCGCGTCCCGAAAATTAAACTCGATTTGGAACCTCAAAGAGTAATAATCGACCAAATTCTCGCAAGACAGTTCGAGATCACTGCTGAACAGAATGACGTGTCCCCAGGACAGGGTGGCGAGGTTCGTTTTGACGAGGATGACCACATTGAGCGGCACAGGGAAATCCTCGTGTAAAAGCTGCGCCTGGAAAGTGCAAGTCTGAAAGCCATCTTTCACCGTAGTAGACTTAAGGTATTTCTCCGGGATGTGGGCATAGTCCACTCGTTTTCCATATTTGCACTTATGCCCCACCCCATCCCACGGAAAGCACAGAGCCGCGTCCCAGCGCAGCTTGGAGATCAGGTGCAATCCGCATTGCCGCACCATTTGAAAAGCAGGATAGTTCCCAAAATGACCATCCATGGCCAGGTAAACTGGGTGGAGCAAAGCACCCATCCTCAAAAGCAGCGCTTTGAGCATCTTTTGGATCCGCAACAACTCTGGATTGAGTATGACTTCCGATTTTTCTTTGTTCTTGCTGCCTTTGGGCCGTCCCCGTTTGCGTTTCGGCTCGGCGGATTTAATTTTTTTTGCCTCTTTCTTGGCTTTGCAGGCGGCTTTTTCTTCTACGCTGCGTACCGTTTGCTCAACGCATACCGGATACGAACGCCGTTGGCTGACGCTGACCAACGAGACCACAAAGAAGGACAGGCTCGGGATCACCTGCTGCTGCAACCCGGAGAAAAAGTGATCCAGCCCGTAAGTCTTCTTCCCTGCTTTGCTGATTACGCTTTCATCCCCTGCCAGGATGTAGACATCTTCTTTCCGCATCAGGTGCTGGCTAAAGAACTGCCAGAACACTTGCGCCCACGGGATCGCCGTATTGTAAAAGCGCTGGATGGTTCGGTAACTGCCGCCGTCTTCAGCCCAGCGCGAAAGTCCCAACATGGTCACCCGCCCGGTCATGGCGAGCATGGCAAGGATCACCCGGCTCATTTGGCGCAGAGTTGCTTTCGATAAACTGTCTTCGATGGGTTGTAATAGTGCTAAAATGTCCATTGTGGGCTTCTTGTGGTGCGAGTTTTTTGTCTTGGTGGACTAAAACTTTACTACAGAAGCCCATTTATTTCAGCCTATTTTTGGCGAAGGTATTGTTAAAGATAAACTGATTTCCACGTCGAAAGAACAGTTAATGGAAATCCTTATTAACCGAGTGGAACTGTTGCAGAAGGTGATCGCAGACGGTCTGAGTGCAGACACCAGCCCGATGCAACGCCTAGCGATCTACCGGGAAATGGAAAGCATGCTCGATCGGTTGGCTGTTTTCCTGCGCTTAGGGTCGACACCTAACTCGGAAGCTGCCCTGGAGGTGCTAGGTGGTCCGGACCTTGTGCAGGGCGTATCGCGATTCAGCAGCGCAGGTCAATAGAATGACATTGGACATTTACGGACACTTTTGCTGCGGAAATTTGGAAAAAAAAAGGGGGGGGGTCGGTTTTCGAAAATGGCTATACGCATTAAATTGAGCTATCTTAACCCTGGCAAATTTAGCCTACTATAACATCAACCCAGAAGCAGGGATGGTCAGAAATCTCAAGCTCATCAACGACAGCCTCCTTGACTTGAGAAATGCATGCCTTCCATTTTCGTGATGTCGGCAAGCGCAGGCAGATGTGATCAACATTGGCAATATGTTTATCTTGGTAAATATGGGGTGCATTCTCCTCACTCGTACAGCATTTGAGATCGAATGCTTTCAGTGTTGTGTTTAACGTACCACTGAGGTCCTTTGAGGTGTAATGACTTCCGGTCATCAGCTGATCTTGGTTGAAATCCCCTGCAACGCACAATCCTTCTGTTACTCTGTTGCCAGCAAGAGTCTCCCAGTCCTTTTTCTGTTCCTCAATCGCCGCGTTGAAAGCCTCCCCACCCATGCCAAGATGGTTTCCCCACTTACTTCCTTTCCAGGGTAGCACTGTCCCGTATACTGTGAATTTCATCCCATCGATATCAAACCAAGCGCAGGCAGTGCGGGTTGGGTCATGAAGGTCGTTTTTAGCTTCTCCCCCACAACTTTTGTCTGCCCAGATCGCTGTCCAGCGTTCGTTTTCTGCAAGATCATTCGCCGGGCGTGAAATTGCCAATTGTTTCAGATGCCCTCCAGGATGAAAGTCGGTTCGCACCTCGGTGAAGATCCAGATGTGTGCACCCACAGCTTCGATAATTTTCTGCATCGGCTCGTTGAATTTGCCATTCGGTGAACGGCGCTTCAGGTTCCAGGTTGCAATGCGGATTGTTTCCATCTCATCACTCCTTCTCAAACCCCTGACTGGTGAACTTCAACGTCCGAGCGTTCTCCGTGACCGTCCTAACGACGTTATCTGGCACGCCAGAGGGCACATCGACCTCGATCTCGAGGGTGATGGTTACTCTGGCTCCAACTAGACCAGAGAGGTGGGCAATCACTTCTTCAGCGATTTTGCTCGCATCCCGTCCCACTCGCGTGGTGTCCAAAGTGATTGTGCCGTGGAATCGCTTGGGCTGTACAGGACCAGGCGTTGGGGTTGGGCCGGGTCTGGGGGGAAATGGCCCAGGTCCAGGTGGAGGTGTCGGGCCAGGAGGGACGGGGCCAGGCACTGGAGGTGGCGGTGGTGGTAGGACTTCTGCATCCAACTGCGCTCGTGCGATATCCCCTTTTACCAGAAGTGCACTCGATGTCGCGTCAAACAATGAAATCACCTGGCCACAGCGTAAACCCCTGTAGCGCTGCCCAGCCTCATCGTAGCTGTCAGCGATGGCAAAGCCTTCTTTCTGCCAGGTCAACAACGACACGCCATCCCGCACAGCTTCGAGTAACACAGACGAGTCTTTCAAGCGTGGCAGATAGATGTATTTTGCAAAATCTTCCGCCAAGGTCTTCACGGCAACGTGGTTGCCACGCCAGAGTGGGATGCGATCCAACTCCATCCGCAGCCGGGTGGCGGCAAATCCGTTTAGCAGCAGCTCGTCATTTTTCAGCTTCTTGCTGGCGCGCATCGCCAGGGTTTCTTGCCCGCTGAGCCGATTGGCCTGCCATGTGACCGGCGATTGGGGTGTGGCCTGAACTGGCACAAGCAGCCATTGGTAGGTCTCTGGCAGCCGCGAAGTGACCACCCCATCAGCAGAGGATTTCTGATTTTCGGCCTGCTTGACCTGTTGAGGATCCAGGTTCAGGGTCTGCTTTTCATCTAAAATCGAGTCCCAGGCCAGGTACTTCCGCGCTGCTTCATCCAGGTCCTGAAGTCGGTTCTTATCAGCCGCCAGGAAAACCAGGCTGTTCTGAAACAGGCGCGGCGTGTTACCACGGAACTCCAGGATCGCTTTCGCTGCCACTTCAGCGAGGTTGCCCGCATCCCTGGTGTAAGGGTGATCAGTTCCCAATACCACCAGGCGAGCTTCCTGATCATCAGGCACATCAGCGCCTGTTTGAGGCAAAGGATGGATGCGGTTGAAATCGCCCTTCTGGGCCAGGTCAGTCCGCAGGCGCCTTTCGAGTTCACGGATCACTCTGTCTGGTTCCCGCTTCAACTGTTCAGTGCGGTCTTCGGCCAGTTTGGTGACGGTGGGCTGGGTCGAGTACCAGTAACGCTGTCCATCCTGGTAGAGATAGGTTGCCGCCCCAGCCAGACGCCGCAGCGCATCCCCAAAGACCGCTGGAGATTCGCCCGGCATGACACAACCCAGCTTGACCCGTTTGTCCTCAACCCCTCTGTGGGCAGCCGAGGTGAGGGGCGCAGACCCCATGTATATCGCGCGCGCCACCCGGCGGCAAGCAGCAAACTTGCCGAGGTTAGGTACCTCACCGTCCATGCGCAAGGGCAACGAACTGGGGCCATCGACATCCTTTTCGATCACCGGCACCCAGTTATCCGAGAGATAGCGGGTCAGCTCAAACTGCACGCGTGGATCATCAATCGGGATATTGGCTGGCAAGATAAGAGGATTGCGGTCGCCTTTTTCCCACAGACTGTGAATCACTGCCGCCATCAGGCGTAGTACACCTCGTGTGCGCTGGAATTTGACCAGCGTAGACCAATCGTTGTAAAGCCGGTCAAAGATTTCCGGGTGGATGGGGTAAGCCATCTTCATGCGGTTTTCGTAATCCGCATCCCGGCATTCGGGGGGGAATTCTGCCTGTTGGGTGCGATACAGATCGGCAAAGGAACGCGCTACCACGTCCCGATCCCTGTATTGAGCATCCTCCGAAAGCGGCTCAAACAAACGCCGACGCACAATCTCAAAACCTTCTTCAGCGCTGGCAGGCCGCCAGGCAGCCTCAACCCGCCCAACCACGTTGCGCAGCCGGTCGAGGGCTTCACGCCCACGCTGCCCACCCACTTCGGCGTTATCAGCCTGGGTATGCGGTGACGATGAGCCGGTAGTGTCCGACGCAGGCAGGCTGATCACCAGCAGGCAGTTATTGACCAGTTTAGCCGACTCGGTCAACACCTGAGCAAAGGTAAACTGAGTTTCAAAGCCACCTGCGGGCAGATCGCTCTGGTCATGCAGCTGCCGCGCATAGGCCACCCACTCGTCGATCAGGATCAGACAGGGGCCATACTCATTGAACAGCTCGCGCAGCACATCACCCGGGCTGGTGGCTTTCTCATCATCGGCACGCAGACGCTCGTAAGCTTTGCGGCCCCCCAGCTGCCAGGCCAGTTCACCCCATAAGGTGCTTACGCGGGTGCCATCAGGCTTGACTGAAGGATTACCGGGTGAAATTTTATTGCCTACCAGGACAACTCGTCTGGCAATCGGCAGTTGAGCGGCTTCTCCCAGTGGACCAGTTACGCCAGCCTTCAGAATGGCATCCATTCCGACCAATTCCGTCGGTGAAATGCCGGAGAAGAGGTGATACAACGCCAACATCGAATGGGTCTTGCCGCCGCCGAAGTTGGTTTGCAGCTGCACCACCGGGTCGCCGCCCTTGCCCGATAGACGGCGCACCGCACCCATCAGCAGGCCTTTGAGGCTCTCGGTCAGGTAGGTGCGGCGGAAGAACTCGACTGGATCGCGGTATTCGTCGGTCCCCTCACCCAAATGGACCTGCCATAGATCGGCAGCGAACTCAGCCTGCTGGTAGCGTCCGCTGGCCACATCCTTATGGGGGGTGACCACTTCACGCCAGGGTTTGAGGTGTGAGGTGCTCTCAATCGCAGTGCCCGCGCTCTTGCGCTTCTCGCCGCGCACCTGTTCGTCAAAGCGCAGGCGCAGCAGTTCCATCTTCATTTTTTCGATCTCATCCGCTTGAGAAGCGGAGATGGCGCTGAGCAGTCGTTCGGAGGAATCCAATGCGCGGTAAGCGTCATCCGTTGAGAAGGTATTCTGGTGGGCCCATTGGTTTCGTACCTCGCGCAACTCACTGACCAGGCTGCGTTCGGCGTGGCCCAACGTATTCCGAAAGACATCATTCCACTGATCCCACATCACCCGCAGCAGCAAAGCTGCATCCATATTGGGAAGCTCAGCCCCTTCCGGCCAGTTGAGGTCGTGCTGCCAGCCTTCGGTGGCGCGGGTGATCCAATAGCGGCCGTATTTGGCGCTCAGTTCGCGTTCAATAAAAGGCCGCAGCCCATCGCGTAGCAGTTCGAGGACCTTACCGACCCGTTCATAATTGGTAATTGCCATTTATATTCCCCTCTTAGAATAAGGATGTTTGAGTTTCTGTAGGTAATCGGCTTTCACGAGCCAGGCGCTGTGTCTCGGACCAGCTTTGTACTAATGCATTGTAAGATAACGCCTCGGTAGCACGCTTTTTACGCTCGCAAAGATTGTAGAGGCGGTAACACAACTCGCGGGCAGTTTCGGCCTTAGCACCCAGTTTGGACATGAGTAGTGCCGCAGAACTTTCACCACCACCTTCTAAAACACGGATCAATTGATGAACCATCTCCCAAGCTGTCAGACGTTTATCTGTATTTGGATCCCAATTTTCAGGGAGTTCAGCAGGTTTGAGTAGACGCACCTTGCCCTTACCTGAAGCAAGGATACCGGCTTCCACCATACCGTCGACGCTGGTATCTTTCGCACGCGCAAGGACGTCGGCGACACCAAATTCCCCTTCGGCAAAACCTGATTGTTCAAACCAGGCTAACGCCCAACGAGTGTCAGCGTCAAAATCACCTTCCTGTTCAGTCAGAGCTTCATCGAGAGTTTCGTTGATGAGTGCTAGCGCCTGGCGTATACTGAGGACCTTGCCCTGGGCATCGAGTACTTTATCATAGCGCGTATATATCGCCATTCCTGGTCCGATAGCCGCCTGAGCCAGGTCGACTGGTGCAATATTTCCTGCTTGTAAATTGGCCAGAGCGGAAGGTAATTCAGTTTGGAGAGCGGTAATGAATTCTCGACGGGTAGCTGTCGGGGCATTAGCCTCGCGCTTGCGACAAACCAACACGATGCTCGAGGCTAATGCATTACTTCCGCCCCTTTCGAGAACCCTTCCTTTCATTTCAGTTCGGATTGGCCATGTTCCAGTGATTGCAAAATTTGCTTGAATCACAGCGCCAAGGAAAGTTTCCCACCCCGTACTTGATGTGCCGTCTTTGCCTTCAGTTTCGGATTGTTTGAAAGCGTAATAGATCGTGACAGGAAAGGCAACATGGGCTTGGTCAGCTAGACGTTGCATAGCTTTCGTCATTCCGGTCAAGAAGAATGTTTCAGCTTTTTCTTTACTTCCATGACGATGAGGTGTTGCGATAAGCTCATCAGCTTTTGGCACCGACATTGTGGCAAATAGCTCTGGAAATTCGAATTGCAATGAGCGACGCAACCAAACATAGAAGAAGTCTGAGAGATCTGCATAATCAATGTTGTCGTAGTAAGGTGGATCAGTAGAAATAACTTTGCCGACACTAATACTCTGAGTGGCAGCATCTGCTTGAACAGCCTCGCCTAATGCAGAAGAACCTACAAGTGTTGAAAAGACTTCTACGATTGCTTCAAAAGCACTTTGGAAGTTACCTGAAGAAGAACCAAATGGGTTCCCCTCACAATAATCCCAAACCATAGGCAACGCTTGTCGCCCAAAAACATTTTGAATTTTTTGATACGCATTATCCCAAGACGCCTGGGAAGAACACCTCATCGTGAGGCGGGACACAGCAAAAGCCAAATATATTCCGATAGCCTTTGCATATAAGTCCCTGGCCAAATTATCATTACTCCAAAACGTATCACTCCGATTATTGACTTCAAGACTATCACTAATAATATGCGCTCGTGCTTCTTTCACAAGATCGCATAAGGTAGTCAAAGTGATTAGTTGTCTGGATGTGAAAAGATCCCCCATATTATTTATTCCATAAACTGGGGGCTGGAAGTTTCGATGTTTTTTAGGCATCTCACAGTCAGGCTTCCAATCCGGTTTAGCATCAAGAGCCAACCTTTCAATTTCGTCAGCGGGCGATAAGTAAATACGTCCATGATCCCCATCAGCAACAATAGCCATCAATCGCGCACTCATCCGTCCCGCATGACCTTCTGAACGAATATATTCATAAGGTAGTGGAGTACCTGACATCAAACACTTAAAGGCCGCCCGTTTACCAGCCGATGTACCAAGCTTAGTTGCCTCAAGATTCTTGGGTTTTCCTACTCTCACATTGAACCGATAACCGTTATTTTGAATTATTGGCTCAACATAGGCTTCGTTTCCTACTTTTGTCGAAATCATAAATGTTGAAGCAAGTGGTACATCTACCTGAGCAAATGCGGGATTTGGACTCTTTACAGTCCGTGCCCAAATCCAAGCGATGACTGTGAGCTTCCGCCCCACATATTCTTTCAAGTCAGGGCGTTCCTTTGCCATATTACTGGTTATTTCAATCTTCGAGTAAAGATGTCCTACTCGTTTTTCAGCTTCATCACGCATCCATTGACCATAATAATGGACATCATCAGCCAGACCCTGTGCACCTTTCCAATCCTTTGACCAATAATCCTTCGCCTTGCGAGCATCTGGATTTACGGGCGGTTTACCTGAGAATTTGGGCGGGACTTCAATCATGGCCTTGTTGATCATTACCGCAACCGGATTGAGGTCACTAGCATAACTATCTAGGCCGAGACGTTGTGCTTCTAATGGGAGTGCCCCACCTCCAGCAAACGGATCGTGAAAGTCAGGTAGTTTTTGCGGATCGAATAACTCTTTCGCACGAGGGTGGTCATTATTATCGTTGCATGTCCGCCTCCAACTTCGCCAAATTTCCTCACGTGCCGGTCGTATAACAGCCTCATTGGTAGTGTTCTCCCACAAAACTAGTGCTTCAAGGATTTCGAAAAGGCGTTGACGCTCCATATCGGCAACCGTACCTTCTAATGTTGGCAACTTTCCTGGTTCCACATTAGATGCACTACCTATCCCGGCAGCTCGTGCTTTATGATAAATTGCACTTCGGTCCTCCCATGATTTCAACCGCAATCGATATGCCTTCTCCGCTTTGCTTCGCAACAGTGGGTCGGCCAAAAGTTCCTCGACGTATTCGGATGGATCATCTACCGTCTGAGCGAATATTATCGCTCGCGCAGCAGCTAACGGACGCCTAGCCCACCAAAGATGAAGAGTAGATGGATGTCCAAGCCGGATGGATTTTTCCCGAGCTGAGGCAATGTTGATCGCTTCCAACGGAAGGGCGACTTCGATGAGTTTCTTTCTGGTTTTCATTTTTAATAATCCTATATTATGAAGCGTCTTCAGCTCGCGCTAACAAGTCAGCAAAATTATAGTTAACGCTGGTCACGCCAAAATCCGGTTCACGACGGAAAGGCTGGCGCAGGTAATGAACTTTATGAAATCCGCCTGGGAGAAACTCGACCATCGCCAGGATGAACTCATCTGGCTTGTTGAGCGAATAACGGATCTCATTATAGGTGACGGTGAGAACATCCGCGCCTGCGATGCGCCCCTTCACCTCGATAAAGCGCAGACCGCCTGTGTTCGGGATGCGACTCTCAATGTCATAGCCCAACTTCTCAAACTCGCGGTCCGTCGGCTCGAAACCTAGCCCCCGTTCAATGTCCATCACAATTTCACGGGCACGTGCCGCAGCAACCTGAGTATCCACGCTTGTGGCGAGCTGTGCTACGGGCCTGCCGGTCATCAAGGCAATCAAGCCAGCCGGAACCACCAGAAAGCCACCCAAAACGACCGGAGGGAGCGGGGACATCTGCGCTTCAAGCTTCAACTCTTCCAAGCGTTTTTCCAGTCGTCCTTGTAGCAAATCGGCGCGTTTCCTGGCTTCGCCCGAGTTCAACTTGGCGTTGGGTCTGCCCGCCTGTTCTTGCAGCTTAAGTTCTTCTGCCCGGTGATCCCAATAGGTGATCTCTTTGGTCAGACGCTCTTTCACGGCAGCTTCGGTCTTGGAAATCAAGGCAAGTTTCGGGTCACGCACTTCCTTGAAGTGTTCGGGCACCACAGAAGAGATGGCATAGAGCTGGGCCTTCTGCTCTAATGCGTGCGTAATCCAGGCGCACTCAGGCCGGTTGAGGATTGCGTCCACACCCGGATTGCCTTCGCCCAATGGTTTAAAGTCGAGATAAGGCGCATAATGCACGTGCCTGGCCGATCCGCTGGCGTCAATTTCCACATACAGCACGCGTTTGGAGATCACCCGCCGTCCCCCATCACGATTCAGGTTGGCATCCTGAACGGCATGTTCGATATAAAAGAGGACGCGCGGCTGAGTGCCAGAGTCGCTCTCATCGACCAAAATCGCGCCACGCCGCAGTAAATCGCGGTAACGCTCCAGTGTCAGGTCGATAACCGAGTCAAGCAGCGGGTGCCCAGGGCAGACAAAAGCCGCCAGGGGTTGGCCCTGTGGCGCGATCAGATCTTTCTCGAAAGCAATGCGCTCGTAGCGCGGCAGCACGGGGTCACTCACCCCCATCATGCGGTCACGGTTGCGCACCTGAGCCGGAACGTGGGTAATCTCATAGCGGCGCGGCTCACGCTGCCGCACGGTCCCTCCCAGGCGCTTGAACGCCTCTTGGAAGAACGACTCAACATATTGCGGCTGCAACCGCCTGGCTTCAGCGCGTTCCATCTCTTCACGGATGCGCTGCACACGGCTGGCATCCATCACATCGTTGGCCAGTGCACGGTCCTCGATCAGATTCCCAAGCCGTTCGCGATCCAGTGCATTGTCCACTACGGTGGTCAGATAGGCGCGAACCTCCGGCTTGTCGCCTTCGCGGATCGCCTGGATCATCAAATCCCGCAACGACTTGCCCTCAAACTGGAGTTTGCCCAAAACATCGAATACCTGTCCGCCTAGCGATTGCCTGGCCTGTTCGAGCTTCTCCAGCAGGCGGCGGTAGACATCCCCTTCGCGGGTCTCTTCGGCCACCAGGTTCCACAAGTGACAGATTTCGGTCTGGCCAATGCGGTGGATACGCCCGAAACGCTGTTCGATGCGGTTGGGGTTCCAGGGCAGGTCGTAATTAACCATCAGGTGCGCGCGCTGGAGGTTGATTCCTTCGCCAGCGGCATCCGTGGCCAACAGCACCTGCACCTGTGGGTCGAATTTGAAAGCTTCCTGCACCTTCATGCGCTCTTCGCGCCCAATCCCACCGTGGATCAAAACCACAGCTTCTTTGCGCCCAAGCAGCGAAGTGATGCGATCTTGCAGATAGTTGAGCGTATCGCGGTGTTCGGTGAAGATCACCAGC
>CAINXK010000316.1 GCA_903854805.1 uncultured Anaerolineae bacterium
CCGCTCAACCTCGACCGCCAGGACTTTGGCGCTCCAGACTACTCGTTCCTGACCCACCTGCACAACGCCCATACGGCGCCTGAGAGCGATGGCAACCCGAATTACACCATGAATTATGGACCAAAGGACAGGGGCTACAAACCAGGCACCTGGTGCGATAACCTGTATCTTAACTGGCCTGCTGGCGGCGACTCGCGCGAGAAACAGACCTTCTTCTGGTTCCATGATCACCGCATGGATCAGACCGGTTCAAATGTCTACAAGGGTATGGTTGGGCTTTACCCAATCTACGATCCCGAGAATAACAAGGATATGGGCGATGAGACCAAGGGCCTGCGCCTGCCCGGTGTGCGCACCAACAACCCGGATGGCTCCTTCGATGTCGACTACGATATCCCGCTGGCTTTCTACGACTGCCGCATGGATGATGGCATCACCCTGCATAACGACATCCACGATGCCGATTTCCCGGCTGCCGGAAATCCCCGCACTCATCCAGAATGGTGGGGCAAGACCTTCTTCAAGCATTTCCCCAACCACGGTTTCGTCGGTGATATCTTCACCGTCAACGGCAAGGCCTACCCCACGCTCACGGTCAACCGCCGCAAGTATCGCCTGCGCTTCCTGGATGCCTCGATTGCCCGCATCTATGAATTCAAGCTGATGCGCTCCCCGGGCGGACCGGTGGCAGCCAAAGATCTCGGCTACATCGGTGACGACCTTCAGGGACAATACCGTATTCCAGATGGCGTGCAGTGCATGCAGTTCACCCAGATCGCCTCTGACGGCGGCTTACTGCCCAACACGATCGTCCGTGATTCGTTCGAGCTGTGGCCCGCCAAGCGCCGCGAGTTCATTGTTGACTTTACGAAATACGCAGATGGAACCCCGACCCAAAAAGGCGATGTGATCTACCTGACCAACGTGATGAGAATGCCCGATGGACGCATGTGGTCCAACTCATCCCGCTTCTCACCCGACCCAAACTACAAGATCCCCGTCCTACGGATCGTGATTGGCGACGATGCTCCCGATAACAGCCTGATGCCCAGCCCCACCACCGTCCTGCGCGAACTTCCGCCCATGCCGGTCATCACACAGGCCATGCTGGACAACCGAAGTATCTTCGAAGTCCAACGCGGCAGTTTCGGAGGCGAGGTCGAATGGCTGATCAACGGGGTTCCCTTCGACCCAACCTTCCCGGCCACCAGCCTGAAGAACCCCGCGGGCAATACACCACTTGCCCAACAAATCAAGGGCAGCTCCAACGTCTGGGAGATCCGCAATGGCGGCGGCGGCTGGGTCCATCCGTTCCACTTGCATATGGAAGAACACCGCGTCATCATGCGCAACGGGAAAGTCGTCCCTCCAGCCGATTCAGCCCACCCGGATGACAACTCGCGAGAGGATCTGATCAATCTCGACCCAAGCGAGTCGGTATTTGTTTGGCGGCAGTTCAGAGACTTCGTCGGGCCCTATGTGGCGCATTGTCACAACCTGGCACATGAAGATCACGCCATGATGTTCGGCTGGGAGATCATCCCTGCTCCTGATGTGGCGCCAGTCGCCAACGCGGGCGGTCCTTACTCGGTCTCTTCTGCTGGAAAAATAACCTTGACCGGCAGCGCCACCGGCACCACACCCATCACCTATCTTTGGAGTGCCAGCGCCGGAACCTTCTCTGATCCTACCAGCCTGACCCCGCTCTACACTGCGCCTGTCGTGGCAACCAGCACAATCGTTAACCTTTCACTCACGGCTACCAACGCGGCAGGGTCCAACCTTGCAAGCACCAGCATTACAGTCAAACCGGTGGTAGTTACCGATACCGTCGCGATCACTTCGTCCGTCTACAAAATATCAAAGAAGACTTTGACCATAACTGCCACATCCAGCAGCGCCAGTGCAGTCTTAAAACTCGCCGGATACCTGACAACAACCGCCGTCATATTTAATCCAGCGCTGCTGGGCAATACCTTCACGAAATCTAGAAAAGGCGGGTGGAGCCTCACCTTAACTGGCGTGCCACAACCCGCTGCTGGAACTTCTGGAAATGCAGGCTTGCAAGTTAATTCCAGTCTGGGTGGCATCAGCCCGAAGACTGCGCTGCAATCCGTTACAAAATAATAAGTTATCCTTAAAAGTGATTGACGGGTGGCGCTGAACATGCCACCCGTCAATCATTACCACACTCCCAGAGGCTAAACCATGATACTCAATACTTTCCCCAAGAAACTCGCGCTTGCAGCCCTGATTGCTTTCGGCGGTATCGTGTGGCTCAACCGCTTGCACGAATTTTTTTACTCACGCAGCGCAATTCAATTTCCGCCTGTTTCAAACTGGTTGCGCGATGCCCTGATCGTTCTGGTGCCTGTCATGCTGGCAGTTTGGATTGGTATGGGGCTGGTGCAATGGATGATTGATCGTTTTGGACAGCGATTGTCTCTATCGACACAGTCGATACTGGCAGCAGCCATCCTTGGAGCGCTGACTTCTTTAGCCACCATCGTGATTGAAGCCAATCGAGTTTTTCAAACCGGGATTGGAAGTGAATTTAATTTTTTGGCAAATATTTGCGGCAGGCTTTACCCGAATGGCAACCCTCTGCTCAGTATTCTGAACTGGCTGCTCCCGGTTACTCAAGCCTTTCGGTTTCATATCTTAATCCAGGATGGGGCCAATCTGGCCCTGATTAACCTGGGAATTACCATTTTTCTCATATTAATCCTTGAAGGTTTCGGAAGTAGAAGAAATTCTTTCCATCTCGAAACAACATGAATACCTAACTATTGGGCTGGATTTTTCAACCTTGTTTCCCCCGGAGCACGCTTTGTATCGCAAAACCCTTTCATTTACACGCTTATCGCTTGCTCTGCTCATCAGCATTATCGCAAGCGCCTGCGCTCTTACCTCTCCCCTTAAAGGCAACGTTTATTCATCCACCGCCCCGGCCGCAGAAATAAATTTGACCGATC
>CAINXK010000317.1 GCA_903854805.1 uncultured Anaerolineae bacterium
ACTTTTCAACCTTGTTTTATAATTTTGTCGTTCTGCCTCTTTTTTTTATCTTTGCAGAAAATGATTCAATGACTGCAATTTTTCAGCCTTCTGGTAATGAGCGTATTAAGCCGAATTTCATAGATTGGCAGAGTGATGGATATAATAAATGAGTTTTTAAAATGCAGTACCTGCGCCCAAGCATTTAATGAAGTAAAATAGATGAAAAGTCACAGGAAATTATCTTATTTATTTGAAAGCAGGAGCGCAAACGATGAAGGTCACCGTACTGCAAGAAAATCTTAGCCGCGGTCTGAGCACCGTCTCACGCGCCGTTTCGTCGCGCAGCACCCTGCCCGTCTTGGCAAACATTCTAATCGCAACTGATGAGGGCCGTCTGCGGCTTTCTGCCACAAACCTTGAACTGGGCATCACTTGTTGGATTGGGGCTAAGATCGAGGAAGAAGGCTCCACCACTGTCCCAGCACGCACATTATCGGACCTGGTTAGCACCATGCCAGACCCGCAAGTCAGCCTGACCCTGGACACACGTACCCAGACCCTCAACTTACGGTCCGGGTCTTCTACCAACGATATAAAAGGTATCGATGCGCAGGAGTTCCCCCCACTGCCAGTACCTGATTTTGAGAACTCGATTCAACTCAACGTGGCTGATTTTAAAGAGATGATCCAGCAAGTCGCCTTTGCATCATCCACAGACGAAGCCCGCCCTGTGTTGATGGGCGTATTGCTAAATGTTGATAAAGACACAGTCACAATGGCTGCGGCGGACGGCTTCCGACTCTCTGTGCGAAAAGCCACACTCTCCACGCCAGCAGCACTACCTGTCAGTGCCATCATTCCGGCTCGCGCACTTCAGGAACTGGCCCGGATCGCGTCAGACGGAGAACAAGCCATCCAGATGGTCCTGCCAAAAGGCCGCGGGCAAGTTGTCTTCCGTGTCAAAGATGTTGAACTCATCTCACAATTAATTGACGGAACCTTCCCGGATTACCAACAGATTATCCCTCGCTCCTACAAGTCCCGCACACTCGTGCCAACAGCATCTCTGCTCAAGGCTTGTAAACAAGCGGAGATCTTTGCCCGCGAAGGCACTAACGTTGTCAGGCTGAACATCAAAACATCTGGAGATCTGCAGCCAGGCGAGGTTGAGATCTCCGCCCACAGCGAAGAAACCGGATCAAACGAAACCATCGTAGAAGCAACCGTGGATGGAATTCCGCTCTTGATCGCCTTCAATGTCAAGTTCCTGCGCGAGGTTCTTGAAATCGTAAAAACGCCCAATGTCGCCATTGAAACCTCAGCTTCAAATGCGCCTGGGGTGATTAGACCTGTTGGAGACGAAAATTTCCTGCATGTCATCATGCCAATGCATTTGGGCTAAACCTGAGATAACACACACGGCCTGCCTAAATAAAAAAGTGACTGGAGCTGCTGCTTCAGCACTTTTTTGTTACGCTTTGGTAGAATTAAAAACAGAACAGCTGTGATTATCAAGGAAGAAACAAGTTTATTCTATTCATTATCCGAAGTAGCAGTAGAATTGAGAAATATTCTGACACTCGCAAACTGGGAAACCAATCCATGACTCTGATCAACCCTTTATCCGACCGCGTCCTTAACATTTACCTGGCGTTGACCCAGTATCCTATCCTGGCAGCTCGTATCCGCGAAAAAATGCGCACGGCACTATTTTCACGCGGCATCATCCTGGCAGATTCTTTTGAGGCCGAGGTATGGAAAAAATCTGTTGAATCTCAGGTAAGAGAAGGTTTGCACGACCCCTTCGGTGAAGAGTCTTATGATGTTTGGGAACTGCGCCGGGAACGTATGCGCGATGCCCTGACCGACTTTTACTTTTCCTATAACTTACCCTATGAAGAATTTGAAGATATTGTCCGGCAGACCGTGGGTGAACGTGGAGAAATTCCAAACATGGTCACCTTCAACCCCGAATTGGCTCCGCAAGAGATGCTATTTGAGCAGGCGGAAATGATCGAACGCCTACCAGGCGAAAAACGTAAACATCTCGACGCGCGCCTGCAAGAAATCAAGGTAGTCCTCATTCGAACCATGATCAGCGATCAACTTTCTTATCTCAAAATTGCGCGTCGTTGGTTCACTGTGTCAGATCTAAAAGAAATTCGTCAGCACAAAATTGGATATGGCAAGATCGGCGGAAAATCCGCAGGCATGATGCTGGCGTATCGGATCTTGAGCGAGGAAGCTCCTGCGCAGGTGAAAGCCTGCTTCCGTCTGCCAGAATCATATTTTCTGGCATCTGATATTTTTTATACCTTCATGTCTGCAAACGGATTGGTGCATTGGGCTGACCAAAAATACAAACCTGAAGCACAAATTCGGGCTGAATATCCAATTATCGTGGAAGAATTTACGCAAGGAAAATTTCCTCGCGATATACTGGATCGCCTGCGCGCCATTGTCGATGAGTTCAAAGGGCAGCCCTTCATCTGCCGCTCTTCAAGCCTACTTGAAGACAACCTGGGAACATCCTTTGCAGGAAAATATGACAGCTTCTTCTGTCCCAACCAGGGAACTCCCGAAGAAAACCTGGATGCCATTACAAATGCAATTGCACGTATTTATGCCAGTGCTCTCAATCCTAATGCTTTAATTTACCGACACCACAAGGGACTGGAAGATTACGACGAACGCGTCGCGGTGTTGATCCAACCTGTGCAAGGCGAAAAACATGGACATTACTTCCTGCCGCATGGCGCGGGAGTGGCGTTCAGTCGCAATCTTTATCGGTGGTCACCGCAGATCAAACGCGAAGCAGGTTTCCTGCGCCTGGTATGGGGTTTGGGAACACGGGCAGTCGATAATATAGGGAACGACCATCCTCGCCTAGTGGCACTCAGCCACCCATTGCTGCACCCGGCCGCTTCTACAAAATTAATCAAGCGCTACTCCCAACAATTTGTTGATCTTATCGATCTCGACAAAAACGAGTTAGTCAGCCTGCCCGTAGAACAGGTGCTCAATCCACGTTATCCGGCGTTACGCTACATAGCCCAGGTGGATGAAGGCGACTACCTGACCGCCATCCGTACCAGCACCGCGGATATTAACCAAATGGTGGTGACTTTTGATGAATTACTCAGGCGCACGCCTTTTGCAAAATTGATGCGTGAAGCGCTTAGCGTGTTGGAGAACGAGTACGGCGCTCCGGTGGATACGGAATTCACAGTGGAAGTCACCAATCCGCAGTCTGTCCAGCCAGGTGTAATGATCACCCTGCTACAATGCCGCCCGCAAAGTCATATTGATGATGAAGAAACGCTCGGTATTCCCGCAGATTTATCCGATGAAAGAATTATTTTCTCCAGCCGACGCATGGTACCGCACGGTGCCGTCAAAAGCATCCGATATATCTTGTTTGTCACCCCTGAAGGCTATTTCAGCTTGCCTTCCCAAGCAGACCGTACCAAACTGGAAAGAACGATTGGACAACTTAATACATCACTAAAAGAACAAGACTTTATCTGCATTGGCCCTGGTCGCTGGGGCACATCAACACCCGACCTGGGCGTGCATGTTACTTATGCAGATATTTACAATACCCGCGCATTAATTGAACT
>CAINXK010000318.1 GCA_903854805.1 uncultured Anaerolineae bacterium
ACGGTGTACGCCGTGCCCCGATGATAGGAGTGTACTTATGGAACAACAACTGGTGGTTTTTGATCTGGCCGGGGAATCTTACGGCATCAACATCGCCGCGGTGGAGAGCATCATCAAGATGCAGGCCATCACACAGCTCCCGCAGGCTCCTTATTACGTTAAGGGCGTCACCAACCTGCGTGGCACGGTGCTGCCGGTCATCGATTTGCGCATCCGTTTCGGTCTGGAAGCTCAGGAAGTGTCACGACAGACGCGCATTATCATCGTCACGATGGGTGTCCTCAAAGTCGGTGTGGTGGTGGATGGCGTCTCGGAAGTGCTCAGGGTCCAGGATGACACCATCGGAGCCCTGCCTCCCATGGTCAGCACCGTAAACTCAGCTTTTCTCAAGGGTATTGTGCGTTTGGAGAACCGCCTGATCATCCTGCTGGAACTCGGCAAAGTCCTTGATTTTGAAGAACAGCAATCCCTGGCGAAGATCTTCTGAGATAAGCAGGGGCTGCCCAGAAGTATTTGGACCGCCCCTGCCAATTCTTTTGAAGCTGATTAACCATCCAAACTGAATTTTCAGACGATGCACAAAAGCCTCAAATATATTATCAGGCATTTTATTCACTTTGCCCGGATGCACTGACAGAATACCCGCACATCTTGCGACTCTCGGGAAAAAACAACCCGCCCATCAGCAAGCGAGTTAACATTATTACCAGGCTCAGGAGCTCAGGTTGAATCGAAAATTTGTATGCTCGTTCTTCTCTTTTTTAGTGATAGCCCTATTATCGTTAAGTGCATGCGCTCCCGTCATTACGCCAATGCCGACACCTTCAGCCACACCGGCGCCTGTCCATTGGACGTATGAAGGCGAAGAAGGCCCAACGCATTGGGGAAATCTCAGCCCAGATTACGCGACCTGCTCGACAGGCATATCACAATCCCCGGTAGATATTTCCAATTCTGCGCCAAAAGATCGTGCCAACCTGGTTTTCCATTACCTGCCGAGCAAAATCAACATTCTCAACAATGGCCATACGATTCAAGTCAATTATGATTCTGGAAGTTATATTGATCTCGACGGGGTTCGTTATAACCTGGTTCAATTCCACTTTCATGCCCCAAGCGAACATTCTTTGAATGGCAAACTCGCCGAAGCAGAATTGCATCTTGTCCACAAAAGCGATGATGGCAAGCTGGCTGTTGTTGGGATATTGATTGAGATAGGCACCGAGAATCCCGCTTTCAAATCAACCTGGGATAATTTACCCTTTACGAAAGGCTCGGTACGACAACTCAGTGCGGAAGTGGATGCGCTCGCAATGTTGCCGGCCAGGCAAGAGACTTATCGTTATATCGGCTCTTTAACCACACCACCCTGCACCGAAGGCGTTAAATGGAATGTCATGGTCGAGCCGGTCGAAATGTCCAAGACTCAACTCGCCGCATTTAGAAGTATTTTTGAAGGCAATAACCGCCCTGTACAACCCCTCGATGGGCGCTCATTTATAAAAGATCCTACCACGCCGCCGCTAACGCCTGCCCCTTAAAAGATCGAGCCAAACAAGGCTCAACACAGTCTGGAAATCCCGGCTCGGATTACACGCTTATTCGACCGGCGAATCCCAATCTTTATTGGTATTTCCAATTCTGCGCCACACAATTTTAAATATACCGTGGCGCAGAATTGGAACAATAAACTACGATCCCTGGAAAAGGTTTAGCCGGGAAACAGGTTCAAGAATGGTTGGTCTTCAGAATATTAAAAATTCCTGGTGGGGTTATGAAGGATCGTATAAAACCAGTAGATGCAAAAAGTGGGGAATACCTGCACTTGTTGGAAAGACATTTCCAAAAATATAGGATCACTGCGCTAATTTTATTTCGATTACGCGCTTATTCGTCCAAATGAAAAGTATGGTATTGATTTTGGCAAGGGTTACCCCAGGCGATGTGCATTTCGCGAGTCGTCAGGTCGATCACCATTGCATTGATGGTTTTCTCACGATCCAGTTCGCGCCCATCAATGGCGTGGTTACAGATCGAATTGGGAAAATCAACATGATCCCTCTGAATATTTTGCAAGGTCTGAACAGTGTGCTTATCCGTTTTACGCAACAGCCGCAGAGCACGGTGATATTGCACCCGTGAGGGGATTAATTGTTCGGGCTCATACTCAATTTCTTGCATATGGGGGGAAAGATAGTGATTTGCATGCGCCATATAACCATCCATCGCATACAAAACATCAAAACGGCGCGCAGACACTTCCACCGAGTAGATCTCGCCGCTTTCGTGAGCGATCAAATGGTTGTAGCCGGCAGCCCGATGCGCCACTACTGCGCGTTTGATTGCTTCAGAAGATGATTTGGCGGCCAGCACCGCCCGCGAAACCACCAGGCGCGGAATTCCAATACGCGAATCATCCGGATGGACCGAATCGATCAATTGAGCAATACCATAGGCATTAAAACCAACGTTTGGCAACAACCCGCCATAATTCATCGCCAGAAAAGGTGGTTCGTGCACAGGTTTGGCATGCACAACATAGACATCATCCTCGTCCTCAGGGATCCAGTCTTCATTATGCGCAGCCAGGATATGTCCATCGGCTGTATGTGAGTCATTGACCGCCATACTGGTACAACTGATCAGGTGCAGGGCATCCATCGTCACGGCTTCCATGGCGTTTAGCACCGAGATCTCTTCAAACGGCAGGTTGGCGCCTTCCGCAATCCCCGCCATCTCTTCCACATACTGCGGGTAGCGTTCCTGCGCAAATGGCAGGTACTTTCTGGCCTGAGTCTGGGCACCTTCCCAGGTCAATTCCAGCTCTTCATAGGCATCGGCCAACAATTTGCGGGCATTATCCACACTGCGGCGCACATTTTCGCGCCGCGCCTCGCCAATCTGGCGGCCCATTTCTCGGTGTGTCCCTGAAACATACACCAAAGGGATCGGGTCGGGATGGACTGGGGTATCATACGGATTCTTATTCAAAATGTCTCCACAAATTACCCGGCCGGCTGCTCAGACCAGAATAGAATATATCACCAGGCGTGAAAAACGAACGAGTAAACCTCGAGCAATGGAATTATAACATCCCACCCGATGGCAGCACCTCCGCAAAAATTGACCGGCGCCAAACCAAATAAAAAAATGCTCCCACCCTCTTGAAAGGGCGGGAGCAAGAACGGGGTGACAGGGACCCGAACTTAACTTACAGGAGCGGGTGGCACGGGTGGCACCGGAGGCATCACAACCGCCGGGGCCGCTGAGAGCTGCATGGCGGACCGCATGCCAAAACGGGTCATCAACACCGCGCCTAGACCGGCAAAACCGATAATGGCCGAGAGCAGCCCACCTATGCAGGGAATGAAACCCACTCCCTGGGCTACCAGGTTGAGGCTGAATACGCCCACCCCGGCAGCCAGCGGAAGCGGCCATTCATGTTTGAACATTTGCGAAATACGCACGCCCACTTCCATACCCAGCGCCAACCAACCCAACACACAGGCTGCTGCAAATATGATCGAAAGAATCGCAATCAAAGGAATGGTGACAAATAACGTGATGATCAGGATACTGAAGAGCCCCAGGGCTACCAGCGTTACGATAAACATCACCAATGTCAACAAGCCCATCCCAAAGGCCATCAGAGGCTGTGCCACTGCACCATCTGCCACACGACGCATATGCATGGGCAGGAACATGGCGATCAGCATCGCCAGCAGCGCCAGGATAATGGACTGTCCCAAGACAACCATGGCATTCCAAAGTGGGTTCGCGCCATTGGTAACTACCTGAGGAACTTCCGGAATTCCTGGGACAACCGGCATAGCGGGTATGGCCGGCCGGGTTGGGTTATTCATCACGTCCCCATCCACCCTGGCTCCGGCATCACGGCTTACAGCCGCACCAAATGTAACCAGGTTGCCGCGAACATGAGCATTGGCCTCAAGCCGGGCTGCACCACCTACGACGACCACATCCTTGCTGACCTCACCATTCAGCGTTAGACTGCCGCCGAATAAGACAATTGCGCCATTGATTGTGGCATCTTTTTCAATAGCAATCGACCCCCCAAAAACAACCAGGTCTTCATTCAAGGTTTCGCCGCTCTTAAGCGTGTAATTACTGCCAAAGATCGGCCCATCGAGCAGGCTTTTGGCCTGCGCCACCTGCAGCGGCATCAGGATCAACGCTGCCAACAGAGTGAATATAAAAAGTTTTCCTGCAATTTTCATCATGATCTCCTTCAGCCTATACGGCTGACTGCGTAATTTTCCCCATCCGGTGGACAGATTTCGTCCAAAAAAACCCGATTCCGCCCAAAATAACCAGCGCTAAAGCCCAGGCGTAGATGGGGATAAGGGAGCCCAGAACGGAGAGAAGAGTATTGCCAAGGGCACTCATGACGCGCGCAGCCAAAGCCAGATAGACCATGTTGCTGATCCATAAGCCAGCCAATTGCGCCGGAGGTAGAGCCAAATAAGGCAAATAGGGAGCGAGCAACCAGAATATGCCGCCCAGACCAACCACCGCCAGAAGTGACAGCCCGATCAGTGTCTGCCGGCGTTGAAGCTTGCGCTGGGCTGCCAGGCGAACCTGGAAACGCAGCACAAAGCCATTCACCGGGTTAATCACCGTCGCCGAGCGCAAACTCAAGTTTGCTTGCGCCAATGCGTTGCATTCAGGACAGCTTCGCAAATGGATGCGCAAATCCCGGTCTTGGTCGGGGGTCAAGCGTTCATCGTTGAGCAGCCAATCTTTATAGAGCCGGTGATCCATAGGGTGTCCTTTCCAGGCGAGCTTCAGGAGAGTTGGCCAGTAACAACCTGGCAACAGACTTGCGTGCACGATGCAAGCGGCTTTTAACCGCACTGACGGTGAGTTTCAAGCTCTCGGCTATTTCCACTTCCGAGAAATCGTACCAATAACGCAGGATGACCGCTGCCCGATCCGTGGCATCCAGACCTTTGAGCGCAGCCTGGATTTGCTCCTGCTCCTCGAGCCGGACGACTTCATGCTCCGGGTTAAGAGCACCCACATCGGGAAGTTCCATCGGGGCTTCGTCATCCTCACGTTCTTCGTCAATTGAAAAAATGACAAAGCGCCGCTTTCGCAAACGGTCGATGCAGTAATGCGCCGCGATGGATAACAGCCAGGTGGCAAAAGGCCGCTGACGATCATAACGTGTAAGGTTCTGGTACGCGCGCAGGAAACTCTCCTGTGCAGCATCTTCGGCAGACTCAGGTTCACCCAACATCCGGTAGCACATATTAAAGACCGGCGTCTGGTATTGTTCAACCAGCCGGGCGAATGCCTCGTCGTTCCCTTGTTGAGCCTGAATGATCCAGGCCATCTCTTCGTTCACGGTTGCTCCTGTCGGTCGTTCTGCTAAAATATACGCACATCTCACAATAAAGTTGCACAAAATAATTCTACTGCGCTTCCCATAAATAGTGGAAATTTAATCTTACCAGCCCATGGCTCTTTGCAAATCCCGGCAGCCCGAAAACAGATCCGATCGAACAATGTCCAAAGCGTGTTTTTCCATAGCTTTCATACTTATCAATTTCCGTGGCTGTTTTGAGGTAACTCAGCACAATCAGAGATTACAGGTTTTATTCATATTTAGTACGGTCTCGTACGTATCGGGCTAATTGATATCAAGGCATGCTCTCAGTCATGATCTTGGTGGCACACTTGGCTTGTTTATATCTTTTACCTGTAGACATCCAACAGGCCAAAACGCTTTACCTCGTTACCCAGCAATCCACCCGCAATAACCACATCCAGCCTGAATTTCGAATCTCGAAACCACTTCTTCACGGCCCGTCTGGTATGTAATTGTGATGGCGGCTCCAGGTGTTTTATTGGTGATCAGCAAATAAAGGCCGTGTTCCAATCAGCCGCAACCAAAACTGGATGCTCAACCTCGAGTTCTTGTTCTTTTTTTCCTGTATAATTTGACAAATGCGAAAAATCCTGTTGTTCTTGTTTTTCTTTGTTGCAATTGGTATCGCCATAATCAGCCTGGGTGAGCTGGAGGGTACATGGAAAACCTTGCGCCATAGTGATATTCGCTTTATGGCATTTGCAATTTTCCTGTTAGTTTGCTGGACTATGAATGAAGCCGCAGGCTATCGTTCGCTTTACCGGTTGATGGACATACAAGAGAATTTCAGACATCTAGTGCTGCTCTCCTCGGCCACCAGCTTTATCAATGTTGTCGCTCCCAGCGGTGGGTTCGGCGGCATAGCAATTTTCGTGGACGATGCCGGAAAACGTGGGCACCCGCGCGGGTTGGCTGCCGCAGTGGGGGCTCTGTACCTGTTTCTGGAATACTCTGCCTTCATGGTAATTCTGGGGATGGGCTGGGTGGTTTTTTTCCGGCGCAACGATCTAAAACCAGGCGAGATGACTGCCTCATTTATTATGATCGGAATTGTCCTGGGATTGGGGACTTTGATCTACATCGGCTCGCATTCAAGTGAGCGCTTGGGACGGATCCTGGGCTGGATGGCACACCG
>CAINXK010000319.1 GCA_903854805.1 uncultured Anaerolineae bacterium
TTGAGGGAGTCGTAATTGGTAGTCTTTCATGGATACTCGGGGCAATTCTTTCATTTCCTTTTACCTACTTGCTTTCAACAATCGTTAGCCTTGCGATTTTCAATTCTCCGATTGATGTACATTTCACCTGGCTTGGGTACGCTATCTGGCTAATGGTGGTATTGGGGCTTTCTGCTGTGGCAAGTATTTTTCCAGCCCGGAATGCCGCGCACCTGACCATTCGTGAAGTTTTAGCTTATGAATGACAAATCCAAATAAATGGTAAAAATCGAAAAGGAAAATCAAAATGTATAACCGTATAAAAATCTATTTACTCACAATATTACTATCACTACTATTAGTGGGATGTGGTCAAAAAGCCGCAACTTCTGTCCCTGTCGCCGAGACAAAAGCAGATATTGTGGTGGCAGAAGGACATGTAATCCCAAAAATGGATTTGAAGTTATTTTTCTCTGCCCGGGGAAAAATAGCTGAACTAATGACCAACGAAGGGCAATTTGTAAAAAAGGGCGACACCCTCGCTCGTCTGGGAGATAGCGAACAAGCGCAAGCAGCTCTTGCCGCAGCAAATCTGGAATTAACAAAATCTCAGCAAGTTTATGACGATTTCATTCGCAAAGCGGGTCTTTCATCTGCACAAGATCTTGATGTTTACCAAAAAGCTCAGGTTGAACGATCCAAGGCTCAACTTGTCTGGGAAGCAATCGATCCCAACCAGGTCAAGGACGATATCGATTCCGCCCAAACAGATGTTCAAGATAAGAAAAAGCTTTTAGAGGACGCAAACGATACGCTAAAAAAATATTTGGATTTAAAGTCAGACAATCCAACTCGTCGACAAGCAGAAGATGATGTTAGAACAGCCGAAGCTGACTTTAATACCGCACTCCGCAAGGTGGAAGACCTCCAGCGTACCATCGGTAGTCCTCGTTCCGCACTTGACGCTGCACTGGCGTCTGAACTTGAGGCCAAACGAAATTACGAAAATACCAAGAACAATACACTTGATCCTGATAAAAAAGTTCTGCTACAAGCCAGCTTAGACAATGCCACTGCACAGGTTAAAGCCGCCCAAGCGATACTAGATAATTACGATCTTAGCGCCCCTTTTGACGGTCTTGTCACTGATGTAAACATTACCCCAGGCGAACTCATCGGGAGTGATAAATACGCCTTCCAATTAGCAGATACTAGCGAATGGTTTATTGAAACAAGCGACCTGACCGAACTGGAAGTAGTGAAGATAACACTGGGACAGGCTGTTGAAATCGCGCCGGACGCGTTGCCCGATACAACCCTGAACGGTACAGTCGAAAACATCAGTGATTCTTATAAGTCACAAGGCGGCGATATTCTGTATACTGTTAAAATAAAGCTTGAAAATACGGATCCCAATCTGCGATGGGGAATGACGGTCCAGACAACTTTTATGCCGGCGAGTAAATAATTATCGCTTCCGGATGACTAACTTTGTTGACAATACCATTATTTATGAGTAAACTGGTATAAAATATCTAATATCGTAAGGAGCAATCATATGACAACTGCCCGAGATCTAATCAAGAATAAACGTGAATCTCTTATTTTTTCCATATCACCAGATGCAAGTGTTCTCGATGCCATCAAGATGATGGCAGATCATAACGTTGGTGCTCTTCTGGTCGAAGCTATTGCAGACAAGGTACAGGGTATATTAACAGAACGCGATGTTATTCTAAAATTAGATGCCAGTGGTCGCACCGCAGCCAATACCAAAGTCCACCAGATTATGACTCAAAAAGTATTATTTGTAGAAAGTAATCAAAGCGTGGAAGAATGCATGGAACTGATGAATTCTAAAGGTTTTCGCCATTTGCCAGTTTACGAGAATGGGGATTTGCTCGGTTTGATATCTGTGCGCGATGTTTTACGGGCGATAATTTCTGAGCAAAAAATCATGATAACGCACTTGGAAAATTACATAAACGGTATCTAGTACCAAAAATACATCGTAGGTAACCACCCAGAAACAAGAAATACAGTTTTAGCACAATATTTTAGTGGGGAGCTGCTTACAGCGGCTCTCCACTAAAATATTATCAAATATCAGCTAATAATTAATCAATTATTTATTACCCAAATTGGTTACATTATTCGTTACATTTGTCACTCTGCTCATGGACAAACTTTCGTTTAACATAGGTCCATAAATATGCATGAACTCGCAGTAACACAAAGTATTTTGGAAATAGCCTTACGCCACGCGGAACCTAAAAAGGCAAAGCGCATTACCGATCTTTTTATAGTATTAGGGGTGTGGTCATCCACTGTGGACGACTCAATCCAGTTTTTCTGGGATATGATCAGCGACGGTACGATAGCCAAAGGCGCCACGTTACATTTTAAACGTACCGCGGTTGAAATTTTATGCATGGATTGTGGCAATATTTATACCCCAAATTCTCATGAACTACTTTGCCCTGCATGTGCCAGCACACGCATCATGGTTAAAACTGGCGAAGAATTTTATCTCGAATCTATCGAGGTGGAATTATAATCCACGCCTATTCCATATTCGAATTATCAAACAAGCAACGGCCATGACAACTAGAATACCAATCGTTGAAAAAATCCTTTCAGCAAACGATCGACTCGCGCTGGAAAATCGTGCTAAATTCGATGCGGCGAATGTATTCGCCATTAATATTATGGCTTCGCCAGGTGCTGGAAAAACATCCCTAATAGAACAAACTATTGGCGCGCTAAAAGAAAAATTAAAAATTGGTATGATCAATGGTGACATAGCTACCAGTTTTGATGCAGATCGGGCAGCTGCTGCAGGTGCGAGTGCTGTTCAAATCAACACTGGAGGTGATTGTCACCTCGATGCAGTTATGCTTCAATCTGCTTTATCTCAGCTAGATCTTGCGAGTTTCGATCTAATTATTGTTGAAAACGTAGGTAATCTAGTTTGTCCTGCAGAATTCCAGTTAGGCACGCACAAAAACATTTTAGTCGCTTCCATACCTGAAGGTGATGACAAACCTTATAAGTATCCCGGGATGTATCGCGGCGTTGATGCTGTCGTCATTAATAAAATGGATCTTTTGCCTTATGTCACATTCAATTTGGAGTTTTTTAAAAAAGGAATTGAAGCGCTTAATCCTGGCGTGACTCAATTTGAAACATCGTGCCGCACTGGGGCAGGGCTTGACCATTGGCTGACCTGGCTGTTAACTAATACAAAATTGTATGGATAACAAGAGGGGATTACATATCCATATTGCTGGCATTGTTCAGGGGGTTGGGTTCCGCCCATTTGTTTACAATCTTGCATTGAAATCTGAATTAAGGGGCTGGGTTCGGAATACATCGGCTGGTTTAGAAATTGAAGTTGAAGGTTTGGAAAAACAAGTTCAATCCTTCATTGCTCAGCTCAAGTCTGATGCTCCACCACTTTCCAACATTGACCAGATATCAATCACAGAATGCCCTGTGAATGGGTATAGCAAGTTCGAAATTCTTCATTCTGAAGCTGACCCGACCGTTTTCCAACCGATATCTCCAGATGTTGCTTTGTGTCCCGATTGTTTAAAGGAAATAAATGATCCTGCAGATCGTCGATATCGATATCCATTTACCAACTGCACAAACTGCGGCCCTCGCTTTACGATCATTTACGATATTCCATATGACAGACCAAATACAAGCATGTCTATGTTCAAAATGTGTCCTGAATGCCAAGTTGAATACCAGGATCCTTCAAATCGACGTTTCCACGCTCAACCAATTGCATGCCCTACTTGTGGCCCTAAAATCTGGTTTGAACAATACAAATCGTCAGATGGCGATAAAACAACTTCCGTGATCCAGATTGGCGAGGAAGCCATTCAACGCACCAGAAAATTGATCCTGGGAGGTAAGATACTCGCTATCAAAGGACTGGGGGGATTTCATCTGGCATGTAACGCCAAGGATCAAACCGCCGTCTCGGAATTGCGTAACAGAAAATTGCGAGTGAGTAAGCCTTTTGCAGTGATGATGTCTGATGCAGAAACAGTCTCGCGCCACTGTCATGCAAATGAAGCCGAACTTGCTTTACTAGAGTCGCCGGCTCACCCAATAGTACTTCTACGAAAACGTTCCACATCGATGATCGCAGGAAATGTTGCTCCTGGACAACGCACTATTGGAGTGATGTTACCGTATACTCCTCTTCATTCACTTTTGCTCGAAAAGGAAAAAGGGTATCCGGATGCGTTGGTGATGACGAGTGGTAATTTTACCGACGAACCGATTTGTACAGATAATACCGACGCTCGCATTCGCCTTGCGAATCTGGCGGATGCCTACTTGATGCATGATAGAGAAATACATATCAGAACTGACGATTCTGTAGTACGTGTTTATAATAAAGAAATTTATCCAATACGCCGATCTCGAGGTTACACGCCTTTACCAGTTATGTTGCCCTGGAGTGTGCTGCCGATCTTGGCCACTGGCTCAGAACTCAAAAACGTTTTTTGTGTTACAAATAATAATTATGCCTTTTTAAGTCATCATATTGGAGATTTGGAAAATTATGAAACCCTCAAGTCATTTGAGGATGGTATTGCCCATTTTGAACGATTATTCAGGGTTAAGCCAGAAGTAATTGCCAGCGATTTACATCCAAATTACCTGGCCACCAGGTATGCGGTGGAGCGAACCGAACGGGAAGGCATTCCGTCAATTGGTGTGCAGCACCATCATGCACATATTGCATCATTAATGGCTGAACATGGTTTCGTAGGTACACGCCCGGTCATAGGAGTATCCTTTGATGGAAGTGGCTATGGAGATGATGGCGCTATTTGGGGTGGCGAATTCTTGATAGCAGATTACTCTGGCTATAAGCGAGCTGCGCATTTACGATATTTTCCATTACCAGGTGGCGATACATCAATCCGCCGTCCAGCGCGTACAGCTTTGAGCTTGCTTTACGCGCTAAACTTAGAATGGAATGATGCAGTAGCCCCAAGTAATGATTTAAGTCCATCAGAACATAAAGTTTTACGAAGCCAACTCGAAAATAGAATTAATTCTCCACTCACATCCAGCATTGGCCGGTTTTTTGATGCAGCAGCAGCATTGGTAGGTGTGTGTCAAAGAACCAATTATGAAGCTCAAGCTGCAATCGAGTTTGAAGCCATAGCTGATCTTAATGAAAAAGGCTGTTACGAATTCGAATATAGTGATGGAGAAATTAACCCGCTGTTGGCAATTAAAGCACTATTGTCAGACATCAATTCTGGGGTGGCAGTGGAAACGATATCCGGTAGATTCCACAATGGCTTGGCCCACATGGTATCTGATGTTTGCGATAAGATTAGGAGTGATACGAGTTTGTCAGAAGTTGCACTTTCGGGTGGGGTCTGGCAAAATATGACTCTTTTAGATAAAACAATTGGATTGCTTGAACAAAAAGGTTTTACAGTTTTTATTCATCACAAAGTGCCTTCGAACGACGGAGGATTGGCACTCGGACAGGCGATAATTGCCGCATATACGATGAAACACTAGGAGGTATTATGTGCTTAGGAGTACCAGGAAAGATAATTGATATTTACGAGAAAAACGGGCTTTCGATGGGAAAGATCGATTTTGGCGGGGGAGTAACCCGCGAAACTTGTCTTGCCTATGTCCCTGAAGCACAAATTGGTAATTACACAATCATTCATGTGGGATTTGCTCTTAACATTTTGAGTGAAACCGAAGCCAAGGAGACACTCGATTTGCTTACCGAAATCGCGAACTTGAATGACGAATTAGGCCCGGAACCGACACTCGAATAACCAGCAGGAATAATTGATGAAATATGTAACGGAATTCCGCGATTCACATTTGGTCAAGGGTGTTATCGAAGAAATCAAACGAATTGTGACCCAGCATTGGGTTTTGATGGAAATTTGTGGTGGTCAGACTCATTCGATTGTTCGCTACGGTCTTGACCAACTTTTGCCTGCAGAAATAGAACTCGTCCACGGGCCAGGGTGTCCAGTATGCGTAACGCCCTTGGAGCAGATAGATCGCGCGCTTGCGATAGCGAGTCATTCAGATGTCATATTTACATCCTACGGAGATATGTTACGTGTTCCAGGTTCGAATACTGATTTATTTTCGGTTCGCGCATCGGGTGGAGATGTTCGTGTCGTATATTCTCCCTTAGATGCAGTTAAAATTGCGCAAGAAAATCCAGATAAGCAGGTTGTGTTTTTTGCAATAGGGTTTGAGACTACAGCACCCGCGAATGTAATGTCAGTAATTCAGGCCAAATCCTTAGGCTTGAAAAATTTTAGTGTTTTGGTTTCTCATGTAAGAGTTCCCCCGGCCATCCGCGCAATTTTGAGCTCAAAATCGAACCGGGTACAAGGGTTCTTATTAGCAGGCCATGTTTGCGCGGTTATGGGATACCATGAATATCCAGCACTTGCGAATGAATACAAAATTCCAATGGCAATTTCTGGCTTCGAACCACTCGATTTGGTGAATGGGATTTATAAAGTTGTTCAAGCATTGGAACAGGGGAGCCAGAATAAAATTGAGAATGCTTATTCCCGTGCAGTAACCTTTGAAGGTAATCAAACGGCACAAAATATTATTAATAGTGTTTTTTTGGAATGTGACCGGCCATGGCGAGGAATTGGGGTCATACCAGTATCAGGTTGGCGTTTACGCCCAGAGTTTGATGAATTTAATGCTGAAATCCGTTTTGATGTCGGCGATATTCGTCCGCAAGAATCTCCACTTTGCATCGCTGGACAGATCATGCAAGGGCGAAAAAAACCACACGATTGCAGTGCTTTTGGCAACGAATGCACGCCCGAGCATCCGCTTGGCGCTACAATGGTTTCATCAGAAGGCGCTTGTGCTGCCTATCATAAATATGGACGATAATGAGTAGGAAAAAAGATGGCTGATTTAGTAGATATCAACGGTGCTGTATGCCCGCTTCCATTGACGCATAATGAGCAAATTGTTATGGGGCACGGGTCAGGTGGTAAGATGAGCGCTGACTTAATCTCCAAAATTTTTGCTGCTGCTTTCGATAATCCCATATTGAGAACTGGGGATGATGGGGCCGTCATCGATATTCCCAAGGGCCGTATGGCGATCAGTACAGATTCGCATGTTGTTTCGCCATTATTTTTTTCTGGTGGAGATATTGGGCACCTTTCGATTTGTGGAACCGTAAACGATGTTTCAATGATGGGAGCCGAACCGCTTTATTTGAGTGTTGGCTTTATTCTCGAAGAGGGTTTACAAATCGATATTCTAAAGCGAGTGGTAGCATCCATGAAATCTGCCGCAGATGAGGCCGGAATCCAAATTATCTGTGGGGACACTAAAGTTGTTCAGCGTGGCAAAGCTGATGGTATATATATCAATACAACGGGTATAGGAATCGTTCGACCAGGCTGTAATGTCAGTGGTAGTCTGGCAAACCCAGGCGATGTCATTATATTAAGTGGCCCAATCGGAGATCATGGTATTGCAGTGTTGGCAGCCCGTGGAGAATTGGGTTTTGAAACGGATGTAAGGAGTGATTCTGCGCCGCTCAACCATCTGGTCGCCGCGATAATGGAAGCTAGTAACAACATCCACGTGCTTCGCGATCCGACCCGCGGCGGGGTAGCAACCACCTTAAATGAAATTGCCCACCAATCAAATGTAGGTATTGTTCTCGATGAATCGAGTATTCCTGTGCGCCCGGCCGTAGCAGCAGTTTGTGAAATGCTCGGCTTTGACCCACTATACGTGGCCAATGAAGGCAGGCTGATCGTAATCCTGGCGCACGAAGACGCTGATAAGGTCCTCTCAGTAATGCGCCAAACAAAATACGGTGAGGATGCAGTCATAATCGGTGAAGTCCAACCAAACCCAGCCAAGAGAGTGATTATGAGAACGATGCTTGGTTCTACACGTGTAATTGATGTTTTGATGGGAGAAATGTTACCAAGAATCTGCTAGGACCTAGACAGAACTAGATCAGTAAAATAAATTTTATTCCTGAAGACTAATTTCTCTTTTCAAAGCCATAGGTTTTGGTGGGCTTGCTGGGGTGGGGGAGGTTGCGGAGTCTGTGCTAAATATTTATTGAAAGAAGTCAGAAAATAATACGATAAATTACTTTCCGGATTACTGACTTTTCCAAATTAGATTCTAAAAGTAGTAATCCGATCTTTTACTGGAGTGGGGGGCTGTTTGACATTTATAAGCGTCAAGCTATCAATGCTTTCGATAAGTATTATTACCGAAAGCATTGAATTTTTGACCAAATCTATATTACAATTCGGATGAATGTATCGTTTGTATGGTATTTCTCAAGTGCTCATAAACAATTTCTTCCAGCCGTAGTTACACAAGTATTATTTTCTATCCAAGTAAAAATATAGTCACCCAATAATTACCACCGTAAACCTATGCCTATCCCAACACCAGATCTATCTACCCAAGATGCGGTCAGTAAATTTGTTCGCATGGTTGAACAGTCGCGAAGCGCCAATACTTCTATTAGCTATGCGAAAGGATTACGCTTTTATTGCCTGATCCTACAAGAGAATGGTTTGGATGAAAAATCCCTACCTGCAAACCAGATACGCGAAGATAGTCTGATTTGGTTACTGGATGCGTTGAAAGACTATTCTCCAGCAACTGAACAACTCTATACAGCAACCGTAACAAGATTTTTTAATTTCCTCGTTGCTGAAAAAATTTCTGACATTAACTTATCTCGCGCGAAAGAGATTGTTCGAATGCGTAGCCGGCGATTAGGACAACGATTACCCCAATTTCCTCGCAACGAGATTGAGCAAATCATTGATTTTGTGCTGGGTATGCCGATCTCCGCCACCGAGCCTGAAATTTACCGGGATTTACGTGACAAGGCATTCCTGATTATGCTGGCAGACACCGGGCTTAGGGTCCACGAAGCATGTAACCTTAGACGTGGGGACATAGACTGGAATGAAGGCCGGGCTATCATTATCGGTAAAGGCAACAAACAAGCGGTTATTCGCTTTTCGAAAAGATCAATGACTGCGATCAAGGATTACTTAAAGGCTCGCAGCAAACTCGATGGGAGTTCAGGCCGATCTATGACATCCCTGCCCCTCTTTGCCAGACATGATAAAGGAGCCGGCAAAAAAATTAAACCAATATCGCCCACGACCGGTCGAAATATCGTTGATGAAAGAATTCGACAAGTGCTCGGCGATGAAGCAAAAGGCAAAATCACCCCACATTCATTTCGCCACTATTTCGTCACGACTGTATTGCGAGCATCGGGAAATTTGAAGTTAGCACAGGAATTGGCTCGTCATGCAAATATCGCAGTTACCCAGCGCTATGCCCACATATCTGATGACGAACTGGACCAGGGCTATTTTGAGATATTTGATGCTGAAAAATAATTGCGTGTGATTTCGACAAATACCCTATACTTATTGGTTTACTTTGATTGGAATTATGCGATGGAGACAAAATTGGCTTTATTAACAGCGCCGCTTAGGCGAGTTATTGACTATTACAATGACCCCGATTATTTTTCGCAAATCCGAAAAATAGCACTACCTATTACTTTGCAGAATTTTGTCTTTTCTGCACTAAATATGGCAAGCGTAATCATGATCGGGCAAAAGGGCGACGTAGCTGTTGCTGCAGTAGGACTGGCTGGACAGATTTTCTTCTTGCTTAACCTGGTTCTATTTGGGTTGGGAAGCGGAACTGGTATTTTTGCTGCCCAACTTTGGGGCAAAAGAGATATAAAAAATATTCGCAAAGTTTTAGCATTATCCCTCCGGCTTTCCTTCGGCGCAGCAATGTTATTTTTTATTTTCTCGCAATTCTTTTCTACAAGTGTTTTAGAAATATATTCGACAGATGAGCGCGTGGTTGCTGTCGGGGCTGAATATTTACGAATATTCAGCTGGAGTTTTTTCTTTTTCGCTATCACTTTTGGATACGTATTTATTTTACGTTCTACTGGAAATGTCCGATTGCCAGTAGCCGCCTCGGTCATTTCATTGCTTATTAATGCCATACTTACCTATGCACTTGTCTTCGGAAAATATGGCTTACCAGCTTATAGCGTCAATGGTGCTGCCATCGCCATAATTATTGCTCGCGGAATAGAATGTGCCATCCTCTTAATTGGCATTTACCTTCAAAAGGATTCTGTAGCAGCTGTTACATTGAGTGAGCTCCTGTACTTCGATTGGTCATTTACATGGAAGATCATGAGACCGGTTATCCCTGTGGCAATCAACGAGATATTCTGGTCATTTGGTATCACAACTTATAATATTATTTATGCGCGCATGGGAACAGAATCTATCGCTGCAATCAACATCTTCAGCACCATAGATAACATGGCTTTTATATTTTTTATTGGTTTAGGAAATGCAACTGCCATTCTTGTTGGCAATAAAATTGGGTCTCACGAGCTGGTACAAGCTCAAAAATACGCTGGCAGATCGATTGGACTGGCAATATCTTTTGGGTTGGTGGTGGGATTTTTTGTTTTTCTTTTGCGAGGCCCAATTCTCAGCATATACAATGTTTCGCCGAAAGTTGC
The DNA here is from genome assembly GCA_903854805.1 of uncultured Anaerolineae bacterium. Next base: position 10,595 of record CAINXK010000319.1, read on the forward strand.
AGAGAACGCATATCAAATTATGACCATTGCGGCATTTGTAATCTGGATGCGAGCATCAAACATGGTTATCATCACCGGCATATTACGAAGCGGAGGGGATACTATGTATTCCCTTGTGTTGGACGGGCTAGTTATTTGGCTGATTGGAGTACCCTTGGCTGCATTGGGAGCATTTTATTTTATGCTTCCAATCCAGTGGGTTTATTTTCTGATACTATCAGAAGAGATCACGAAATTCTTTTTCGGACTCAGGCGATATTTATCGCGAAAATGGATTAATAACTTAACTCATGTAATTTAGATTGTTTCGGCTTTTTGGGCAACATAAGTATCATAAGTGGCTCTTAGCAGATTTGTTATATTTCCCGGCTTCCCCTCCCCCACTGTTATGCCATTGATACAAACTACTGGCACTACACCTCGAGAACTGCTGGTAATAAACGCCTCATCTATTGACGGAAGTTCAGCTATGCGCAACGATCTGTATTCAATAAGCATAGCTTGCACCCGAATAAGTCGTAGAATTACCCGACGTGTTACCCCAAGAAGAATTCCATTCCGGGCGGTGATAACTTTTGAATTTTGGACCGCATAGAAATTACTGGTCATTCCTTCCATAATTTGTTCGTTTCGCGTTATCAATGCTTCGTAAATACCTTTGGCCGCCAAGGTTTGGCGCTCCATCTGACTTTTATTAATAAATTCTGTTGACTTTATGCGCGGATCAGTCCTAACGATTCCAGTTGTAACTACACTTACACCATGTTGAATTATATCCTCGTCAACGGGTTTAAAGTTCTCTATCAAAACAAAGATTTGCCCAGGCTGATCCGAGAGAGATAGACAAATCCGCACTCGCGCCTCTTTTGGCCCAAATTCATGAAGGAGTCTCCTTATTCCTAATCGCAAGCCATCGGAAGTGACGGAAGGTTTGATTCCAGCTTCTTCACATTTAACAAATATGCGGTTCAGGTGTACTCCTAATCCTATGACTTTTTGAGCCCCGAAGTACGTTCGAAAA
>CAINXK010000320.1 GCA_903854805.1 uncultured Anaerolineae bacterium
ATCTACCAGTTAAGCGACCGCGATGTGCGTGCCAACAACCTCCCTGCCAGGGTCTCGGCTAGCCTTGACCGCCGTGCCGCCATCGCGGATGCGGATTATGTCATCTCGACTATCCGCCAGGGTGGGCTGGAAGCCTTTCAGACTGATATCGACATTCCGTTGAAGTATGGTGTTGACCAGTGTGTTGGCGATACCATCTGTGCGGGCGGGATTATGTACGCCCAGCGCACCGCCATCGAACTGCTCGACTTCTGCAAAGACATCCGCGAAGTGGCCAAACCTGGCGCAATTTTTCTGAACTACTCCAACCCGATGGCGATGAATACCTGGGCTTGCAATCAGTACGGAGGCGTGCAAACTGTTGGTTTGTGTCATGGGGTGCAGGGCGCACACTGGCAGATCACGAGCTGTACCGAGATGTGGGCCAAGCGCGAAGGATTGATCCCGCAAGATTACGAAATGCACCGCGATGAATTGGATGTGATCGCCGCCGGGTTGAACCACCAGACCTGGTTTGTGAAGGCCGAATGGCGCGGGCACAATATGATTCCGCTGCTGGCGGAACTATTCGAGCAACACCCGGATTATTCCCGCACCGAAAAAGTCCGCATTGATGTGCTTAAACGCTTTGGCTATTACTCGACCGAATCAAACGGCCACCTGAGTGAGTATCTGCCCTGGTACCGCAAGCGCCTGGCTGAGATTCCCCAATGGATTGACCTGTCGAGTTGGATTAACGGTGAAACCGGTGGCTACCTGCGCGTCTGCACCGAAGGCCGCAATTGGTTCAATACGGATTTCCCACAGTGGCTGGCCGAAGAGCCGACGAAAATTCCGCTCGCCAAACGCAGCGAAGAACATGGCTCCTACATTATCGAAGGTCTTGAAACCGGACGTATCTATCGCGGCCACTTTAACACCATCAATCGCGGGCACATCACCAATCTGCCGGATGGCTGCGCGATTGAAATCCCTGGTTATGTAGACCGCACCGGGATCCATTACCCGGTCGTTGGTGACCTGCCCCTGGCATGTGCCGCGACCTGCTCGGCCAGCGTGCGCGTTCAGCAGATGGGCGTCGAAGCCCTTGTGCACGGTGATGTGACCCTGCTCAAACAAGCCATGCTGCACGACCCGCTGGTGGGCGCTGTCTGTAACCCTGAAGAAGTCTGGCAAATGACCGATGAAATGCTGATTGCCCAGGCTGAGTGGCTTCCGCAGTTCGCCGCTGAAATTCCAGCTGCGCAAGACCGTCTGGAACAGGCTGAAAAGAACGGCACTCGCGTTAAAACCCGCCAATTTGCAGGTGCTGCGCGCCTGCATGTCCGCTCTGTCGAAGAGATGGCCCGCGATCGGGCTGATGCCCGTGCAAATGCCGCTGCCGCAGATAAAGGAAAAATGACGAAAAATTCTTAATTTCTCTTTTTGAGGATGTTCTGGCCAAAGCGACTCTCTCAAAAATCCATTACATAATTGATACGTATCCCCTTTGGAGTCACAATAAGGCTGGGTGTTAAAAACCTGAGAGGCTGGTTTTATCCAGCCTCTCAGGTTTTGATTCTGGGATCTGTCGTCTGTTTGGTTGTTACTCGAACGCAATGGTCATGTTCGCTACCACTTGCTGCGCCAGGGCATGGGCTTGGATTGCGGTTTCTTTTTCTGGCCAAAATTCGGTATCGTAGCGCAGTTGAACAGCATAATCAGTGGCTTTAGATACGCCCAGTAATTTAAGTCCCGGGATTGGCTGGGCCAGGTTACAGGTGCCCTGGAGTTCGTCCAAGTCGTGAGTCCGTGGAATAGGTTGACCACTTTTAGCCAACAAGGCTTTAAGCGCTTTTTCAATAGCCTGTTGTGCGTGGAAGTAAGCTGCATCGTAAGGCCCGTTGCTATCCAGCAAATATTCTGTTACATATAAATCGCTCCACAGTCAGTCGATCTGCCGTCAAAATAAACCAAAGCTGACCAAAGGCCCAAGGATGGATGCAATCAGTACAATCATGGTCAGGATAACTGCGACAGTTATCCTGACGAAAGCCAGACTAATCAAAGGTCTGACCGGGAAAACCTGGGTTTTCTCCAACGCGGCCCATTTGTGGAGGTCGACTCCCAGCCCAGCGATTTCGATTGCCATTTTAAACATATCCCGGCGGCTGCGATAGCGCACGATACCAACCTGATCCCAATCATCCGCGCCATCCGGGTGGAGGAAGCGTCCCTGAACCTGGCCGAGGAAAACCGGGTGCCCGCCATGTTTGAGCAACAGCGGGACAATGGCCCGGTTGTAGCGGTCATTGGCAGCCATCGGGTCATCCCCAAAAGAATTCCCTGCCGGGTAGAGCGCCTTTTGGCGGAACTTGAGCAGGTTGGCCATGTAGTATTCTTGTCCGTCGTCACTTTTTGCCAGTTCGCGGAATTGGTCGAAGATGGGGGACTCTTCAGTTTGGGCCTGCTTCCCAGCCCGATGTTTCATCTCGGTAAGCAGGTTTTCCACCTCCGCTTGGGATAGTGGTTTGCCCCGGCCTCCGTACCAGAACAAAAAAGCAAGATAGAGCAGAACAAAGATAACGGAGATGACGATGTAGCCTGTTGACATTTGGATACTCTTCTTTGTATTTATAATTTGGATTGGGTCTTTTTCTGAAATTGAAAAACAATGAACGTGACGACACAGACGCTGAAATAGGCCAACATGAAATATTTGCCTTCAAAAGCTGCCTGCCCATGCACATTACCTGACCAAATCCCGATCAATCCCAGGAGGTAGGTCAGCGGAATCATAATGAGCA
>CAINXK010000321.1 GCA_903854805.1 uncultured Anaerolineae bacterium
CACATAAAAGCCGGCACAGCGATTGATAAAGATGATCTGGCATACCTCGATCGATTAATCCCAATCCAGAAATGGCCTTATGCCTGTGGGAACAGCGAAATCCGCAACATGGATGGGCCAATTCCATTTGATTTCTTTTCCATAAACGATCCCCGCCCGGCCCAAATTGCACTTAAATTATTTTTCAAGGACCCAATGGTTGACATAAAGCATACGCTTTGTGCCTCCGAAATCTTTTGGAAGGTAAATCCGGACTCGTCAATATACACAATACCTATGCAAGGCAGGCAATATGGCATGCCGAATGAGTTTGGAATTACCAGCCACACTTTACTGCCTGCCCTTGTTTTTGCTTTACCGGTACCGCAGCCCGACACACCGTTAATTTGGAGACCCGCTTTTTACCTTTTGATTTTGATCTATTGCCAGGGTATTGTAGTATTAAAAGGCGGAACGAGAAATTTGTTTTTAATTTCTATTCCGATCATAATCCAGACCGCAGTAATGTTTCTAGTAAATTATGCCAATGACTTCCGATACATGTTTTCGACTGAATTATCAGCGTTATTAATCATAGGGCTGGTCTTTTTACCTCTGCCAGTGTTGCAAGATGCCAGAAGTGATCTCCACAAAACTAATTCGGAGAATCAAGAATGACAACAAAACAAATTGTTGGAATTATCTTAATAAAAAACGAAGATCTGCATATTGAGAAAACCATTCGCAATATTGTAAATTTTTGCGATTTGATAATCGTCACAGACCACAATTCTCAAGATCAAACTTTTGAAATCGTAAATAAACTTACCAAGGAATATCATCACATTCAACTTAGTAAAATCGTTCACCCAACCGAATCCCACAAAGTAATTGAAAAATTTGCTGGGACACCGGCTTGGATATTTGTTGTCGATGGTGATGAGATTTACGATCCTGCCGGGCTGGCAATAATGAGAAAAAATCTGCAGGAAGGACTCTTCGACCAAGACTGGAATATTTTCTGCAATACCTTGAACTGCGTCTCCGTTGATTATACGAATAAAACTGCCAAAGGGTACCTCGCCCCCCCATCTCGCGCCGGCGCCAGGTTGTTCAACTTTTCCATGATCGAAAGTTGGACCGATTGTCCTGAACGCGTTCATGGCGGTAAAATAAAATTTCGGCCAGGATACCATCTTGGGTTGAGGCGTTACCTTCACACTGAACACACCTGGGAAAATTCATATTTTAGGTGTGTCCATGTCGCTTTCGTTAAGCGCAGTTCGATGCAATCACCTTTTAGTAAAAAGGGACGATTAAATCCTGGAGAAATCGAAGAAAGGAGGATTACCAAAAATTGGAGGCATTTAGTAGGCCATTTTATTATATTAATTAAACATTTGATCGGACTTGACTGGAAAAGCCAAAAATACCGGCGCGGGCCGCTAGTTGAAAAAGACATTTCAGCCTTCATTGGATCCGTTCAATAATTTTCTCACAATGGAGTAACTTGAACCGCGATTTTTTCAGCAAAAGGAAGTAGAACACAATAATATTTCCTTCCAAATATCAGTATATAGACCATACTAATTTATTTTTTCAAAAACCGCGTGGAGCAATAATGCCAACTGTTTCAATATTACTCCCTGTATTTAATGCGATTGATGATTTACCTCGCTCAATGAATAGCCTTCTTAACCAAACCTATCCCGATTTCGAAATAATAGCATTGGATGATGGGTCGGTTGATGGCTCCGGTGAAATGTTGGATTCCTATGCTCAAGCAGACAAACGTATCCGGGTTTTCCACGAAAATAATGCCGGCGCACTGGGCATAACACTTAATAAAGCGATGGAACATGCTCGTGGTAAATACCTGGCACGCCAGGATGCCGATGATGCCAGTCATCCAACTCGCTTGGCTGAACAGGTTAAATATTTAGATTCGAAACCACAAATTGGGTTATGTGGCTCGTGGACTTGGTTTATTGATTCAAGCCTGGGACCACTGTTCTCGTTAGAACTTCCTGACGATCCTGCCCGCCTGACAGGTTACTTAGAAAAGGGAATGAACCCTTTCGTGCACGGATCCATTATGGGGCGTTCCGAGCTTTTCCATAAGACCGGGGGATACAGAGGATCTTTCGCAGAGGATTTTGATTTATGGCTACGCATGAGCGAAATTACACGTCTTGGAATGTGTAGAAATTTAGGATATTATTATTGGCGTTCCATTGGCGGAATTTCGGCTGGTGCTCATACACGGCAAATAAAATTAATAAAATTATTCTTAAAACTAAAATCTGAGCGCGTCCGCTATAGTAAGGAAATATCCAAATGGGAAGATGAATACACGAATATTGCCAATATGCCATCCATTGAAACAATAGCTGATGAGAGGCAAGCTTCAATGCATTACTCACGCGCAATTCAACTTCTTCGCCGCAGGATATTTATGGCAGCTAAAAACGAATTAGCCCTGGCCACCGCCGGTCAGGGAGTGTATGCCCAAAAGGCACGTCGTAACCTGCATTTTTTTGGGCTAGCCCCACTCCTATCAGCTGTCTATCATCTTCTTGAAAGCAGAGAACCATTCTACTTTTCTCGCACACTCCCAAATGGGACCCAAATCCCAACTTTTAACTTGCCCCCGGGAACATAATCCTCTGAGGTATAATGCCGCACACTTCGAAAGAAAAAGGCGATCAAATTTAAATGCATGCGCTTGTAACCGGCATTACCGGATTTGTAGGTGGTTCTTTATATAATCATTTGGATTCCAATAATTGGAAAATATCTGGATTCGATCAGCACGGATCCAAAAATGGACCTGGCATTTTTATCGGAAACATCCAGGATCAGGCTGCTCTTGTAAATTGCATTAACCATAGCCAGCCAGACGTTATCTTTCACCTTGCGGGAGTGATTAAATCCAAATCATTAAAAGATTACTACAACACACATATACTGGGCACACTCTCATTATTTGAGGCCATTGCAGAAACAGGATACAAGCCCCGGATTATCATAGCGAGTTCGAGCGCTGTCTATGGCTCTGGGTACGGTAAACGACCGATTAGCGAACACTTCGCTCTCCGCCCAATCACTGATTATGCGATCAGCAAATTAGGTCAGGAAATGGTCGCGCGACGTTTTTTTCTGGCCTACGATTTTCCTGTCATCATTATTCGCACTTTTAACTTAATTGGACCTGGACAATCTCCCGAATTAGCTTGCTCTGCTTTCGCCCGCCAGATTGCACTAGACGAGATCCATCCACATGCCAAACCCATCAAGACAGGCAATTTGAGCGCACAAAGGGATTTTGTCGATGTTCGAGATGCAGTTTATGCTTATGAATTACTCGCCAAAAATGGCGTAGCCGGTGGAACCTATAATGTTTGTTCGGGGCAGGCGGTTTCCATTCAAACCTGTCTAAACAATCTGCTTGGCATGGCCACGAAACCATTGACCATTGAATTCGATAAATCAAGAATGCAAAAAAACGATGTGCCCATCCAGGTTGGAAGTGCAAAACTAATTGAACGAACTGTTGGCTGGCAACCCAAAATAGCATTACAACAATCGCTTTCAGATCTTTTAAATGACTGGCGAAAACGAATACAACCGAGCGCGGAGTAAATATATGTTTCACTGGCAAGACAAACAGGTACTAGTCACAGGAGCAGGCGGTTTCATCGCCAGCCATCTGGTTGAACGTTTGGCAAGTGAAGGCGCGCATGTACGTGCCTTTATTCGCTACAATTCTCGCAACGATATCGGTCTCATCAAACACCTCTCAAAAGAGACTATTTCCAGTCTTGAGATCATTCATGGTGATCTACGGGATATGGATGCAATCCGATCAGCTTCCAAAAAAGTGGATACAATCTTCCACCTGGGAGCGCTAATCGCTATTCCATATTCTTATGTCCACCCACGCGAAGTAATAGAAACTAATATCATAGGAACATTGAATGTGCTAAAAGCCGCACAAGACCTCGGGATCCGCAGGGTAGTTCACACTTCAACGAGTGAGGTGTACGGCACGGCACTTTACACACCTATCGATGAAGCGCATCCGCTCCAAGGACAATCGCCATATTCGGCCAGCAAGATCGGAGCCGATAAAATCGCCGAGAGCTTTTATCGAGCCTTTAATGTCCCCGTGGTTACTTTGCGTCCGTTCAACACCTACGGACCGCGCCAGTCTGCACGAGCAGTCATTCCCACCATTATCTCCCAAGCATTAATTAGGGACGAGGTCCGGTTGGGAAGTTTAGAGCCATGGCGCGACTTCACCTATGTGACCGACACTGTTGACGGTTTTATACGAATTGCGACAACCGAAGATATTCTTGGGGAGGAAATAAATGTCGGAAATAATTCAGCCATCACAATAGGCGCCCTTGCGGAGAAAATTTTCCAGATTATGGGAAAAAACGGAAAGGTCGTAGCAGAGTCCCAACGCCTAAGACCTGAAAAAAGCGAAGTAATGGAACTACACGCATCAAATATAAAAGCTCAGACTTTGATGGGCTGGACGCCAAAAGTTTCACTGGATCAAGGATTGGGTTTAACAATCGAATGGATCAAAAACCATATAGATCTTTTTAAGCCGGATCAATACACCGTATAAGAGAGTACATTCATGAAAGCAATTATCTTGGCTGGAGGCAAAGGCACTCGCCTGGCTCCGTATACAACTGTTTTGCCAAAACCACTTATGCCAGTTGGCGATATGTCAATTCTGGAGGTTGTCCTACGCCAACTCGCCCACTATGGATTCGTGGATATCACGTTGGCTGTTGGATATCTATCAGAATTACTAATGGCCTTCTGTGGAGATGGTAGTAAATTCGGGGTTCACATTTCGTATTCCCGTGAAGAAACCCCTCTCGGCACAGCTGGTCCAATCGGCTTGGTTTCAGATTTGGCTGAGCCTTTTCTCGTGATGAACGGGGACTTGCTTACAACAATTAATTACAGCAGCCTCTGGCAGAATCATTGCGAGCGTGGAGCCATTGCAACTCTTGCTGCTTACCAGCGTGATTTAAAAATCGATCTTGGCGTCGTACACTTCGATGACAACTGGGTGACCGATTACGTCGAAAAACCGACTTACCATTTTTCCGTCAGCACAGGAATATATATTTTCCAACCAGAAGTCCTTAAATACATCACCCCGGGCGATCACCTTGATCTACCCGATCTAATTCTGAAATTGATCAAGGAAAATATAAAAGTAAATATGTATCCGTTTGATGGTTACTGGTTGGATATCGGCCGGCATGATGACTACGAAACTGCCACTCAGCAATTTTCTACGAATCGCGAAAAATTTCTCCCGAATAACCAAAAACCGGGCGACAATTACTTAACGCCGATAGAATGAATTGAATCCCAAAGGTCATATCTAAATGTATAGAATATTATTTTTAGTGCGCTCACTTGAAATCGGTGGGGCAGAACGCCAAATGGTTGAATTGGTAAAAAACATGGATCATTCTCGCTTCGATATTCATATTGTAACTTTTTACAATAGAGGCGAATTACGACCTTTACTCGAAAATGTGCCGGGAGTAAGAATCACATCAATTGATAAAAATAACCGCTGGGATTTAATTTCTTTTTTTGTAAAGCTTCTGAACATTATTAGAGCGTACCAGCCTCATGTCATCCAAAGTTACCTGGATGTTCCAAACTCTTTCAATGTTCTAGCTGGAAATTTGCTTGGGATAAAAACCAGCCTGGGGGCGAGCGCCTCATTTGTTGATTTTTCAAGGTATGATTGGACTGCACTACTTGTTTATAAAACCGGTGCTTTTCTTTCACATTTTTCTAACCGAATTATTGCCAATTCAAACGCCGGTGAAAAATACAACATCGCACATGGGTATTCTTCAAAAAAAATGTGTGTGATTCACAACGGAATTGATACTCAAACCTTTCAGCCAAACCAATCCGAACGGCTCAGAATGCGAAATCAGTGGGAAATCGGAGAAAATCAAAAAGTTATTGGACTCATTGGCAGGATTGACCCGATGAAAGATCATCCCACTTTTTTAAACGCCGCTGCTCAAGTAACAAAACAGTTTCCTGACAGTCGATTTATTTGCATAGGCAGAGGACCAATAGACTATCTGAATGATCTAAAAACACTGGCAAATTCCTTATTGGAACGAGATAAATTAACATGGATTCAGGATTGTGACGATAAGGATATGGCGGCTGCTTACAATGCGTTTGACATCCTTGTATCGTCATCCTATGGTGAAGGTCTCGCAGTTGTCATTGGAGAAGGGATGGCTTGCGGAATACCGTGTGTGGCGACTGACGTGGGTGATTCTGCTTTCGCTATCGGCGATACTGGCCTGATAGTTCCTTCCAAAAACCCTTCGGCCTTGGCCGATTCGATTTGCACTATTTTACAAATGAGCACACATGAACGGGTTGAACTTGGAAGAAGAGCTCGCCAGCGCGTACTAGATCATTTTTCGATCGAAAAAATGGCATCTGCTTATGAAACAGCCTTTAGTGAACTTGCTGGATAGGTTCATGAAGTCACCCATCCGCATCCTTCACCTTATCACCAGTCTCAATATGGGCGGAGCTGAAATTGCGCTTTTGCGCCTCATGGAGAGCATGGACCGGGAAAAGTTCGAAATGCAAGTTGTGTCAATGATCCCAATGGGGCCCATTGGAGAAAAAATCCGGGCCTTTGGTGTTCCAGTCACATCGTTGGAAATGGCACCAGGCAGCCCAGGCCTGGGTGGACTAATTCGACTAATTAAAATCCTGAAGCAATTCCAACCTGCCATTCTGCAAACCTGGCTCTATCACGCTGACCTTC
>CAINXK010000322.1 GCA_903854805.1 uncultured Anaerolineae bacterium
ATCCCTGGGCGCGTGATTCCGGTGCCAACCCAATCGCAATTGGGTGAGTCGCAAAAAATACCCCACATCGGCTGGAGCGCACTACAGTTATCGGCTGCGGCTAACGGGTGGGAACGAACTCTCTTGCAGGATAACCGAACGGGCGATGCCGCCTATTTTGTCCACTCTTTCATGGCCGTCCCCGCAAATCCTGCCCATCGCATAGCTGATTGTGTATATGGTGGTCACCTGATCCCAGCGGCGATTGGGCGAGATCAAATAACGGGTTGCCAGTTTCACCCTGAGAAGAGCGGGGAAGTTGGTCTGAAAATACTCCACAGGTTCATTTCGCAATGAAAATTCTTGCCTTGATCACTGCACGCGGAGGATCCAAACGACTGCCAGGGAAGAACGTTCGGGTACTCGGAGGAAAACCTTTGATCGTTTGGTCCGTCGACGTTGCTAAAGGCATTCCAGAAATCTGCGACATTCTCGTTTCAACGGACGACCCTGCGATCGCAGCGATAGCTGCAGCAGCTGGTGCCTATGTGCCGTGGCTTCGTCCAGAAGGGCTGGCAACCGATACGGCAACCTCTATCGATGTAGCGCTACATGCGCTGAATTGGTATGAAGCTGAGAAAGGCCCCGTTAACGGGCTTCTCCTTTTGCAGCCAACATCGCCGTTTCGAACTAAAGAAACTGTGCGCAAGGGAATTGCACTTTTCAAAACAAATGGCCAGCATTCCGTGCTCGGTGTCTCCCTATCCCCTGCTCACCCAATGTGGACCTTCAAGATTGAGGGGAATTCCCTTGCGCCATTTATGGAAGGTAATGGCCTCCAAACTCGTTCCCAAGACCTACCAGAGGCGTTTGTGGTAAACGGGTGCCTATACCTTTCATCACCAATGAATCTACGTCACAACCAATCCTTTATCGATTCGAACACGTCACCTCTTCTAATTGACACATATAAAGAGGCAATCGATATAGATACAGAATGGGATTGGTATTTGGCTGAATTTTGCCTTAAAAAGCCTCAGTACTGACTTCGTAAAATATTAAATTTTTAACAAACTCTTTTTTGGAAATAAAAAATGGATAACACATGGAAAGTATGGGATAAAGATGAGAAGTATGGCGAGGTATTGTACAAACGTGCTATTGGTGAACTTCCGGAAATGGAGAGTAGTAAAAAAATTGCACGTGTGATTAAGAAATATATGTCCTCTGGCGCGAAAATACTAGATGTCGGATGTGGTGCTGGACACTATTTGAAAAGCTTGAGAAGAGAAATTGGTAATGATTTTTCATATCTCGGTATTGATGCAACTGAAAACTATGTCAGTCGAGCAAAAAAAGCTTTTGAAAATGATAGCAAGAGCGAGTTTATGGTTTCAGATATATATGATATTAAGCTCGAGGACTCCTCATATGATGTAGTGATATGCAACAACGTCTTTCTGCACCTTCCTTCGATATCTAAACCGTTCTCGGAATTAATTAGGGTTGCAAAAAGCAAGGTAGTTATAAGGCTTCTTGCAGGAAATAGATCTTTCCGAATAAAAGATGTTTCACCGCAACAAA
>CAINXK010000323.1 GCA_903854805.1 uncultured Anaerolineae bacterium
GCAGGGTTGCGAGGATCATCCTCTGGAATACCAGCCTCGACCTTTCCAACGAGGTCAGCGCCAACATCCGCCGCCTTGGTAAAAATTCCACCGCCAACCCGCATAAATAAGGCCAATAGCGTTCCACCAAAACCAAATCCAAGCAATGCATCTGGAGCTGCAATACCCAAAATAATAAAAATCACCGTCCCGCCCAGCAAACCAAGTCCATCGGTGAGCATTCCTGTGATAGTACCGGTGCGATAAGCGATACGCAGGGCATCTGAGAATGAACGTCTCGAAGCCGAGGCGACTCGCACATTACCCTGGACTGCCATCCGCATACCAATTTGCCCAACTGTGAGAGAAAAACCAGCCCCCATCACAAAGGCAACAGCGCGGGCTATACCAATGATCAAGCGTACCTGACTCTGGTCCATTCCTTTGAATCGATCCATTGCCTCAGGACTGGGCGGAACAATGTAAACGGAAAAGAATAGTGCGATAGTTAGTATACCGATTAGAGGCAAAATCGATTTTAGCTGTTGAGCAAGGTACGCATCTGCACCATCCTTAATCGCCCCCCAAACTTCCTGCATTTTTGCCGTGCCCTTATCTTCCCGCATGATCTGAGAACGCAGAAGCCAGGCATATCCAAGACCGACGATCGCAATTCCAAAAACAGCCCAAATTGCGATCGTTTCAAAAGTTGTCAAGCCTTCAATTTGATACATTCGGTGCCCTCCCGCAAGAAATTTGTAAGAACCCGACACAATTTAGAAGTTCTTATGTAAAAATTGTACAATGGAAGGGAATTATGGTCAAGAAAAAGCACCACTATGTACAATAATCACATTAAATCCACAAGAAAAGATTAGCATTTTATTAGAAATTTAACTTGTGCTTGACTTTTTATTTGTATTTGTTGTATAGTGATAACCGGTTCATGATTGCCTTTCCAATCCTGGCACCGCAGCCTATGGGCCGCCGTGCCTTTTGTTTCGCCAATTTCCAAGATCAGGGTATCTGTATGATAAGAGTCAATAATTTATCCAAAAATTTTGGGGAACGCCGAGCCGTCGATGGCATAAGTTTTGAGGCCAGACAGGGAGAAATTTTGGGATTCCTTGGTCCGAATGGCGCCGGTAAAACTACAACAATGCGCATGCTCACTGGTTACATGCCACCGTCAAGCGGTTCTGCGAATATTGCCGGATTCGATATTGTCAATGAATCTATAGAGGTTCGTAAGCGGGTAGGCTACCTACCGGAAACAGTACCTCTTTACACAGATATGACACTATATGATTACCTGCAGTTTTTTGCCGATCTGCGTCATTTACCGAACGCTGATGATGCAATCGATGAAACACTTGAAATGGTTGGGCTTGCGGATCGGGCCAACGGCTATATAGGAAACCTGTCCAAAGGTATGAGGCAACGGATCGGTCTGGCGCAGGCCCTATTACATAAACCCGAGGTACTTATCCTGGATGAACCTACCATCGGGCTTGATCCTGCCCAAATTATCGAGGTTCGGAATCTCATCAGAGAGATTGGCAAAGAACGCACTGTTTTACTTTCCACCCACATCCTTTCTGAAGCACAGCAACTTTGCGACCGAATACTTATCATTAATAAGGGCAAAATAGTTGTCGAGGATACACCTGAGAATCTCCAATCGCGCCTGGCCGGAGCCGAGCGAGTTCATCTCCGCGTGCGGGGAGAAGCTGATGATCTGGCAAGCAAAATTCGGCAGATCAGCGGTATTCAGGATGTGTTGCAAATCCCGGGAGAAGGAACACTAGAATTTCAGTTTGCCCCAGGAAAAGACTTGCGCCCTGAAGTTGCCCGTTTGGCTATTAATTTAAATTACGACCTACTTGAAATGAATCCGATCAACTTGAGTCTCGAAGAAATCTTCCTCGAACTAACACGGAGTGAAGCACCAGCAACAGCGGAGTAATCTATGCGTAATATTTGGACAATTGCGAAACGGGAATTTAATAATTACTTTTCCAGCCCTGTGGCATATACAGTAGCCTTCTTAGTGTTGTCAATTATCGGTCTGATTTTCGTATTAAATATTTTAAGTTTTTCAAATAATCCATATGGGATCACCAGTGCTCCAGATGCGCGTATTGTCACCGGCCCCATGGCTTTTATGCTCATGCTGGCAATCCCTGCTTTGACAATGAGACTGGTTGCCGATGAGGTACGCATGGGTACAATGGAACTGCTAATGACTGCCCCAATCCGCGATTATGAACTTGTCATCGGCAAATGGCTGGGGGCTTTTCTTTTTATCCTTGTCCTGATTGGTATTTCACTGGTGTTTCCACTTATGTTGAACCAGATGGTAAAACCCGGAATTGACCAGATGCAATTGATTGCCGGTTACATCGGGGTCATTCTAGCGGCAGGTGCCTTGCTTGGGCTAGGTGTTGGTATTTCTGCATTATTCGAAAATCAAATTGCTGCCTTTTTCACCACGTTGGTATTATTTGTAGTTCTTTGGTGGCTGATTGGTGCACCAGCCAATATTCTGCCATCCGGCGGCGAAGTGTTCGCATACCTAGACATGAGCGCCCAGGTCTACAATAATTTCAATGAGGGCGTCATCAAGCTCTCAAGTGTAATTTACTTCTTAAGCCTCACTGGTCTGGGCTTATTTATTGGCTCCACAGCGGTTGAAGTTCGGAGGTGGCGCTAATGAAAACCGATCCGCGTCGTTTTGCACTCATGGGACTTGTTTTATCCGGGTTATCGGTTTTATCATTAATCACCGTGCTTGTTATTCGCGGTTTGATCAGCGCAGGGGTCTACCAACCAGCAAGCCCAGATTTATTCGATCGCGCAATTTGGGTCTGTCTGAGCGTTTTCATATTAGGGTTGGCATTAACTGCATTTATGGATCCCAGCCGGACACGTAAGTTCCTGGTAGGACGACAGGTGCAATATGGCAGCAATGCCTTCATTATGCTGGTCGCCTTCCTGGGAATTATATTTTTTATCAACCTTTTGGCCTTTCAGAACCCAAAAAGTTGGGATTTGACTGAAAGCCAAAAGAATACCCTTGCGCCAGAAACAATTGCAATGCTAAAAGCCTTACCTCAACCTGTAACTGCCAAGGCATACTTTACGACTCGCGCCGAAACAGGCCAGGCGCGCAAGCTCCTCGAAAATTTCAAGCAATATGGTTCAGGTAAGTTTACTTACGAATTTATCGACCCTGAAACAAACCCGGTTGCTGCCCAACAAGATGGCGTAGACCGCGATGGAACAATCGTCCTGCTCATGGCAAATCAGAAGGAAATGGTTAGCTATGCAGACGAAGAAGGGTTGGATGTGGCAGTAGTCCGATTGATAAACCCTGAAAAACGTGTAGTTTATTTTATGACAGGTCATGGTGAAGCAGATACGGAAAAAGCTGGCGACACTTCCTATTCATTGGTTAGAACTGCACTGGTAAACAAAAATTACACAGTCAAATCTCTGAACCTTGGAAGTAATGGCGCAGTTCCTTCAGACGCCAACGCCATTATCATCCCCGGGCCACAAACCCCACTACTAAGTGATGAAGTCAAAATATTACAGACCTACCTCAATCAAGGTGGCGCGTTGATCGTAATGGAGAAACCTCGTGCACTGACGAAATTCGGCGAAAACTTCGACCCAATGACCGACTTGTTGGTTTCCTGGGGCATTAACCAGCAAAACGATATCGTATATGACCCGAATGCGAATCCCCCACTGCTGGTTTATGCTGATCCCTTAAATTACGCCGAACATCCTATTACGAATAATTTACGTGGTGTCAATTCCAGGTTTTTCACAACCCAGTCACTTATATTATCTGACAACACACAAGAAATTACACTTACGCCACTCGCCAAAACCTATAGTGATGCTTGGGGAGAGACTGATTTCTCGACAATTCAGAGCAACCAGGTTTCCTACGATCAAACAAATGATGTACCTGGTCCGCTTGTTCTCGCCGCTGCGGCCGAAAATTCAACCAGCAAAGCGCGCTTGGTAGTTTTTGGTGATTCTGAATTCGCTTCGGATGCACTCTACAAACTTGGAAATGGCGATATTTTACTCAACTCGATTGACTGGGCAACTCAACAGGAACAATTGATCAGCCTGACTCCAAAAAATAACACTACACGCACATATAATCCTCCGGGTAGTATTGGCCTAATAGGTATAATCCTCATATCTCTTTGTGCGATTCCCCTATTAATTATTGCCGGCGGCTTTTCTACCTGGTATTCCAGACGCAAAAAAGGTTAATTAATATATGCGTCGTTCCACAGTAATCCTGATTCTTATTTTCGTAATTCTCGGCACATTTGCCTGGTATATGCAACAACCAGATAATGCTTTCCAAAATATACTATCTACCTCCAGCACGTCCATTCCATCGATGGAAACTGGAGCCCTCATTACACCAGACAAGGGCCCGATAAGCCTCTTATCCATACGAAATTCAGCAGGAAAAACGATCACAATTGCAAAAGAAAATGGACAATGGCTGGTGAAAGGTGATATCAGCGGTCCGGCCGACGAGAGTCTGGCAGAATCTGCAGTTGGTCAGCTATTAACTCTGCGGATTATTAAAAAACTCGAAACAATTCCAGACTCCATAGGCACGGGGTTGAATAACCCGCTTTTTTTCATTTCCTGCAAATTAGCAGATTCATCCATTTTTAGCATAAAGCTAGGAAAAGAAACCGTTACGGGCAGCGGTTATTATGTTGAGGCTCCAAACAATATGATCTACATTATTAGCAAAAGTGAAGTTGACTCATTGATCCTCAATTTTTCTGAACCACCCTTACTGAAATGAGCCGGCATACTACCAACAATCGTATTTCCAAAAACCATATTTTATAACTTTTCTGGAGCTTTTGGGTTAAAAACATACGAAAATCAAGGCAACTTCTATTAGCTATTGAATTAACTCCCAAAAGAGAGTATTCTGTTTTTGATATTAATGATGAATAGGATAAACGCATGGATGAACCTCTGTTGATTGTGGAAGAGGAAGAAGAATATTCCCCCATAGCCCGGCTGATTGAACTCGGACGGCAAAAGTCTTATGTTACTCTCGATGATATTCTACATTTTTTCCCAGAAGCGGAACAAGATGTTGAACAACTAGAGGAGGCTTTTGCTGCACTATTAAGTGCGGGTATTCCTTTCGTGGAAGACACTACTACCACTGAACCAAGTGAAGATGATCTGGCCTTACCAGAAGAAGCGGCTGAACCTGAGCCGGAGCTTGATATTGATGATTACCTGGCAAACATCGATACCGATGACACCATTGGCCTTTACCTTAAAGAAGTCAGTCGTGTTCCATTACTAACCGCAGAAGAAGAAGTTGAATTAGCGCAACGCATTGAGCGAGGCCGTATAGCTCGCGAAGAACTTGCCAAAGGCAATGCCAGCCCTCGCCGCAGGCAGGAACTTCGCCTACTGATTGAAGATGGATGGGCAGCTCGTGAACATCTAATCACAGCAAACTCGCGTCTCGTGATTTCTGTTGCTAAAAAATATATGGGTCGAGGTGTCCCCTTCTTGGATTTGATCCAAGAAGGCAACATTGGTCTAATCCGGGCTACAAAGAAATTCGATTACCGCCGTGGGCATAAATTTTCTACTTATGCTACTTGGTGGATCCGCCAGGCTGTCACCCGAGCGATCGCCGACCAGGGGCGCACAATTCGTGTTCCAGTACACATGGGCGATCAAATCAATAAGTTGTTACGCGTTCAACACCAACTTACCCAAAGACTGGGAAGGGAACCGTCCGTCGAAGAACTTGCGAATGCTCTCGAAGTACCGCCCAAAAAAGTCGAGAACATGATTCAGGTGGCACGCCGTCCGCTCTCGCTGGAAACTCCAACCGACGATGAAGAAGATTCTGTTCTAGGCGATTTTATTGAAGACGATGAGGCCGCTCCGCCAGATGATACAGCGACTTATAATCTATTAAAAGAACACTTGGCTGAGGTTTTGAACAGTCTGCCTCCACGTGAAGTTCGAATTCTTCAATTACGCTACGGGCTTTTAGATGGACAGGCATATACCCTCGAAGAAGTTGGCCGAAAAATGGGCGTCACCAGAGAACGAGTTCGCCAAATCGAGGCTCAGGCTCTTAGTCGGCTCAGACATCCATCAATTCGAAGGAAACTGCGCGATTATTTAGGTGAATAACCTTGAAATAACATATCAGGGCGAGAGTAACATCTCGCCCTGATATGTTTAATGGTAAATTATTGTATATGAAGTATTTTGGTATCCCTCGCCTGCAAGACATCCTATTCCTGGGTATTTTCTCCGCAGTCGTCCTGCTCGGACCAAGCTTATTAAATACAGATGGAGACCTTCCTCGGCATATTGCGATGGGTCGCTATATTATTCAAAGTGGTCAGATACCAATCACCGATGTCTTTTCCCACACAGCGTATGGAATAAATTTCGCTCCCCATGAATGGTTGTCCGGGGTGATTTTTTTCTTATTCTATACTTTTTTTGGCCTTAACGGGATCATCATTCTCTCAGCAACTATACTTGCTACAACCTTTACACTTATTTATACCAAAGGTATCAAACGCACAGGCATAAGGTTTTCGCTATTTTGGGTGACGGTTTTCGGTGCAATGATCTCATCCCTGCACTGGATAGCGCGCCCACACCTAATTACCATGCTTTTTCTGGCAATCTGGCTGGAATTGACCGAGCGCCTATCAAAAGGTGAAAAAATCAAGCTATGGTCGTTCCCTGTACTCATGGTGCTTTGGACTAATTTACATGGTGAGTTTGTTATAGGTTTGCTAGTACTTATAACCTATCTGGCTGGCTGGACCTGGGATTTTATCTTTCATAAAACAGAAAACCAGCATATTACAGGCTTTCGTCTTGGGGTGGCCTGCGGTCTCTCTGCAATTGCAAGCCTGGTAAATCCCGTGGGCGTACGGATTTGGACAACCGTATTAGGTTACATTAATAATAATTACCTAACTTCCCACACCAACGAATACAACCCACCTGATTTCCTACAGCCAAAATTTTTGGTTTTACTGGCCTTTTTAGCTCTTTCAATTTTCTTACTTGCAACAAAAAAAGACCGTATCACAACCAGTCATGCCTTTTTATTAACTGGCTTCACGATCATGAGTCTGGTATCCGCTCGGAATATCCACCTCTATGGAGTTGTAGCGCCCTTTGTACTCGCAACCACACTCATGGGCAGCGAAATTACCTATTTAACTCAAAGATTGGAATTACTATTCACGAAAGTGGAAGAACCGCTAAAGGGCAAATTCTGGCCGGTCGCCACCATCCTGATCTTCAGTCTATCCTTGGCACTCATGGCCTTACAGGGGCAAGAAAGAAATCGCTTTGACCCAGGCATTTTTCCTGTGAAAGCAGTCGAATGGCTAAAGGCAAATCCACAATCTGGAAACATGCTAAATTATTTTACCTGGGGAGGATATTTAATTTTAAATCTCTGGCCTGAAAAATTGGTTTTCATTGACGGACAAACAGATGTCTACGGCGAAAAAATCACGAGAGACTATGAACAGATCATCACGATGGCGCCAGGTTGGCAAGACGTTATTGATAAATACAACGTCAAGTGGGCACTCTTACCCGCTGAGTGGCGCCTTGGTGACGATTTGGTGCAGAACGGATGGCGGGAAGTTTATCAGGATGGCACGGCAGTGATCCTGATAAAATGATTTATTCAGGCCATTGTTTATATCAACGCATCAACCATTAATGCCAGGAAGAGAAACATCAAGTACATACTCGAGTAACGATACATTAACCAGGCTGTCTTGTTTCCCTCGGTTTTAAACACCCTCCAGGCAAAATACAATAGTATTCCTCCGAGAATCGCGGCAGATATTAGGTAAAAATTGCCGGTATATTTGAATATCGGTAACAACATGGTCACAGCCACCAGCTCTATTGTATAAATCAGCACTTGCTTGCGAGTTTCAGCCTCACCCCTGATTACAGGCAGCATTGGCACGCCAGCATGTTCATAATCCTTTCGGCGTACAATAGCCAGTGCCCAAAAATGGGGGGGCGTCCACATGAAAACGATTAGAAACAAGATAAGAGCAGGGATATCCAGCCGACCAGTGGCTGCAGCCCAGCCAACGAGCGGGGGAATAGCCCCAGCCCCACCACCGATGACGATATTTTGCACAGTCGCCTTTTTTAGCCAGACACTGTATAAAAAAACGTAATAGACAATTCCAGCCAACGAGAGAAAAGCAGCCAACAAATTAACAAAACCAGCCATTATATAAAAGCTGGCAATACATAATGCCAAACCAAAAGAGAGCCCTTCGGCGGGAGTCATCCTTCCAGCAGGTAATGGGCGTTTGGCTGTCCGCTGCATGTTTTTATCAAGATCACGATCTATATATTGATTAATCGCACCTGACCCACCCGCCGCAAATGCTCCACCAATCATCGTCCAAAATGCGATTGACAAAGAAGGCCAGGCTTTCCCACCTGCCACCATTCCAGCATAAGTCGTCACCAGTAATAGTAAGACAATGATGGGCTTGGTCAAAACGATGAAATCTTTTAAACGACGCCGAACATCCAAAGGAGGAAATTCAACAGTATCTTTTGCATAAAAGCCGGCTGCGATCACTAACCATCCAAGACCAATCCACAAAGTGACGGCAGTGATTGCATGCAATGCCTTTAAGTAAAATGGGAAACCCTGACTGACCTCGATTGCACCCACAAAAGCTTGCGCAAAAAATAAAACAGTATTTACAGTCGCGAGTGGTAATAATAAACGATGGTCACGTTGGGTGCGCCAGGCATGAAAGAGTAACGCCAGCAGGATCACCCCACTCAGACCGGCAGATATCCGATGAAACATCTGCGCCCAACTGGAAGCACTTTCAGGAGTGCAAACCGGCCAGACAGCGCACGCATAACTATTACCATCCATCGCTACCAGGCGGCCCCCCAGCATAAGCAAGAACACGGATAGAAGAGTAATCAATGCCAATTTTGCAAAAGAAGTCGAGAGTGAAAATTTCATATATTTTCCTCCAGCTCTACGCCTTGATTGCGTAAAACCAGTTGTTTACGAAGAAAAAACGGGTATCCGAAAAATAAAATTGAAGCAAATGTGAACCACTGCAGGGCATATCCAAAATGCGGCCCCTCACTAATTTCAATTTCAGGCTGGTAAGGGTAAGGTGGAGTTTTGACGCCAGGATCCGGATCTGGCTGAATAAATACCGGAATCAATTTATAAGGAACTTGCTGACCGATACGGACCAAATTGACAAGATTCCAAAAATCCAGACGTTTTTGTCCAGCAGATAATTCCGGATCAGGGTTCCCACCAATCTCAGGCTGGGTTTCGCCCAGCCTAATAATGCCATTAATCATAACCTTGCCAGCCTGATCGTACTTGTGCCAATCAGCCGGACGGGTATTACCATCCGAAGGAATCCAACCACGTTCAACCAAGACGGCCGAACCATCAGAAAGAATCATGGGAGTCAACAGCATATATCCTGGTTGGCTATCATGGTACTGGTTTCTGAGCACACTATTATTGTCAGGATCAAAATTTCCTGTGACTTGAATGGCCCGATACTCCATTTTGGTCAAGTCGTCTTCGGGAAAATTAGCCAAAATTAAAAGGGGACTCGCTTTGACTTCTATATAGTGATTATTAAAAGCCCGCCGAAGTGCAAGCCTGTCCAACTGCCAGATACCCAACCGAATACAAACAGAAGTTCCAGCCAGCACTAGCAAAGTAGCAATAATCCATTTTGGAGTAAGCAGCTGATGCCAGGAACTTTTCATTTTAAGATGCCTTCTGATTGATTTTCACAGGCCAGATAACCAGGCTGTACATCCCGAGCATCACCCCAAGAGGCAGACCTGCGATAAGAATTCCATATATCCGGGTGGCTGAAGTAACCGGTTCTTGGACATTCAGACCAAACACTTTGGACGACTGAAAGGAGCATTGATAAGCAAAATTATTCGCATCGTTCAAGGTCAATATGGCAGATGTCCCGGACGGAATGAACAATGGGCCCAGTCTATGGTCAACAACATCCAGATTTTTCAAAACCAATGTATCGCCCGCAACAAA
>CAINXK010000324.1 GCA_903854805.1 uncultured Anaerolineae bacterium
ATCGGTAGGTAACCGTCCTTAACTTCGAACTTCGGTAGGTAACCGTCCTTAACTTCGGTCTGCATGGTCATGCCGGGTTTTCGTTGGTAACCGCCCTTAACCTCGGTCTGCACGGCCATGCCGGGTTTATTGGTGATTTTGACTGCTGGTTTTGTTTGCATAGTATTTTTCCTTTGCGAAATATGGATGTGAGCTGAGACGGGTGTTAACAATGAACATGTGTTCATCATATCAAGCAGGTGTGACATTTGCGTGACAGACTGGCCTGATTTGCAAAACTCGCCAAAATCAAAGGCCCGCTCCTTTTTGGGGAAGCGAGCCTTGGGTGTAACGGGCCGCCCGGCGCTTTGTCAGTCTGGGCTAATTGCGCCCAGTTTTGGGCCTGATCAGCCCTGGCAAAGGTGGTTTTCTGGCAATAACGCACACAAAAAGCAACGGTATCGGTTAAGAAGATGCGCGTAGCCATTCTCTCTCGCAAGGTGGCATTCTATTTTCTCTGGCATTCCTGCCGTGGGCCACAGTCCAGCCAGTGTGGCCCAGCCCCTTCTCCAGGTGGCTGTACCTGGGTACCCCAAAGGGCCTGACTGGCTGCTGGGCCCCAAGAGCCTGCCACCAAAGGGCCAGCCAAATTAGGGCCTAGTCCCTGCCAGTCTTTTTTCGAGGGCCTGCCAGTCTGCCAGATTTTGAGGGCCTTGTAACCATAATGACGCCTTGACTTCGGTCTGCACGGCCATGCCGGGTTTCTTGGTGATTTTGAGTGCTGGTTTTGTTTGCATTGTATATCTCCTTTGCAAAAAATGGAGGTAATCAGCGCGCTCCCGCGGAAACGCGCTGGTTATCTTTTATATCAGGCAAGCGCGACATGCGGAAGTGAGAGGCGAAAAACCTGCGCCGGCGCTTTTCAGCTCAGTCTGGGTAGCCCAAGCCGCCCGTTATTTTGTCTATGACCAATGCCTTCTCCCCCCATTGCTCCCCCAACCCCCAGTCGGCGTATCGGCATGGGTGTTCCCTCCTCCGACCTTGATATCCGTTGTGACGGCCATGCCGGGCTGCTGCTTCATGATTGGTTTCTGTTCTTTCTGTTTTTTGGTGGTGTTCATGTTTTGCTCCTTTTGTTGTGTAAGAAATGGATGTGAGAAATGTACGCTGCCTTGCAGCGTGTACCCATCAGGGGCGAACAATCGATCTTTTTTCATCATATCAGGCAGGCGTGACATTTGCGTGACATGCCAGCCATTTGTGAGTGCCACGGTATTGCGGAAGCTGGCTATTATTTTTTAGAATTCAGCAGCCGCTTCTCGGCCAGGTACGGCAGCAGGTGAGGGTGGATGCCAAGGTGGTGCTCGGAGAACTCTGTCAGCCAGGATTTGTCGATCAGCCTTGCCAGGATGTGAATTTCAATCCCCAGCGGGTCGACGTTTATTCCTGGCCCGAAGCCATGCTGGGAAGTCGATAGTTTTTCGAGAGCCAATCGTTCTTCGGCTGAAAGCAGCTTCCAGGAATTTTCAAAAACCGCCCTCAGGCTGGTGTGACGAATGGGTACGTCGCTATTGCGGGTGGTTAAAAAATCCAAATCCTGCTCGAGCCGTGTCGAAATTTCTTGACAGGAGAGCAGATTGACCCAGGCAGCCGCCAACTCGATCCCCAAAGGCAGCCCATTCAACTGCTGGCAAATCCGAATGACTGCCTGCTGGTTTTGCGCGTCGATCATAAATCCAGGATCATTTTTCTGCGCATTTTCGGTAAATAACTGCAGCGCGCCGTAATCGACTGGCGGATTTAATAAATCACCTGCGCTGAAAGCTGTGAGCGTTTCTGGAGCAGGGAAATCCAGGCCTGGCACTGTAACGATCTGTTCGCCCTGAATTCCCAGGCGTTGGCTGGCTGTCACCATTATTTTCAGGCGTGGAGCTTGATCCAGCAGCTCCCTGACGGCGTTGGCCTGCTGGATGATCTGGTCAAAATGATCCAGCACGAGCAATATCTCTTTATCGCGTAGGAAATTGTAGACAAGATGGCGGCGCTGAATGGTGGGGTCGTAATGCAGACCGAATACTTTCATGAGTGTTTCTTCAAGGCTGGTTTTGGGAGACTCTTCCGCGAGGATGGCCAGCCAGGCCCCATCTGTCCAGGCCAGGGCATCTTGCGCGGCGGCGCGCATGGCCAGGCGGGTTTTGCCAATGCCGTCCGGGCCAACCAGGGTCATCAAGCGGCAATCCTGGTCCGATAGGTACCTGGTAATTTGTTTAAGTTCTGCCTGACGACCGCAAAAAGCTGTCAGGGTATTGGGCATGGCAGTGGCGGGAAGTTTCTGTTGGGTGAGCAGCGTATCCTTGCGCTGTTTGTGCACCTGCAAGCTGGTCAGTGGTAACAGATTGCGAATGTTTTGGGCAAGCTGCATGCTTTCGGGTTCGAGCGTGACATTCAATTCATTGAATAGATTTACCTGGAATTCATGATAATGCAGTAAAGCCTGGTTGCGGTTGCCCTGGATGGCCAGGATTTTCATTTCCAGGCGCAGCATGTCTTCATTGGTGGGATCCATTTGTTTCAGGATGCCGGCATAGACCTGACTTTTCTCGTACTGTTGGTGTTGAAAATGGTAAGAAGCCAGATTTTTCAAGGCCCATTCGGTTTTATTATGCAAATCGGTACGAGTGTTTTCCAACCAATTTTGGAGCGGCTGGCTCTGGTAAAATTGCAGATCGCCCAAAAACTCGCCCTGATACAGGTCAATCGCCCGTTCAAGTTTGGTCATACACTCGCGGCAGACATCCAGCCGGCGGTGACGGTGCTGCTTGACGGAGTTTACCAATTCAATAAATTCAAGCGCATCCAGCCAAAACTCGCTGGACGGATTAAATTGAAGATTAACCTGGGAGCTGAGAAAATAAGGGATATCAACAGTTTCTTCGCCGAGCGTACGGCGCAGGCGCAGTAAAACCTGACGTAAATTAACCGCCCCTTGTTTTTCATCGTGATCCGGGTAAAGCAGCCCTGCCAGCTTGTCGCGCCGGTGTATTTTTTGTGGGTTTAATGCCAGGTACGCTAATAGGATCAGGGAATTGTCGATCGTGAACCTGGCTTCCTGGCAGTTGGTGATGAGAGCACGGGGCGCGCCCAGGAAGAATAACTTGAGATGCGGGGATGGTGAAGGTGTTGTAACTGACCACGATGTTTGTTCAGCAAGCAGGCCATTTGACATATAAAGACCTATCCCTGTAGCTATCTATTACCCATAAGTTTCTAAGAAGTTGAAAATACGATAAACTGTTCTAACCAATCAAAAAAGAACAGGAAAACATAAGACTTGAAAACCGACGAAGAAATAGATGAAACTAATTGGGCACAGGTTGAATTTGCTGAGATTGATTTGGCTGACGCCCGGTTGAATGACCGTATCTAAAGATTAAGCAGCGCTCTCGGAAAACAACCTTTGGCGCCGATTAATGCAGCTTGTGATGATTGGGCAGATAGCAAAGCGGCCAACCGTTTTTTCGATAAGGATAAGGTAATGCCCGAAAACTTTTTATCACCGCATAGCAAACGGACGCTGGAACGCATGCAAGGCCACGCAGTTGTTTTAGCTAATCAAGACACAACGTTTTTCAATTTTACGCAGCACTCCAATACAGATGGATTGGGTGAGATTGGACGTAAGAGTCAAAATCAACGAGGCTTTGGCATGCACTCAACATTAGTTGTGAGCTCTGCTGGACAGCCACTCGGGTTACTGACATAGAAATTCATGATACGAAAGATTGGAGAAGCTTCCCATACGCTTCAGGAGTTGCACAAACTGCCTATCGAACAGAAAGAAAGCAATCGATGGTTGCAATCTTTAGAAAAAACCATCGAACTGACGCCTGAAAATGTTCAGGTGGTGACAGTTTGTGCTCGTGAAGCAAATATTTATGAGATGTTTGTACTGGGTCAGGAATGGCAAGCTTCTTTATTAGATACGAGCCAGCGAAATTCGGAGCCTACAAGAAGACGAAGTTAAACATTTGTGGACCAAAGTAGAGCAAAAACCGATCAGCCATACGCTGGATTGCTCAACCTGGCGGATTCTTGGGCCGCAAGGCAGACGGCGAACCCGGTGTACCTGCAATTTGGCGCGGCTGGCAGCGGTTGCAGGATTTGGCCGATACCTGGGCTATCGTTGTTCATGATCGCACACGACTTTTGGGTAATAGATAAATCCCAAGAGAATATAATACCTGATTATATCAGGCGGCAGGCTGATAATATAATCGAAAATCAGCGGGAAAAAAGGGCAATTTTGCCAAAAACGGTAGGATTTAACTCCGGCCTGGGCGGGCCGGCGAGGCAGACCCATCCGTACGCCAATGCAATCGGACGCAGATCGGATCTGATGGATGGGTTTGCGCGGGTTTCGTTTAATTGGGGTGGGTCTTGTTTGATGGCGAGGATACCTTGCTTGAATGTGCGCTTTCGGGTTCAGGTGTCTTGGCTGAGTGGGAGACCCACCCCTACTGACCTGTTTCAATGTGGCGCTGACGCAAGAGCTGAAAGAGTGGCTGCCAGAGACCGTGGCCGCTGCTCGAAGGCCGGGATCAGGCTAAAGTGAGAATTCAAATCGACTGGTAGTACGGTATAATAAATACGTAAAATGCGTATTTTATAGGAGGCTGTCATGGAATATGTGCATGTTCGTAAAACTGACCTGGCGCGCAATACCAGCCAAATTATCCGTAATGTCTTGCGCGGACAACCCACCGTCATCGAAAATCACGGCCAGCCCGAAGCGATTGTTGTGGATGTAATTGATTATCTCATCCTGCGCGCTTTGGCAAATTTTCATGCAGGAAATTCGCCTGCGCTCGACCCAAACGGCCCAACAGACGCCGAATTTGCCGGGTTTAATTCGCAGGGACGCTATAACCGGGCAATGGATTATTACCTGGGCAAACAGTGCAGCACCGGGCGTATGGCTGAGTTGCTGCAAACTTCCTGGCTGGATATGCGCGAGCGTTTTAACCGCCTGGGTGTGCCATTGTTTTTGGGGCCAACCACTATTGAAGAAGCGCGCGAAGATGCTGCAAATGCGCGCAAATGGGCCAAAATAGCGCGCTAGCAAGGCTAAACCATGTGGCGACTTCTCGACAATACGGTATTGTCTAACTTCGCTGCCGCCAAACATTCGGATATTGTCTTGCAATTATGGCCTGGGCAGGCTTGTACAACGCCTGGGGTTTTACTGGAATATCAAACTGTGGTCTTGACGCGCAATTACCCGTCAGATAATTGGGCAAAATTGCCAGTGTTGGAACTGACTGAAATCGAACACAAATACATGTACTCTCTACCAACTCCGCTTGGGCCTGGTGAG
>CAINXK010000325.1 GCA_903854805.1 uncultured Anaerolineae bacterium
CGTTCGAAATTGCCGGGGCTGATAAGGCAATCGCCTTTCGTTTTATGGAAGCCCTCGAATTATGCCTACCGGCTACTACTCTGGGAGACGTTTATTCACTGGTTTTACACCCGGCTACATCTTCACATCGCGGCCTCACTCCGCAAGAACGCGAGAAGGTCGGGATATCAGATGGGCTAGTACGCCTCTCCACTGGAATCGAGGATATCGGAGACATACTTGCCGATCTGGAACAGGCCTTCAGCAAGATCTAAATCGGCCGCAGGTATTTGGTCTTTCCAAATATTTCCCGAAGTTGTCTGAGGTTAAGCAAATATCAGAAAATTGGAATTGTTTAAATTTGGATTATTTTATTTTCAAAATCAGTCCTTGGTTTTAATAATGGTACAGAACTTTCCTTGGTTAGTAGAAAATCCACCAGTTTTTTATATGCGAACCAACCGCATCAACATTGAAATAAGACAAGGAGAGATAATATGAAAAAGAAAACACCCTACTCCCTGGCTGTGAGCATGCTTGTATTGGCAATCCTCGCTTGCAGTCTACCCGGTTCTAACCAGCCCACACAGGCACCGGGTGAACCCATGACCAGCGTGGCCCAAACCGTGCAGGTTGAACTTACCGCTGCGAGTTCTCAGGCCCAAGTGGTCATCGCAACCAACCCACCGGTACTTATTACTGCTGTGCCTGGTGTTACTTTACCACCCAACCCAACTGCTCCACCCGAACCAACCATCCCGGCCCCTACATCAATTACCACGCCCTGTAATCGCGCTCAATTTATCTCAGATGTCAGCATCCCAGACGGCACGAATATTCAGGTCAATCAACCATTTACCAAAACCTGGCGCCTTAAAAATACCGGTTCCTGTACCTGGACATCTGGCTACCAACTCATCTTTGATCATGGTGACCAAATGAGTGGACCTGCTGCCCAACCCCTGACTGGCGGCGCAATCAGCCCAGGCCAGGGAGTTGATATCTCAGTTA
Source organism: uncultured Anaerolineae bacterium (assembly GCA_903854805.1). The sequence continues at coordinate 991 of CAINXK010000325.1, forward strand.
ATCTGGCATCACCAGCTGCAGCCGGAACCTACAAAGGATATTGGCAAATCCGTGACCAGAACGGGGTAGTCTTTGGCACCAATACTGGCGCATTCTGGGTGCAAATCATCACGATTCCGCCTACACCAACTTCCGCACCCGCGGGGGCAACCATCGTTATTCCAATTCCACATCTCACCCTTGTCATACCGCTGCCCACCATCATCCTACCACCACCTGTTGGAATGATGCCAGCGCCGCTTGTCCCATCAGAAAGTGGTTCAGTCCGCGCAGATGGCAATACGATCTTAGCGCCGAATGTAGGTGACACCGACCCTAATTTAAGTCAACAGGCCTTCGTCAGCTTCGATATCTCCGGCATACCAGCCGGTGCTACTGTTCTCGAAGTCAAGACCAACTTTGGCGACTTCGACCAACTTGGGAATGCCTTCGCCCTGGGTTGTCTGCGCATGTATCATCAAAATTATGGCGCGGTTGACCCAAGCGACTTCACAGCAGGCGCTCCGGTTGGCTCCGTGGCGCGCTGGTGCAGCGCAGGCGAACTTTCCGCCATAACAGCCATGCCAGAGCTAAAGGCTGCTATCCAGGCAGCTGTGGGCCACCCGCGCGCGCACTTCCGCGTTCAATTTAATGACACCGCCACCAATAGCAACAACTCGGCTGACATGGTGCGCCTTGGGTCCGGGATTAAACTTTTGATCTCATTTACCCCGTAAATAACCATATCCACAATCAAAAACGATAAAACCAGGGCTTGCCAGGCTCTGGTTTTATCGTTTTTGATTCCTTAATTTTTTATCAAAAACTGGCAGAAACTCGTTCCAAGGGAGGTTTTCTCCAACCGGGCGGTTTGCTCAACATTCAAACCCAATCGCTGGCGAAGGATCCTGGCATCGATGCTGCATAATTCAGGGTGGTCACGAATGACTGCCGCGTAAGGGCAATGTTCAAAAATAATCCGCGGCGCGGCAGCATGGGCCTCCCAGCGAGCAGCATACCCAGCCAGGTTCAGCCTGGCGATGACCAGGGCCAACCGGCGCGTTATATGGCCAGATGTTTCTCCAGCTTGCATTGGAAGCAGACCGGCAGCAATTGATTCCAATACTGATTCGATTTCAGCGTCCGGGAGATTTTCGAACACTTTCCCAAATAACACATCAACGAGCCTGGTCAGGTTATCGCCCAATGCAGCTTCACCCAACCCAAAAACCTGCACTGGACGGCCGCGTCCCTGTTCGGGACGAAACCCAATATTTTGCACGCGTCCATCCGAAACCAGGATAGCCAAATGATAACGAATATTGGCTGCAGTTACTCGCAATGCGCGACTGATTTCCTGGGCACTTACGCCTTTGTGTTGGCTCAAATATCCAAGTATCCTCTGGCGGGATGTTATTTTTGTCATGACATTTGTCATCATATCATCACTAATCGAATTATGCAAATATATATTTGCATAATTCGATTGACCTTTCTAGCCCTAGCCGCTATAATTTTCAAAATCATGGCAGAGACTCTACACTGGGAAGCCACCTATGCAATTGCGCTGGCATTAAAAGCTGCGCACCCCAACGTGAAGATGGAGGACGTTTCGCTCCAGATGTTGCTAGCCTGGACTCTGGCCCTCCCTACCTTCGAGGATGATCTGGCTCTAGCCAATGACGATATCCTTCTTTCAATATACCAGGACTGGTTCGAGGAGATATTATGAGCACAAATGAACTCAACCTGCCGGGCTTCGAAATCCCATCGGATCTTGACGGCAAAGTAGCCATTACGACGCTGGACCGGATGTACAATTTCGGCCGGCGTTCATCCATCTGGCCGATGATGTTCGGCCTGGCTTGTTGCGCGATCGAAATGATCGCGGCCCAGGCTGCACGCTACGACATGGCCAGATTTGGCATGGAAGTAATGCGCCCCAGTCCACGGCAAAGCGATGTGATGATTGTAGCCGGCACGGTTACAAAAAAAATGATCCCTTCCATCGTACGTTTGTTCAACCAGATGCCTGAGCCTAAATATGTAGTTGCCATGGGTGCCTGTGCTTCCGGCGGAGGCCCTTTCAAAGAGGGCTACAACGTAGTTGCTGGAATTGATAAATTCTTACCTGTGGATGTGTATATACCCGGGTGCCCGCCCACTCCCCAGGCTCTAATGGCTGGAATGATCAAACTTCAGGAAAAAATCGACAGACAGTCCATTAAAACCGTTCGTTGGTATCAGAAAGGCGCAGATTCTGTCGAAGTAGCCGTGCCCTTCCTGGGACCAGACTTGATCGACCCCAGGCGCATCCCTGAAATCAAGGCCAAGGCTGCAGAACTGGCTAATCCTCCCGCCCCGGCCGCTGAAAACGCGTAGGAGAAACTAAATGGCTACCCCTGTACTCACTGAAACGATCGACCTGGCAGCCCGGTTTCCTGGCGCAGTCACTGCTGATATCCGTCCTGGCTTTTCCGGTTGGATGGTGGAAAAAGATTCTCTGATCAATGTGGCTACAGCCATACGTGACGAATTCGGCTATGACCTGCTGTCATCAGTCACCGGCGTGGATTACCCAGAACAGAATAAACTCGAAGTTGTTTACCACGCCTACAAAACCACAGGTGGCCCGGCTTTGGTTTTCAAAACCCAGGCCGAGCGCGTAGACCCGGTCGAAGTCCCATCGCTGGTCGTGATTTGGCCAGGCGCAGAATTACAGGAACGCGAAGCCTGGGATATGTTTGGGATTAAATTCAGCGGACACCCCGACCTGCGTCGTATTTTAATGTGGGAAGGCTTTGAGGGGTTCCCCCTGCGCAAAGACTGGAAAGAAGCTTTCTACGAAGAAGAAACCAAACCGCTCAAAAGCCGCTGGCCGGAAGGCAAGCATTCCTATGCTGAGACACGTAATCCATATGGCGATAACATCATGTTTACGCCAGGCTTCGATCCTGAAAAGTGGACACCCACCGATCCTGAAGAAGCGCTTTACGCTGCGCTGAAAAAATACAAAACCGAAGAAAAAGATGGCATCAAGACCGACCACATCATCGTCAACATGGGACCGCAGCATCCATCCACCCATGGCGTTTTCCGCGCTGTCGTAGTGTTGGACGGTGAAACTGTCCTCAGCATCAAACCGGTCATGGGCTACTTGCACCGGAACCACGAGAAGATCGGTGAACGCAATACCTTCCTACAAAACATGCCCTACACAGATCGCCTAGACTACTTCAATTCCATGTATAACAACTGGGGCTATGCCCTGGCAGTCGAAAAATTGATGGGAGTCAAGGTGCCGGAACGCGCAGAATATATTCGCGTCATCATGGGCGAACTCAGCCGCATTCAAAATCACCTGATCTTGTTTGGCATGCTTTGGAATGATCTGGGGGCCTATTTCACACCGGCTTTGTATGCCTTTGAAGAACGCGAGCTAATTCTCGATATTTTCGAAGCTGTTTCCGGTGCGCGCATGATGTGTAACTACTACCGCTTTGGTGGTGTCGTACGTGATATTGATGAAGTAAATTTAAAGAAAATCAAGGACCTGGTTTTCGACCGCCTGCCTCGCAAAATCGAAGAATTTGATCGCCTGCTTTCTGAGAATGAAATTTTTGTTTCACGTATGAAAGGTATTGGCTACCTGAGCCCCGAAGATGCTGTCGCATACTCGGTCACTGGCCCAACACTACGCGCCGCCGGTATCCCTTACGACCTCCGGCGTGCTGACCCATACGGCATCTACGACCGTTTTGAATTCGACATTCCGGTGCGATTTAACAGCGACCTGTTGGATCGTTACAGTGTACGTGTCGATGAGATCCGCCAGTCCATTCGTATCCTGCAACAGGCCGTCAAACAAATTCCGGAAGGACCCTTCCTGACAGGTAAACCTCAATATCAGGTCCGCGTCCCGGCAGGCGAGGCCTATGGGCGTGTGGAATCCCCCAAAGGCGAGCTGGGTTTCTATGTTATTTCCAATGGGAAGGCCAATCCCTACAGATACCACATCCGCACTCCATCGTTCGTCAATATCACATCGGTGGAAAAAATGTGCATTGGCACCAAGATCGCAGATTTTGTTACCATTCTGGGCACAGTCGATATCGTGCTCGGCGAACTCGACCGGTAGGAGTGTGAATCATGTATGGTTTAGGTTTAATTAAAGGTCTAAGCGTTACTCTCAGCCGGTTCATCGAATCCTATACCGAGGATTTCCGCTGGCTCTTCAACCGTTACGGAAAAGTTGAGTTCCGTTCAAGCAAAGACACACGTGGAACATTCACCGTTCAGTACCCTGAAGAACGTCTAATTATCCCCGAAGAATTTCGATACGTGCCATTCCTGGTTTACGATGAGGGCGAAAACGGTGAAAAAAATATCCGCTGCACATCCTGCGGTATTTGTGCCAAAGCCTGCCCGCCCCAGTGCATCTGGATCGTAAGAACCAGCGACCCTGTCACGGGCCGCCCATTACCTCAGCCTGCCGAGTTTTACATCGACGCCGATGTGTGTATGAACTGCGGTTTTTGTGCCGAATATTGCCCCTTCGATGCAATCAAAATGGATCACGACTTCGAAATCGCATCCTATGGGCGCAGTTTGCTCAATAAAGAGCGCCTGATGAAGCCTGCCTCTTATTATGCAAGTATTCGACCCAAGAACAACGCCCGCGAAGAAGCTGCTCGCGCCGAGAAAGCCGCAGCCAAAGCAGCCAAGGCTTAACCAGTCCTGTCTGTGCCTTTAGCAGAATATTTTTATATTGCAGATCAGGTTAGGGTATAATCCTGATCTGCAATTTGTTTTAATGATCCCATCCTCTAGATAGGTAAATAAATAAAATGACTGAAATCACAAGAGACGCCGTTCTTGCAGCCCTTAGTAAGGTACAAGAACCCGAACTGCACCAAGATCTGGTAACGCTCGGCATGGTGCGAGACATAGTAATTGATAATAACGCAGTTAGCTTTAGCGTAATGCTGACCACTCCCGCCTGCCCATTACGAGGCCGAATCGAAAAAGAAGCGCGTGAAGCTGTTGAAGCCATCGGGGCAAAAAAGGTCAGCGTCAAACTCGATTCAGATGTGCCCAACGATGGACGCATGCGTGGCTTGGTAAATGCACCGGTACGAAACGCCATAGCTGTGGCTTCTGGCAAGGGTGGTGTTGGGAAAAGCACCGTAGCAGTAAACCTGGCGGTAGCCCTGGCAAAAAGCGGCGCGCGGGTTGGGCTTATGGATGCCGATATCTACGGACCTAATGTCCCGACCATGATGGGTGCGATGCATATGCCCAATCCTATCAACGACAAACTCCAGCCAGCCGTTTCATATGGCGTCAAGATGATGTCGATGGGTTATCTCGTCAAACCAGGCCAACCACTTATCTGGCGAGGACCAATGCTAAATTCAGCCATCCGCCAGTTTATCAGTGATGTGGAATGGGGTGAGCTCGATTACCTCATCATTGACCTTCCACCGGGTACTGGCGACGCCCCACTCTCCCTGGCGCAAGCCTTGCCCCTCTCGGGCGTGGTCATCGTAACCCTACCACAGGCAATTTCTCTCGAAGATGCAAGCCGCGGCCTGGAGATGTTCCAAACCCTCAACGTACCGATCCTCGGCGTCATCGAAAACATGAGCTATCTTAGTTTGCCTGATGGTTCGAGAATGGATGTCTTTGGACAAGGTGGTGGGGAATCAATGGCAAAACATTATGATGTACCCTTCCTGGGCGCCATCCCATTAAACCCAAATGTGCGCATTGGTGGCGATACAGGCAAACCGATTGTGATTTCCGAACCGGAATCTGACGCTGCCAAAGCCCTCCAAAGCCTGGCCGAAATCGTCGCCGCCCGTATAAGTCTTGCCGCTCTGAGCGAGAACAATACACCCACGATCGACGTCATTTAACGAACACCCACCCTAACCCCTCCAGCATTGGCGGGGAGGATATAATGGATTTATGCAACCTAATAATATTGTTGGTATCCGTTTCAGTAAAGTAGGAAAGGTATATCACTTTGACGCAACGCCAGTTCCTGATCTAGTAGTAGGCGATTCGGTCATTGTGGATACTGTGCGTGGACGCCAAATTGGCGAAATAACTCAACGCATTGAAAACCCGCCCCCCCCCCCGGAAGGCACCTGGAAACCGATCGAACGCAGAGCCACGCCCGCAGATATGCTTTTGCGCCAAACCTGGATGCAAAAACAGACCGAAGCCATGATCAATTGTCGGGCACGCTCTTCAGAACTACAGTTGGCAGGCGTAAAAATTATTTCTGCGGAGTATTCTTTCGATGGTACCCGCTTGGCCTTGATGTTCAGCACCGAAACCGAGGACAAGGTCGATCTTAAGTCATTACGCAAGGATATGCAAAAACTATACCCACAATCCCAGGTGGAAATGCGCCAGATTGGCCCACGCGATGTTGCCAAGTTATTGGGTGGCATGGGCGCTTGCGGCCTGGAAACACGCTGCTGTTCCAAGTTTCTAACTGAGTTCAGCCCGATATCGATCAAGATGGCCAAGGAACAGGGTATCTCACTTACCCCAACTGAAATTACAGGCATGTGTGGTCGATTGCGCTGTTGCCTCATTTATGAATACGAACAGTATGTAGCCGCCCGCAAAGAACTTCCAAAACGCGGCAAACGCGTTATCACCCCAGACGGTGAAGGCAAGGTCGTGGATACTTATCCACTGCGAAATGTGGTTCTGGTTGAGCTTGAACCAAAGGTAGTGGAACGCCCAGAACGCACTGAGCGCTCAGACCGTCCGGAACGTCCCGAGCGCTTTGAAAGACCAGAACGGCCAGTAGTACGCGAATATCCCCGCGAGCAGCTTGAACCTTGGGACGAACTGGAAGCCCTGCGCCGAAAAGCTGAAGCGACTTGCGATAAGCATGATGGTGGCGCCTGCGACTGTGGCAAGGCTGAAAAAAACACCGCACCCCAAAAATAGGGTCTTATATTGTAAAAGCCACAGCACATTGAAAAGGTGTGCTGTGGCTTTTTAATAATGGAAAATCCAATGACAACTGACATATCTGCAAGCTGGCCCGAAAAACAACGCATCCTGGTTATCCTGGCCCATCCAGATGACCCGGAATTTTTTTGTGGAGCCAGCCTGGCTCGCTGGGCCCTGGCAGGGCATGAAATCTCCTACTCTCTTCTGACATGCGGAGACAAAGGCCGTAACGATTTCAACCGTGATATCCCGGGAAGTGAACTGTGCGCGTTAAGACATAAGGAAGAACGCGCAGCGGCAGATGTGCTGGGCGTCGGGCATATACAATTTCTAGACAAAGATGATGGTTACCTGGTACCCGATTTAATTTTACGCAAGGAAGTCGTCCGAATTATTCGACAGCTCAAACCAGATATATTGGTTACCTGCGACCCGCAAAACTTGTTTGCCACCTACGGACTAAATCACCCCGATCATCGCGCGGCCGGACAGGTTGTACTTGACGCAGTCTTCCCGGCCTCTGGAAACGAACTATTCTTTCCGGATCTACTCGATGAAGGCTGGCTACCCCACAGCCCAAAGGAAGTCTGGGCATCACTAACCAACCAACCGAATGCCGTATTGGATGTTACTGATACATGGGATATCAAAATTCGCGCTCTAAAGGAACACAAATCCCAAATTGGAGATCCTGAAAAACTGGAAGAACGTATGCGCAGCCGCCGAACAGAAGACAGTACGGATGAGAATCCAAGATATGAAGAAAAATTCAGGGTAATTAGCTGGAGGTAATATGACTGATTTTTACAAAGAAGCTTTGGATCTATTCACTTTTTCTCAAGCCATTCGCCGTGATTTGCACATGCATCCCGAACTGGGATTCCATGAAGTACGCACCTCTGGAATAATCTCCAAAGAACTGCGCGAGCTTGGGCTCGAAGTAACCACAGGAATCGCCAAAACTGGTGTGATCGCCATGATCGAAGGCTCAAAACCTGGGCCAGTTGTCATGCTGCGCTTCGATATTGATGCGTTGCCCATCAACGAACAGACCGGCACTGCATACGCGTCCAAAGAGGCAGGCTTGATGCATGCTTGTGGCCACGATGGCCATGTGGCGATCGGCTTGACCGTAGCACGCCTGTTAAACGCCCATCGCGAAGAACTCTCAGGCTCGGTAAAGCTTCTCTTTCAGCCAGCTGAAGAAGGCGCCGGTGGGGCAGAAACAATGATCAAGGAAGGCGCCTTGGAAGGTCCAGCTCCGCTGCACTGCCTTGGCCTGCATATCTGGAATGAAAAACCGCTCGGCTGGCTGGGAATTGCATCCGGCCCAGTGATGGCCTCGGCTGCCACCTTTGCAATCACCCTGACAGGGCGAGGCGGGCATGGCGCCATGCCGCATCAGACCATCGATCCAGTTGTCGCTGCAGCACAGATCATCAGCGCATCTCAGACAATTACATCGCGTAATACCGATCCGCAACAAG
>CAINXK010000326.1 GCA_903854805.1 uncultured Anaerolineae bacterium
CTTGTTCCAGAACAAGGCATACATATCAGTGCCCCAGGGCAGACACAAGATCTTATCCCCCGTTTTGCATTGTTCCAGCGGCGCAGTATACATATCGTTGAGATCGATGCCGCCGGTCTTGATGGCGCTGCCCAGCTCATCAACCAGAAGTTCTTTGTAGTAGGATTTGACCCGGTCGCCGCCACTCAAAACCAGGATATCGGGTGTGTCCGAGCCGGTCAGGGTGGGCAGGATCTTGTCTTCCGCCAGTGGGGCAGTTACTTCAACCTTTACGCCGTTAGCTGCGCCATACTTGTCGAATAGGGCCTGGAGTTGTTGGGGATTATCTCCCCACTGGATCCAGACTCTCAGCACTTTTTGACCATCTCCAGCTGCCGGTTGGGCGGCCCCATCGGCAGGTTGCTGGGTTGCGGCGGGTGTTCCGCAGGCCGCCAGCAGGATCGAAACCAGGATAAAAAGACTTGCGATTTGTTGGATGCGTTTCATCGGTATATCTCCTCGAAAGAATGATCGAATGGTTTGATCGAAATCGCTGATAATTCCAGGATGTTCCTGAAAATACTGGGCAGGTCTGGCACCTCCTTTTGATATGTTCGGGCAGCTGCCCAGTTCTTTACTCGCAGCCACAGGATTGGCGTATGACCAGGTTGGTTGGCAGTAAAACCTGCGCTTCTGTGTTTTCGTTGCGGATCAACTTTACCAACAGCCGCACGGCTTCCAATCCGACCTGTTCGGTTGGTGCGCGCACGGTGGTCAGGGGTGGATTTAAATACCTGGAGAAGGAAATATCATCGAAGCCAACCACGGACACATCCTGCGGGACACGTTTTCCAGCTTCACGCAGGGCCTGGAGTGCGCCGCTGGCGGCCTCGTCATCTCCGGCGAAGATTGCATCAAATTCCAATCCATTCTGCAGCCATTTTTGCACGGCAGCCTGGGCAATCTCTGCGCTAAAGCCGCCTTGCCCAATCAGCTCAGGGCTAAAAGGTAAATTGTGATTCTGTAACGCTTCGCAATACCCGCGCTCCCGCCAGGCGGAATCGGCATGACCTTCTGGCCCCTGCAAAAATGCTATTTTCCGGCGGCCATGTATGTTGATCAGATGTTCAACCAATAAATTCGCGCCGGATTTATTCTCCACGGTAACCATCGGAATGGATAGACCTTCAGGAGCCGAGAGGTGCATCAAGACCAGGGGAAAGCCTAATCCATGCAGGCGGCGAATTTCCTTTTCATCCATTCCGCCAGGAAAAATAATCAACCCGTCGGTATTGTGTTCGCCCATGGCGCGCGAGGTATGCTTTTCCAGGTGTGATGCGTGCGTAGATTGGATTAAAAGCCCAAAGTCTGCTTCACGCACACCGGTTTCAATGCCCCTCAGCATGGGTGAAAAAAAGGCACCGCTGATTTCAGGCAGCACCAACCCGATTGTGTCTGTTCGCCGGCGGGCAAGCACACGCGCTGCCGGGCGTGGCGCATAGTTCAGGTCTGCAATGGCTATTCTGACGCGCTCAGCGGTTGTGTTGATGACTGGCGACGAACCATTCCAAACGCGGCTGACTGTGGCAATCGAAACCCCGGCTTTTTTGGCGACATCTGCGATCGTGGGTGGGTTGGTTTTTATGTTCATGGTATGTAAGCGCTTTCTGAAAGCGCTTACATACCAGTATAGTGATTACCATCACCAGAGTCAATTACTTTTGGCATGATTGTGGTTCAAAACAGCGGAAAATGCCAGGATTTGTATTTGGGATCTTTCAAAGGGGTCTAGCCACCGTACAGTTTCAAAAATAGGTGCAAAGAGAGCAGTTGAGAAGTGGAAGCGAGTTGATTAGGCGCCTTTCGATCAAGCGAAAACCGATCTGGAAAATGCTCAAGTCTCGCCGATCTTTACGGTCAACGAGATGGCGCAAACCTTGATGAATAGTGCGCC
>CAINXK010000327.1 GCA_903854805.1 uncultured Anaerolineae bacterium
AGCCCGAGAGCGTCGAAACCTGGGCCAAGATTGGCAGTAGTGGCGGGGACTTTGACGTGAATTTTCATTTTCAATCCTTTTGTGCAGTTTTCGGAGCGACCTGCCTGGAGCTGGTTCTTTCATGGAACCCAGGCGCCAGGTGCGCGCTAAATATTAGCCTAAGAGTGCTATGAAAAACCCTTCAATAAAGGGAACTTGAACCTTACAAACCGACAATAAAGACGGCTGTGGGTATGAAAGCTCAGGCAACTTGCGCCAGGGCATCCTTCGCCCGACAGGCGCCTGCCTGTTTTGAGAATGCTTACACCATCAAGGCGTTCATTTGCACCTCATGCACTGGAGTTGGAATGATAATCAAACAATTGTCTCGAATTTGAGACAGCTTGAAGATACGCTTGAGGTTAACCGCGGTTGCTAACCACAGACGCTGTAAACGGCGTTTGGATTTTCCGATGTAGCGGGTATCGCGTAACCCGTGAGAAACCAATTCGGCTTGTTTCCCTTCGATGCGAGGGCGCAAACGGTAGAGTTTTTTGAACTCGTCGGTTTCCTGGCGTTGACGCGCTTCTCGTAGGTAATTTTCAAAGAAAGATGTGCTGATGGTGCGTCCGGTTGTCTTGCTGCGAACGCAACGAGAGAATAAAGGACATTTTTCGCAAATACTGCGGTCGAAAACGAAGTTGAAGGCTTTGCGTTGCTTGTCATCGATCTCAACGCTTTTGGCGGAAACGGTGTGGCCTTTTGGACAAGTAGCGGTTTGGGCTTGCTCATCAACACAAAAGGCAGATTTATCTATTTCCGAATCGGTAGGTCGGCGAACGGGTGAAACCAAATCAATCGGATAGCCTGGATGTTCAGCACAATCGGCACGATTCTGACCTGAGCCATAAGCGCCATCGCCCAAGACACGCTCAACCGTCACACCGATATTTTCTTCGATACGAGTGATGGCAGGCAGCAGGTCTTGTCCATCGCCGAGCGGAGCAGCCAAATCTTCAATGTCTACGATCAGTTCGCTGGCTTGGTCTGTACAGGTTGTGACCTTATGCCCGTCGAACTTCTTGGAAGCGCTTTTGCGTCCGTGCCGCATCTCGTCATCATACAAGCTGATAAAGCGGTCCGGTGCAGTGCCTTTTCCGATTTTGCAACCGCCATCTGATGTATGCTCAACATCGTCGCCCAGGATTTTGCTGATCATCCAACCCAGACTGCGCACATCGGGATCTTCGACCTGTTGCAGTGCTAATTCCAGCGTAGCTTCGCTATCCGTAACCAGTTGCTTGAGTTGTGCGTTGCGCACCGCAACATCACTCCAGTCTATTTCTGCTTTGCGATCCTGATCAACGTACGTCGTCAACAGCTTTTCGATCTCCACGGAACAGCCTTGGCGCTTGCCGGGTAGATGGTAGCCCATTGTCTTGAGCAACTTGCGAATACCTTTGCGCAACAAGGTGTAGGTATCTTGCGTTGCCCCAGCGCCTGCTGCGTTCGTGCTGTCAATCAACATGGTTACTTTGTCAGCCAAAAAACCTTCTTCGCGGGCAACTTTCAAGAGGCGGTCAAATGCATAGCGCTCTTTACCATGTTTTACCAGCCGGGTCCGAAATACACTCAAGCTGGATGGATCGAAACCAGCGTAGTCCAACGGCAGGTTCAAAGCGACTTTCCAGCGCATATCATAAAGTACTCGCTCTACTGCTTCGCCATCCGAAACATCATCGTGAAATTCGAGCAGTAACACTCCAGACATCATTGATGGAGGCAGGCTTGGTCGTCCGTTGTCTAACGTGTACATCTCTTTCAGATCATCATCGCGCAATAACTTGCCGTTCAATTTGCCCATTCGCCCATAGAACGAGTCGGCGGGAACACGGTGAGGTAATCCAATTGCATCAAATAGGCTGGCTTGAGCTTTGCGTTTTCCGAGCATGGCGGCACTCCTAGCGGTTGGATTGCCTTATTTTTACCCGATTTTCTCGCTGCTGAGGAGGGTCCAATCTTGACCACTTTTTCAGCAGACTCTTAGGATTTGTTCTGGATCACTTTCTCGAAAGGAGATTCCCATGTTCAACCCTTCAACGCATCAGCCTCGTTTTCCATTTTTTCGGCGACTTTTTCGCAAAAAATATGCGGGACTTTGGAAGCCTGCCGTAGTCACAGGTGCAGGCGGCACGGCATTGGTCATCTGGTTCGAGGAGATTATCGCCTTTAGCACAGAGATCCTGGCGTTGATTTTCCTGCCCATTCTGGCCGGGGCAATTTACCTGCTGGATATTTTGATTTTCAAATCTCGCATGCCTCGGCGCGAGGATTTAGAGACCCCCACTGACCAAGGAGCAAAAAAGTAAGCCTATGCAAACCAAACCCTGGCACAGCCAAACTACCGATGAAGCCTTTGCGCAACTCGGCAGCCAGCCTGGCGGCTTGAGCCAGGCCGAGGCGTCGAACCTTCTGGGACAATACGGTCCCAATGAACTGCAAGCCGCCCACCGCGTTTCACCCTGGGAAATCCTGCTGGAGCAGTTCAAGAATGTGTTGATTTTGATTCTGCTGGGCGCAACCGCGATTTCGCTGTTTCTTGGTCACGGGATCGAATCCGTTGTCATCGCCGTCATCGTCTTGTTCGCCGTAGTGCTCGGTTTTGTGCAGGAATACCGCGCCGAACGTGCCATCGAAGCCCTCAAGCAGATGGCCGCTCCCACCGCCACTGTTCTACGCGAGGGAGTGGAAGTCAAAATCCCGGCCAAAGACCTGGTTCCGGGCGATGTAATTTTCCTGCACACCGGCGACCGTGTCCCAGCGGACGCGCGCCTGCTCGAAGCAATCAACCTCCAAGTGGAGGAGGCCGCGCTAACTGGCGAGTCGGTTCCGGTGGAGAAGCACATCAAAGCCTTGGAAAATTCCGACTTACCAACGGGCGACCGCAAAAACATGGTCTACGCCGGAACGGCCGTGACTTACGGACGTGGGCGGGCGCTGGTCGTGGAAACTGCCATGCAAACCGAGTTTGGCAAAATCGCCCAAATGCTTCAGGAGGTCGAAACTGGCCGTACACCGCTTCAGCAAAACCTGGATAAGGTAGGTTCTGTTCTGGCGCGGGCGGCATTTGTGGTCGTTGCGCTCATCGTTGCCCTGGGATTGTTTCGCGGGCAGCCCTTCGTTGAAATGCTCATCTTTGGCATCGCCCTGGCGGTGGCCGTTGTGCCTGAAGCCTTGCCCGCCGTCGTCACCATTTCGCTGGCGATTGGCGTGCAAAAAATGGTCAAACGCAACGCGCTCATCCGTCGCCTGCCTGCGGTGGAAACGCTGGGCAGCACATCGGTGATTTGTTCGGATAAAACCGGCACGCTGACCAAAGACGAAATGACCATCCGTAAAATTTTTGCGGTGGGAGAAATGTTCACCGTTTCAGGGGCGGGGTACGCCCCCGAAGGCGTTTTTTCGGTGAACGGCGGCAGCCCGTCCGACCCAACGCCGGGACTGCGTCAAATGCTGTTAGCTGGGGTACTGGCCTCGGATACGACCCTGGTGCAACTTCCAGCCGGGGGTTGGGAGATTAAAGGGGACCCCACTGAAGGGGCGTTGGTTGTCGCCGCGCTCAAGGCCGGGATGCAAAAAGAAGCTCTCGATGCCGAAAATCCCCGGGTGCAGGAAATCCCCTTTTCATCCGAAACCAAACGCATGACCACCCTGCATCAAACATCTGAGGGTGTGGTTGCCTACGCCAAAGGCGCGCCGGAAGTGATTTTGGAAAGCTGTGACTGGCAGTTGACGCACGAGGGGCTGAAACCGCTGGATGCTACTGACCGCAAAAAAGCGTTGGAAATCGCGCAAGACCTGGCGGGTGAGGCGCTGCGGGTCTTGGGGATTGCCTCGAAGCTGAACGCCACGCTCGAAAACGCCCAAACCGGAATGACCTTTTTGGGCCTGGCCGGGATGATTGACCCGCCGCGCCTGGAGGCCAAAGCGGCGATTGCTATCTGTGCCGAGGCAGGTATTCGCCCGGTGATGATCACCGGCGATCATCCGCTGACGGCCCAGGCGGTGGCGCGTGAATTGGGGTTGCTGGTTAACGGCGGGCGCGTGGTGACTGGCACAGAACTGGAGGCTATGACCGAAGAGCAGCTTCATCGTGAGGTGGAGAGTATCAGCGTCTATGCGCGTGTTTCACCGGCGCACAAACTGCGCGTGGTGACGGCCTGGCAGGCACGTGGGCACATCGCCGCGATGACTGGCGACGGTGTCAACGATGCCCCGGCGTTGAAAAAGGCCGATATTGGGATTGCGATGGGCATCACCGGCACGGATGTTACCAAGGAAGCCGCCGCCATGACCCTGACCGACGATAATTTTGCCTCGATTGTGGCGGCGGTCGAGGAGGGGCGCGGCGTTTTCGGCAACATCAAGAAATACCTGATGTACCTGCTCTCCTCGAATATCGGTGAAATTGGGTTGATGGCAGGTGCGGCGTTGTTAGGGCTGCCGCTGCCGCTGACGGCGGTGCAAATCCTGTACGTTAACCTGGCGACCGATGGTTTGCCCGCGCTGGCGTTGGCAGTGGACCCACCCGAAAAGGATTTGATGAAGCGCAAGCCCCGTAATCCAAGTACGGGCATTTTCACCCGCCCGGTGGTGACGCTGATGCTGGTGGGCGGTCTCTGGTCAACGCTGATTAACCTGGGATTGTTCGTTTGGGCGCAGAATTCCGGGCGCAGTTTGGAAGAAGCCATGACGATGACCTTTGTCTCGCTGGTGTTGATTCAATTTTTCAAGGCCTACAACTTCCGCTCAGACCGGCTTTCGGTGCTGGATCAGCCTTTTGCCAACCAGTGGCTGAATCTGGCAGTGGGCTGGGAACTGGTTTTGCTGGTGCTGATCATTTACGTTCCGTTTTTGCACGAAGCTTTCAGCACGTATGCCCTGCCACTTGTGGATTGGCTGATTGTCTTTGGGCTGGCCTTCAGTGTCATGCCTGTGCTGGAAATCGCCAAATGGATGGAGCGCCGAGGCTGGTTTGGAAAGGTGGAGTAAAGTGAAACTTAAAAGCAAGCGTGCTGCGATGCCTGTCAATGCGCAAAGCCAGATCAAAAGCGAAGCTGAGCCCAATTTCAAAACCTGGCGGCAAACCGGGCTGCGCTTGGTTGCGGTTTTCCTGATCATTGTTTTTCTCGCCAGCGAGTGCGCGGCATTAATGCCTGTGCAATAGCGAGTTGGCATTCTCAATCAAAAATTGGTTTTCGTCGATCAGGCCCAAAAATTTGAAAACCTGATGTATAATAGAGGTAACAATTGAACATATACTCAGTTGTTACCTCTATTATGACAAGCCTACCTTCAATTCCGATCCTCGACGAACACACTGCCGCCCATGTGGCAGAACTCTTCCGCGCCTTCAGTGACACCAGCCGGGTGCGCATCCTTTCGGCAATTATCGAAAAGGAGGCGAATATTACAGCGCTGGCTGAAATGGTGGGAATCACCGAATCTGCAATTTCGCACCACATGCGTGGGCTGCGCCAAATGCATATCGTCCGGGCGCGCCGGGATGGTAAAGAAGTCTTTTACAGCGTGAATGACCCACATATCATCGCCCTCTTCCAGCAAGGAGTCAGGCATGTTCAAGAGGACTGATGTTTTGTTTTTGTTAATTCTCGTTGGCATTGTGATCGGCTTACTCTCGGCGCTCGCGCCAGTTTCAGATTTCGATCATGATGGGAATTTGGATTCACTCGTGACAGAGGGCCTGATCCTGCTCCCGGTCTTCTCTGCTGTTATCGGGCTGTGCTGTCTGTTGACCAGACTCCCCGTTGACGGTTTCGCCGTTTTGCAACAGTTTTCTCCCCTGATCGTTCCCCCTCCTATCTCAGCTTAATCGCCAGTCTCTGGCATCTCCCTGTCAGGGATGGATTCTGCCTATTTAACAGTGCAGATCGTTTTTGTTTTGCTAACTTGCGTTTCAGGAGAGAGCTATGAAGAAAACAATTTCAACTTCCCAACTCATTCGCATGGTGCTTGGACGCACCAGTGGGTTTTTCATCGTTCTTGGGCTCCTGTTTTTTATCCCGGCCGGCACCTGGAGATTCTGGCAGGCTTGGATGTGGCTGGCGACCATGATTTCACTGATGCTGGTCACTCTTAATTATCTATTGAAAAACGATCCGACCTTGCTGGAACGCCGGATGCGGATGCGCGAACGCCAAAGCCAGCAGCAAAAGATTGTTGCTGTTTCGGGGGTTTTCCTTTTGCTCTCCTTCCTCCTGCCGGGGCTAGATCAGCGCTACGGGTGGTCACAAATGCCAGCCTGGGTCGCCGTACTGGGGGATGGAATTGTGGCCGCGGGATACCTGATGGTGCTCTGGGTTTTCAAAACCAACACCTACACCTCGCGGATTATTGAAGTGGAAGCCGGGCAGAAGGTTATCTCATCCGGTCCGTATGCCATTGTGCGCCATCCGATGTATGTGGGTGCGTTTTTTACCTATGTATTTTCACCCCTGGCGCTTGGTTCCTACTGGGCTGTCCTGCCGGGATTGATGATTCTGCCAGTGTTGATTTTTCGCATTCTCCACGAAGAACAGCTCTTGCTGCGTGACCTGGATGGCTACCGGGCTTACACCGAAAAAGTGAAATATCGCCTCCTACCAGGCATCTGGTAGGTCAAGTCAAAATCAACCTCAAAGAGGAAAAATAATGGATACTGCCTTTAACCCGGCTCTACTCCAGGGTCTGACCGAACAGGAAGCCCGCGAGCGGTTGGCCACCGATGGCTTTAACGAACTCCCCACTGCCAAAAAGCGCACTGTTTTTCATATTCTCTTTGAAGTGGTGCGCGAACCAATGTTCCTGATGTTGATCGCCTGCGGTGTGCTCTACCTGTTGCTCGGCGATAAAGAGGAAGCTCTGATGCTGCTCGGTTTTGTGGGCATCATCATTGGCATCACCATATACCAGGAACAGAAAACCGAGCGGGCGCTGGAAGCTCTGCGCGATCTTTCCAGCCCGCGCGCGCTGGTCATCCGCGATGGCAAACAACAGCGCATCGCCGGCCGCGAAGTTGTTCGCGATGATCTCCTCCTGCTTGTCGAAGGTGACCGCGTTCCGGCGGATGCGGTTTTGCTCTCGGGAGGCCATGTCAGCGTTGATGAATCATTGCTAACCGGTGAACCGGTGCCGGTGCGGAAAAAAAATTGGGATGGCCGCATCGAGATGGGGCGTCCCGGTGGTGATGATTTGCCATTCATCTACTCTGGTTCGCTGGTGGTCAAAGGTCAAGGCATTGCGCAGGTACGTTCCACCGGTGCGCGGACGGAAATTGGTAAAATCGGCAAGGCGCTCCTAATTTTGGAACCTGAAGAAACTAATTTGCAGGTTCAGACCGGCAAAATCGTCAAAAATTTTGCAATAGTGGGGCTGAGTCTGTGCGCACTGGTAGTAGTGGTTTTTGGCCTGACGCGTGGTAATTGGTTGGAGGGTTTCCTGGCCGGAATTACGCTGGCGATGGCAACTTTGCCCGAAGAATTCCCGGTGGTGCTGACGATTTTCCTGGCGCTGGGCGCCTGGCGTATTTCGCAGTTCAAGGTGCTGACACGGCGCGTCCCCGCGGTGGAAATGCTCGGCGCGGCAACGGTTCTCTGCACCGATAAAACCGGTACCCTGACCCTGAACCGGATGACGATCACGAAAATCGCGGTCAATGGGGAATTCTACGAGGTGGATGGCAAGCAGTTGATCCTGCCGGATTCGCTGCATGAAGTCATCGAGTACAGCCTGTTGGCCAGCCCCGCCGACCCTTTCGACCCGATGGAAAAAGCGATGAAAGAACTCGGTGGACGTACCCTGGCGAACACCGAGCACCTGCATAAGAATTGGATGCTGGTCAAGGAGTACTCGTTATCAGAAAAATTACTGGCAATGTCGCATGTCTGGCGCTCACCGAACATGCAGGATTTCGTTGTGGCGGTCAAGGGTGCGCCCGAAGCTGTGGCCGATTTGTGTCACTTTGACGAGGCCCGGCTGGTGAAAATGCATACGCAAGTCGCTGCCATGGCCAATGATGGTTTGCGCGTATTGGGCGTGGCCAAAGCAAACTTTAAGGCAAGCGATTTGCCTGGCGAACAGCATGATTTTGATTTTGAATTTATCGGCCTATTGGGTCTTTCGGACCCGGTGCGCCCCGAAGTACCAAAGGCCGTGAAAGAATGTTACACCGCCGGAATCCGTGTCATCATGATTACCGGTGATTACCCGGCAACGGCTCAAAGCATTGCCCGGCAGATTGGGCTGAAACCGCTCGATCAGGTGATTACCGGCCCGGAACTCGACGCAATGAGCGATGAAGAACTTAAGGAACGCATCAAAACCACCTGCATCTTTGCCCGTGCAGTACCCGAGCAAAAACTGCGCCTGGTACAGGCGCTCAAAGCGAATGGCGAAGTGGTAGCAATGACCGGTGACGGAGTCAATGATGCGCCGGCGCTCAAAGCCGCCCATATCGGTATCGCCATGGGTGGGCGCGGCACGGATGTTGCTCGCGAAGCCTCCGCCATCGTTCTGCTCGACGATAACTTCGCTTCCATCGTCGCCGCTGTGCGGATGGGCCGCCGCATTTTCGATAACCTGAAAAAAGCTATGGGCTTTATCTTCTCGGTCCACATTCCCATCGCGGGTATGTCTCTCCTACCGGTCATTTTCAACTGGCCGCTGGCGCTCATGCCGGTTCACATCCTCTTTCTTGAACTGATCATTGACCCAGCCTGCTCGGTCGTCTTCGAGGCCGAGGCCGATGAAGCCGACATCATGCAGCGCCCGCCGCGTAAATTGACGGCTCCGCTCTTTGGCCGGGAAATGATTCTTTCCGGTCTGATTCAGGGGCTGGGCATCCTGGCCGTGATCGCAGGCGTCTACGCCTACCTGCTCTCCAGCGGATTTGACGAAGGTACGGCCCGCATGGTGGCTTTTGGCTCGCTGGTGATCGGCAACCTCGGCCTGATTTTTGCCAACCGTTACACCACCCGTTCGATCCTGGCGACCTTGAAAATTCCGAACACGGCTCTCTGGTGGGTTACCGGTGGCGCGATTGCCTTCCTGGTGCTGGTTCTCGAAATCCCTTTTCTGCGCGAACTCTTCAAATTTTCCGACTTGAAAAACTGGGAAGTCGCGCTGATTGCCGCCACTGGCCTGGTAAGTATTCTGCTGGCTGAAAGCACCAAACTCAAATTTATTCAGCGCCTGATCTTGCCCCGGTAAGGTAAAAGTAGCTTTTCAAAGAGGCTAAATTTTATGCTCCCCAATAAAAAATTTCAGACAAGCCTCGTTTGGGCCTTTCTGGCGCTGGTGATGGTTGCGCTGGTCAGCAGCGTCGGTCTGGCAGTTCTGGTGGACGAATTGGATGAATCCAATTTTGCATCGGCCATTTTGGTTGAGGGTGAAGCCCGGCCAGCGCAAACCGGCGACGAATTCACCGGAGAAGTGACCGCCTGGCTTTTCGGCGCGTCCAGCCTCCCGGTGGGCTTGGATTTGATTTCCAGAGCAGTGATTCGCTCAGCGCCGATTGGAGAAACAGTAAAAGGTTTCATCCGGCGCACCAATAATCTCCAGAAAAAATACCTGATGCCCTTTCATACTTACTTGAGTATCTTGATGCTGGGTCTGGGGCTGCTGCATCTCAGCTTATCCACTTGCGCTGCCAACCCGTTGCCCGAATGGAGCTTGATCCTGTGTGCGGTGCTGGTGGTGACCGGATTACTTTTCAAGTGGAAGGCTGTTCCAGCCACCTTTCGCAGAGCGCTCTACCAACTCCATACCAGCCTGATAGTCACAGGGTTTTTACTGGTCATCCTGTTTAGCGGGCATGCTGTCATGGATACGGATTGAGTTTCATACAATTACAAACGAAACGGAGAAATTCAAAATGGACTTTCTCGAAGATTTACTTGATTTTGGCGACCGCAAACGCCGAAAAGGTGGTGGATTATTCCAAAACGAAGGCCATTACGATAACGCTAACGATCAGCATCATGACGATGACCATGACGATCATGCGCCTCACCAGCCAAATTCAAACAACGCATTTCCTCAGGTTCTCACAGACCCTGCGGCGATCCCCTCCGGTGTCGTTTGCGCAAGTGTTCCACTCCCACCTTTCAAGGTGCTAAATATTGCCACAGGAGCGGAACAGCCATCGACCTCATTCTAAAATGTGCCAGTTGTGGTTCAAAGGTGCCGGTGAATGCCTCTTTCTGCCCGCAATGTGGCTATAACACTGGATAAGGTCGGATAGATCAAGATGCACAATATCATTCCCGTAGATCGTTCCTCGTTAACCCGCTTCGCCTGGCTGTCGATTGCCGCCGCATTAACAACGATAGCCATGAAATCGGTTGCTTATTGGCTGACCGGCTCGGTCAGTCTGCTTTCGGACGCGGTCGAATCACTGGTCAATCTGGCAGGTGCGCTGATGGCGCTCGGCATGCTAACCATCGCTGCTCGCCCACCGGATGGCGACCATACCTTTGGGCACAGCAAAGCCGAATATTTTGCCAGCCTGATGGAAGGTCTGCTGATTCTTGGTGCTGCGGTAGCTATTGCCGTAACCGCCATCGACCGCTTCACCCACCCCCGTCCATTGGAACAGATGAGTATTGGTCTGCTAGTTTCAACTGGTGCCTCGGTCGTGAATTTCGTCGTGGCGCGCATCCTCATCAACGCCGGGAAAAAATTCGATTCTATTACCCTCGAAGCTGATGCCTTGCATCTTATGACGGATGTCTGGACCTCGGTTGGCGTGATTTGCGGATTGGTGGTGGTGGCAATCACAGGTTGGTTCGTGCTCGACCCTCTGATGGCTTTGCTGGTGGCTGTTAACATCGTCTGGACGGCTTTCGATCTGCTGCGTCGTTCAGTCAATGGTCTGATGGATAGCGCCCTGCCCGAGGCTGAGCAAAAAATCATTGCAGAAGTGATGGAGCAGTATCGTGCCAAAAAGGTTGATTTCCACGCTTTGCGCACGCGCCAGGCTGCCTCACGGCGCTTTCTTTCAGTGCACATGCTCGTCCCCGGAGACTGGTCGGTGCATGACGCACATCACATTGCCGAGGATTTCGAGGGCGAGATTCGTGCTGTGCTGGGTGATGCCATCGTCCATACCCACCTCGAGCCGGCAGAGGATGAAATCTCCATAACCGATATCCATGAGAAGTAAGATCAGCGCTAAATAATCGCGAGACGTTATGTAAACACACAGGAGCTGTGGTCGAAATTAACCTAATCTTCAGGAATCTCCTGTGCCGCAAAAGGCTCTTTCACCCTCTTCCCTTTTTTGGGATGGGGGCAGGGGATGGGTTAGCGCATGTCCCTGGATACCCGTCAGTAAATCCAAATAATCAATCTATGCCCGGTGTCGAATTTCGGGGTTTCAATTCGTTCTAATAATGCCTGACTAACTGGTCCAATTCATGCATCCATAAAGTGTACTGACGATAGTCATGTGAATTAGTGCCATTTGTCACTTGAAGAGGCCTATTCGAAATTGCTATTATTTGTACAGCGTTGTACACAGCGCTGTACAAATAAATAAGCTGACCAGCCATTATTTTTGGTGCATTTGAACGGTTCATTTTCCGCGGGTAGCAGTGTACATCGGTTGGGTAATGATAGGTGCTGTCAGTGGGTAAAATTCCGATTTTCTTCAGGATGTGACAACGTGAACCAGACTGATAATGTCAATGACGCCAAATATGGTATTCGGGATGCAAGAGGCCACTGGAAACCACCTTATCCAGCCGGTTACGCCCCGTTATTTGACTGGCCGGTGAGGCCCAAAGCCATCCTGAAATGGGTTTTCGGTTACTCCGGATTGTTGTGGCCGTTTAATCTCCTGATTTTTTTGTTCACTTGTATAACGGTGTCATTTCTACAGCCAGCAATTGAAAATTGCAAAAACCTGGAGATCGGCTGGATCGGGCTCATGCTAGTCCGAAACTTTCTCATCATGGTAATTTTGAACGGCGGACTGCACCTGATCTATTACACATATAAATTAGATGGGAAGGATCGAAAGTACAACCCGAGTTTTCAGGAAGAACCTAAAAGGCAATTCCTGTTTGGGAAACAAGTTTTAGATAATTCATTCCGCTGCTTGTTTTTCGGCCTGCCAATTTGGACGGCTTATGAAGTGCTGTATATCTGGGCGGCAGCTAATGGGCGCATCCCTTACCTGGGTTTCAGGGAAAATCCTATTGGGTTTGTAGCCTGGTTCTTCCTGATCCTGCTATTACGAGAAACTCATTTTTATTTTGTGCATCGCCTGATTCACTGGGGACCCTTGTTTAAGTACGTGCATAGTGTCCATCACCTCAATCCCAACCCTGGCCCCTGGTCTGGCTTGGCCATGCATCCGGTTGAACATCTTCTTTATTTTTCTGGCGTCTTTATCCACTTTATCATTCCTTCCAATCCTTTGCATTTCTTTTTCCATATTCAGCACCTGGTGATTCCTCCGGGTCCTGGGCATTTGGGCTTTGAAGGTCCGACTTATAAAGAAAAACCTTTGATGACATCTTATTTCCATTATTTACACCATAAATATGTTAATTGTAATTTTGGGATGGATATCGTTCCTTGGGATAAGTGGCAAGGAGTTTATTATGATGGGGTCGGCGAATATCGACCTGGAACAAAACCGGCAGCATTGATTCAGAAGAAACCCTAAGAAGATTACGTCATGAAACAATCCCGTCCAGCAACTCTCAAAGATGTCGCCGCATACGCCAACGTTTCAATTAAAACTGTATCCAACGTAGTCAATGACTGGCCTTACATCACAGATACGACTCGTCAAAAAGTACTGGACGCAATCCAGGTGGTCGGCTACCGGCCCAATCAGGCGGCTCGAAGCCTGGTTACCGGAAAAACCCGAACAGTAGGGGTTTTGATCCCTGATATTGCCAATCCTTTTTTTGGAGCAGCCATGCGTGGTTGTGAAGATGTCTTGTTCGAGGGTGGTTACAGCCTGCTCTTGAGCAATACAAACGAAGATCTTACCCGCGAGCATAATAACCTGGAATTGTTGCTGAGTCGCGGCGTCGATGCGCTCCTATTGTGGGGATCACGCATGAGTTGTGAAGAGCTGGAAGAGATCATCGGTCCGCGACTCCCGCTTGTGACGGTTGAGTTGAGCATGGAACCCAAACGGCCGAATCATGCAAATATCAATATCGATAACCAGCATGGTGCTGAATTGGCAACCCGACATTTGCTCGATCAGGGCTATAGCTTGATTGCTCATTTGGCAGGCCCAGAAGACCGGCTTACCGCGAATTTACGACTGGCAGGGTATCAGCAGGCGCTTGAACGAGCAGGATTATCACCCGACAAAGCGCTAATTCGCCATGCCGCACCAACTATTGCAGCAGGTTATTTTGCCACGCTGGAACTGCTTCAATCCCAGCGGCCGCGCGCTATCTTTTGTTATAACGATCTGATGGCCTTTGGAGCGTTAATTGCCGCCCGCGAACTGGGTCTGGATGTGCCTAACGACCTGGCTGTGGTCGGTTTCGACGATATTACGATGGATACCTTCAGCGAACCGCCCCTAAGCACCGTGCGAATTCCACAATATGACCTGGGCTATATGGCGGGCAAAATTGTTCTGCAGCTCTTACAAGCACCCAGTGAAAAACCCTGCTCGTATCTCTTCCCTGTGGAATTAATCATCCGTGGTTCCAGTCGGGCCTTGCCCTTCTCAGTCGATGAACGCGCCTCCAATTTGAAAAACCTGCTGTCTTCGTTTGTCCCTGGCTCACGTACAAGCCATGAAGATTTGATCAAAACTACCCGTTTGTCTTAGGAGTGCAGCATGTTATATAAACCTGATTGGGATCAAGCCAAGGCCAACCTGCTTGCTTATTGGAATCACGCAATTATCGATCGCGCCTGTATCGCCATCCATGCGCCAAGTGATGCTAGTCACATAACGCCTGCCCCGGATTTGCATAATGGTCCCTGGCTTTTGGGCATGGATACAATTGCCGATAACGATCAGCTGGGCATAGAGCAGTGGTGGCAGGATCCAGATTGGAACTACCAGCGTGCAATCACTTGGTTCGAAAATACTTATTTTGCCGGGGAGGCTTTGCCAGTCACCTATGTGAACTGGGGCGCAATGGCCATGGCGGCAATGTTTGGCAGTCCGCCGAAATTCAACAAGACCAGCGTTTGGTATGCGAAAATAATTAATGATTGGAAAAACTGGGATGTGAGTTTTGACCCGCAATCGGATCCCACCTGGAAGACACTTAACACCATCGTGGACCGGTTAGTACAAGAAGCCCCAGGGAAGTTCTTTGTTGGCAAGCCCGAATTGGGCAACGGTGCGGATGTACTCTCGTTGATTCGCGGCATGGATGATCTGGCATTGGATTTGATTAATAATCCCCAGGAGGTGAAGCGCGGTGTGGATATTATCTCAGATACCTGGGTGAAGCTCATGGAGCAAGCCTATCAGAAGACCAGCCCCGTAAACGATAACGGGGATGTGCTGGCCTGGATGGGATTGTGGGCTCCTGGGCGCATTGACCAAATTGCCTGTGATTTCTCTTCTATCATTTCGCCAGCCATGTTCCGCGAGTTTTTTGTGTCTGAAGTCGAAAAAATGGGTAATTGGTGTGAATATGGCGTTTACCATTTGGATGGCCCAGCCTGCATGAAGAATATGCTGGATGTAATTTTAAGCCTGCCACAATTAAAAACGATCCAATTCACCCCTGGGGCAGGTTCAAACCCCACATACACACCTGCATATATCCCGCGTTATCGCAAAATTCTAGAGAGTGGCCGAAACCTCTACCTGTTATGCCAGCCGGCGGAAGTAGAAAAAATACTTACTGAGCTACCTCCAGAAGGTCTCTTTATGCGCACCTATGTATCGAGCCAGACTGAAGCCGACGAAATGTTAAAAAAAGTGACCCAGTGGTCAGCCCGCGGGAACCAGTTCCCGGTTTCCTGGCCTGGATCGGAGCAATAGGATGACGACGAACAGCCCATTTATGGAAATGATTGCCATCAGCAAGGGTTTCCCAGGGGTTCAGGCATTGTCTGAAGTTTCTTTTGACCTATACCAGGGCGAAGTCCATGCCCTGGTTGGGGAAAACGGGGCTGGGAAAAGTACATTAATGAAAATTCTGAGCGGGGCATACCTGCCAGATACAGGCAAAATAAAAATCGATGGGCAGGATGTTCTCATTCAAAGCCCGCGGCATGCCCAGGGTCTCGGTATCAGTATTGTTCACCAAGAACTTAACCTTTTTCAGAATTTATCGATTGCAGAAAATCTATTTGGCGGAAAAATGCCTGCCAGCGGTTGGCTGGGCTTTGAAGATCGTAAAAAAGCGCAAGAAACAGCCAACGAATATCTGCAGAAATTCGAACTTTCCATCGATCCCAAAACAAGAGTTGGCGAGTTAAGTTTGGCTCAACAGCAGGTGGTCGAGATTTCCAAAGCGTTAGCTCGGAATGCAAAGGTCTTGATCCTGGATGAACCTACATCATCCTTGACTGAACATGAAGTTAAACTGCTCTTCGGCTTTATCAAACAATTACGTGAAGACGGTCTATGCATAATCTATATTTCGCATCGACTTGAAGAAATATTTAATATCGCCGACCGGGTGACTGTTCTGCGGGATGGCCATAAAGTGGGCACGGAAAACGTTGCTGAGATTGATGTTGAAACAGTGATTCGCATGATGGTCGGTAGAAAGTTAGAAGATCTGTACGGAAAACCTGGCGGTAAATTTGGACCGGTCGTTCTCGAAGCACAGAACCTCACCAGGCTAAAGCACTTTGATAATGTGAGCTTCAAAATTCAAGCCGGTGAAATTCTGGGTATGGCGGGTCTGGTTGGAGCCGGGCGTAGCGATGTAGGGCTGGCACTGTTTGGGGCCAATCCAGTCTCCAAAGGTTCGATTCAGATGGATGGGAAAAATGTTCATCTGCATTCCCCCCAGGCAGCGATGGCGATGGGTATCGCGTACCTCTCAGAGAATCGACAGAGTGACAGTCTATTTCTCGGGATGGATATCAAGAAAAATATTGTAGTTAGTTTGATCGAAAAACTGTCTGCTTTTGGGTTTATCGATCAAACAAGAGAATACAACACAGCAAAAGAATACGTCCAAAAATTAAATGTCCAAACACCATCCCTGGAACAGAAAATTCTCAAGCTGAGTGGTGGTAACCAGCAAAAAGTTGTCCTGGCTCGTTGGCTGGCAATCAAGCCACGTATCCTAATCGTTGATGAACCCACCCGCGGAATCGACGTAGGCGCCAAAGTTGAGATTTATATGTTGTTGCGTGAGCTTGCGGCGGAAGGCGTGGCTATCCTGCTGATTTCATCCGAAATGCCAGAAATATTAGGATTGTCTGATCGTATCCTTGTCATGCATGAGGGCGTGGTCACCGGAATTTTAGCGCGTGCCGAGGCCACAGAAGAAAAAATTATGGCTATGGCCACCAGCGAAATGGTCAGGTTCCATTAAGGAGATATATCGAATGTCGAACAACCGTACAACAGATAATAAATTGACAACCAATCTGATGAATTCGACGCGCATTTCAACTTTGAGCAGATTGTTCGCATTGCGCGAATTGGCAATTATTCTCGTGATCATCGTAGTTTCTCTATTCCTGGTGGTCACAGCGCCTTCCTTCTTGAACTCTTCGAATTTGAGCGCAGTTGCCATCGGGCTGGTTACTGACGGTGTGATTGCAATTGGCATGACCATGGTATTGATTACTGGAGGTTTTGACCTTTCAGTTGGTTCTTCATTAGCCCTTGGCGGAATGGTAATGGCCAATTTGCTTCATAGCGGTATTGCACTTGTGCCAGCGATCCTGGTAACGCTGCTTGTATCTGCTGTTATTGGCTTAATTAATGGCTTGATCATTTCAAAGTTAGGGATCAATCCTTTGATTACCACCCTGGGAATGATGGGGGTTACATCTGGCGTTACCCTGGTTATTTCTGGCGGATATCCGCTATCGAATTTTCCGGGGAATTTCCTCTTTATCGGTCAGGGCTATTTTGGTATTGTGCCTGTCTCAGTTTTACTAATGCTGATCCTGGTGCTGATCGCGGATATTTTGCTGCGTCGTGCACAGTGGCTACGCTTACTTTACTATATTGGCGGAAATGAACGAGCTGCGCTGTTATCAGGCATCCCTGTCGACCGTATTCGGATTATGGTTTATGTTTTTTGTGCGGCTTTGGCTGGATTTGCTGGCATTATTGCGACATCACGGCTTGGATCTGCCTTTCCTTTGGCAGGTAAGGGAGCAGAGCTGCGCGTTATTTCTGCATGCGTGATCGGAGGCTGTAGCCTAAAAGGTGGCGAAGGAACTATTTTGGGCGCATTGTTAGGCGTTCTATTGATGGCCATCATTAATGACGGACTTGTGCTGTTGAATGTGTCCATCTACTGGCAAAGTATTATCAGCGGGGTCATCCTGATCGGAGCAGTTACGTTCGATATGCTGAATCAGAAGAGATCTCAAGCATAGTCATGTAGTCTTATTGATCGAGGAGAAAGGAGAAAAAACCATCCGACAATACAAAAACGGGCCATCAAACTTATCCCTTTCAACTTTTTTCAAAATTCAAGGAGGAACAAAATGAACAAAAATATGAATCGGCGTGATTTTCTTAAAACCTTGGGCATGACTGGTGGAGCCGCGCTCCTGGTTGGTTGTGCTAAAGCACCTGAAGTTACTGCAGCGCCACAAGCTACTGCAGCACCGCAGGTAAATGCCAATGAAAAATATGTCATGGTCTCAAACGTTGCTGCTCATCCATACTGGTTGGATGCTCAGTATGGTGGCGAGGACGCAGCAAAAATGCTGGGTGTCACCTGGCAATATACTGGCCCTGCCGAATTTGATACCCCTGCACAGGTTACAGCTCTTGAGCAAATTATTTCGACAAAACCTGCTGGGTTATTGGTCGCTGCCCTGCAGCCAGATGCCATCAGCGCTGCAATTGATAAGGCGATTGCAGCCGGAATTCCCGTGGTCACGGTCGATACGGATGCTCCAGATAGCAAGCGGATGACCTACCTGGGTACCGCAAACTATTCGGCGGGCGTCACGATGGGCAAGACCATGATGGAAGCCCTGGGTGGCAAAGGCAAAGTGGGTCTTGCCAGTGTTCCTGGTCAGTTTAACTTAGAGGAACGTATCCGTGGTATCAAGGATGCCTTCGCAGCTACCAACGGCGCCATGGAGTTGGTGACAGTTGTTGATGATAAAAACGATGATGCCGCGACTACCGATGCCGTAGTAGCCATGCTTCAGGCAAATCCTGATATCAATCTGGTCGGAAGCATCAATGCCGTCGGAGCTGGCGTAGCTGCTGCTTTGCGCCAAACGAATAATGTCGGAAAAATTAAAGCAGTCACTTTTGATATTACAGAACCCATCATTGCTGCTCTTGAAGATGGTTCTGTCAATGCCACCATGGTGCAGAGGACCTATATGATGACGTTTGTAGGCGTTCAGATGCTCTATGATTACAACCACAGAAGTGCCTACCTGGAAAATTGGTCGAAGAACGGGATTGGCGTTTTGCCTTACGCTGTAGACACGGGCGTCATGTCGATTACCAAGGAAAAAGCGGCTGCATTCAAGAAAAAGTAAAACTGGTTTCTGGAAATTGGAGAGTGGAGAAAGCCAACTTTGGCCTTCCCCACTCTCTGCTCAGAAAAGAATAAGCAAGGGGGCTTTGCAGGGCAACCCTTGCTTATTCAAATATTATATCAAAAATTGTACCTACGCACTGATGCCCCGGTTTCGATCATAACCATCACACCCACTACACACCAATGTACGAACATCGGTGTGTTTTGCGTGCCTTGCAAAAAGAATCATCATCAATCTGGGGGTGTTCCATCCATCCGTCAGATTTCTCCACAGGGCCAGCCACGCTAAACACAGCCGGATCTGGCATGGAGCAAGACCTGAAAATGTGGTCTCGTTTGGGTCTTGGGCAGCTAATCTACTCCGGTAGTTTCACGGAATTGCCGGCCCTGGGCATCTTTAATCACCCGATCAAGGATGTGAAAGCTGTATTGGAACTGGCAAACGGGCAATGAGTTGAATCTCAGGCCGATGCTCTTAATATCGGTGTCTGGTAATCAAGCTTGAAACATGCGTATGACTCCAACCAGTCTCAGCTCCGCAGGGATTGGTTTGATGCGCGCCATCGAAGGTGAGAAGAATTTATTTTGGTTAAATGACTCAATGGACATCTAAAACAATCGTGAGCGCTTAGTAAAGGTATAATAAATTTTAATATCATCTTGCAGTCCAGGAAAAGTGGTAATAATGACAGAATTGATTATACGGATCCTTTTGGCAGACGACCACAAAATGTTGCGAGATGGTTTGCGGGCCTTGTTGGAAGGGGAAGACAATATGCGGGTGATCGCCGAGGCTGGTACTGTCGAAGATACTATCCGGCTGGCGGTTGAAATGCTGCCAGATGTTGTGGTTTTGGACTTGGGTATGCCAGGTGGCAGTGGTTTGGATGCTATCAGAAGTATCCGTAAAAAGGGGCTGCCTGTGCGGATTGTGGTGCTTTCAATGCATAGTGGACGTGAAATGGTATTGGAGGCGCTGCAGGCGGGGTGTGATGGTTATGTGCCCAAATCAACCGCGCATACGGACCTGATACTGGCTATTCGAGCAGTTTTTGCGGGTAAACGCTTTCTGCATCCTGATGCTGTAACTGCGATGGTTGACAATCTGCTTGACCGGCAGGAAGAAAGCAAGCAGGCGGGTTTACTCTCTGAGCGTGAACTGGATGTCATCAAACTGACTGCAATGGGCTTTACCAGTCGCGAAATTGGTAAAAAATTGGCGTTGAGCCCAAAAACTGTCGATACTTATCGCGAGCGTGCCATGTTGAAACTGCAAATCGAATCAAAATCAGACATCATCCGGTTTGCGATGCGAGCTGGGCTGCTTGATTCACTCAACTCTTCCCACAAAAATTTCTAGAATTTGCCAAAGGGGTCTTGCCTTGCTGGAAAAAATAAATCAAACGATGGACTGGCTTTACGGTAAGTTGTTGGCTTTTCCGATGCGCTTGAAGGTGATCGGGATCGGGCTGTTGCCGATCATTATTTTGGGATTTTCCCTGAATTACTGGATCACAACTGGGCTTTCAGATTGGCTTTCTTACATCCTGGCGGATGTGCGAGTGCAGGCGGCCATGTCGGCGGGAGGTCGAAGTGTATTCTTGGTGACCTTGCTGGGGGCTGTTGCCTCCATTTTATTTTCCCTGTTGCTCTCGCACATCCTTACCGAACCGATCCTTTCCTTGCGCGAGATGGCGCAGCAGGTTGCGGGTGGAAAACTGAATGCGCGGGCAAAAATTTGGGCAAAGGATGAAATTGGTGAGCTGGCCATTGCGATCAATACGATGACCGATAATCTGGTCACCAACCAGGAATCGCTGGCCCGCAAAAACCGCAGCTTGGATGCGATTAATCAGGTGGCGCTGGCTGGTAATCGGTCAGATGATATTCACGATGTTTTGTATATTATCTTGGAGCATGTTGTCAATATCATGCACCTGAAGATGGGTTGGATCTATCTGCGCGACCCTGAGCGGAAATCATTTCATCTGGCGAGCTGGTATGGGATTGAAGCAGAGATGGTGCCGGTTTTCCTGGGCATATTAAATAATTCGCCCTGCGCCTGCCAGGAGTATCTGGTCAGCGGAGAATTGGGCACTTCCGCGAGCAATCGTGTTTGTTCGCGCCTGGAAAAATTGACCAGACTGAATATTGTGCGGAATCATATTACCATTCCGATGGTGGCACGCGAACAGCACTTTGGTTTGATCAACCTTTCCTGTGATGAAGGTGTGACCATCCCCGATGAAGACATGGAATTATTGTCGTCGCTGGGCAACCAAATCGCTGAAATCGTGGCGAACGCCTGGTTACAAATCAAGCTGACTGAAAAAGAAGCTGCGCGGCAGGTTTTGCTCGAATCGCTGGTACAGGCCCAGGAAGATGAGCGATTGCGCCTGGCCCGTGAGCTGCATGACGGCGCCGGACAAACGCTGACCAGCCTGCTTGTGCGCTTAAAAACGATGGAAAGAAAATCTCCAGCACCTGAAATGCAGCGAGAGCTGACCAATATGCAGGATATTGTCTCGGAAACCATCGAACAGATCCGTGAGTTGGCATATCGATTGAGGCCGGTGGCTCTTGATGAATTCGGGCTATCCCGGGCGCTGGAAATCCTTGTAGAAGATATGACCAACGGGATGGGGATAACGATTGAGCGCAATTTCGATCTTCAAGATTTGAATATCCCGACCGAATTTGAAGTGGTGTTGTATCGGATAGCTCAGGAAGGATTGACGAACATCATCCGGCACGCCAGGGCTGGTCGCATCAGGCTTTTACTGATTGCCGAAAATAAAGGTGTAAAGATGACCATGGACGATGACGGGATCGGTTTTGATCCCGGAAGAATCTCTATCAACAGCGATCAGCGACACCTTGGATTGATCAGCATGCGCGAACGAGCAGAGATCATCGGGGGGACGCTGGATGTTTACACGGCCCCTGGCAAAGGTACCACGGTAGAAGTTTTCATTCCCATCCATTAATAATTTACTGCACAATTCAATCAGCCACGCCAGTAATTCAATTTACTGGCGTGGCTTTTTATTGTCAGGAAAATCCCTACATAATGGTTGTTTTTTCCTGATACCGGGCTATCAGCAGATTTGATATATTAATGAACAAGAAGGCAAGTCAAAAAAACTCGTTATAGGCAACTGGAGGCAAAAGATGAACGATCAAAGCAAGACAAAACTTACGAGGCGCGATTTCCTGCGTGTATTAGGACTGGGGGCTGGCGCTGTAGTAGTCGGCGCAGCTGTCAAACCTGTCGCAGCCGCATCGGCTTTATCAGCAAACCCAAGTTATGAATACAAGCGCTTTGCTGACCTGGCTGGCCGGAGCCAACGCCCGTGGTGGGTGCGGACCGTCGACCAGCCGACCATGGAAATC
>CAINXK010000328.1 GCA_903854805.1 uncultured Anaerolineae bacterium
GCCCAGGCCGAAATTGATGTTCTAAAAGTTTTCCTCCCCAAGGGCTTCAGCCCTGAAGAATTGCGCCAACTGGTGCAGGAAACGATCGCTGAAACTGGCGCTGTGGCTCCGGCTGATATGGGCAAGGTGATGAAAGTATTACAGCCAAAAATTGCCGGCCGTGCTCCGGGCGACCAGGTTAGCGCGTTGGTACGTGAGCTATTGCAGAAGTAGACTGTGAACCCAGAAAATACACATTGGTGGCGACAGATTCATCGACATGATCTGTTCGCTTTGATCATGCTTGTAGTAACCAGCGTGGCAGCTTATGCCACCCTGGTCTTGCCGCTTTCTTTGCGCCCAACCAGTCTGCCCCTTCGCGAGGGGCAAGTTTCCGCCCAAGATTTACAGGCACCCACGAATGTTGAATACATCAGTAGTGTGCGAACAAATCAGGCGCGTGACGCTGCAGAACGTGCGGTTTCGCCTGTTTATTCTGCCCCTGATCAAAATGTTGCCCGCCAGCAAATCGCACATCTACGAACCGAACTGGAAAATATCACCTCCGTACGTGGCGATAGTACCAAATCGTTTGAGCAAAAACAGGCAGAATTGGGTTCTTTATCTGATGTTGCGCTTGATCCTAAAATGATAAGTACGATTTTGAGCACACCCGATGCTCGCTGGTTCGCAATTCAGCAAGATTCTCTGCGAGTCCTTGAACAAATCGAGCGTTCTCCTGTACGAGAAGAGAACATTGAAAATGTGCGGGCAGATGTACTTTCTACTGTCAGTTTTGTCTTAAATGACGAGCAGTCGGCCATTGTTGTCGCTCTGGTTATGCCATTCATCGTTCCCAATAGCTTTTTTAGCCCGGAATTTACCGATGAAGCACGCTTGCAGGCGCGTCAATCTGTCGAACCCGTTACACAGACCTATCTTGCGGGAGAAATTGTGGTGCCTCGTGGTAAGGTGCTCACTGCAGCCAATATTGAAGCTCTTGAAACATTGGGTCTGGTACGTCCAAGCAATCCTTTGTTCGATTACATTGGCGCTGCCGCGATGGTCATTGTATTAATGGTCTTTGTTGGTTTCTATTTCTTGCGCCGGCACCCAGTTTACTACAATGATGGTCGCAGTCTTTTGTTGATCTGTGCGCTGTTTTTGTTATTTTTAGCTGCTTCCCGCCTGATCATCCCCAACCGCGCGATTTTGCCGTATGTTTTCCCATTGCCGGCGTTTGGTCTATTAATTGCAACGTTGTTTGGTCCAGGGGGCGGTTTAATACTCTCGGTTGTTATTTGTATCCTGGCTGCGTACAATCTGCCTAATTCCATCGATCTCACTATCTTTTATATGCTTTCTTCGCTAACCGGGATTTTATCGCTTGGCAAAGCTCATCGCATCAGTTCCTTTGCTTGGGCCGCCATTGTCTCGGCGTTGGTTGGAGTGGCGGTAATTACCGCGTATCGACTGCCAGCCGGAAATCTCGATTGGATCGGTTATCTAACCCTTGCTGGAGCATCGCTTTTGAATGGTGTTGCTTCCGCCAGTATTGCGTTAATGCTGCAATATCTTTTGGCTGAATTCCTCGGATTGACCACCGGTTTGCGATTACTGGAGATATCACGACCCGATGCTCCGTTGTTGCAATTTTTTCTGCGAAACGCGCCGGGTACATACCAGCACAGCCTGATGGTATCCAACCTGGTGGAACAGGCTGCTGAAAAATTGGCGATGGATACCTTGCTCGTCCGTGTTGGGGCACTTTACCATGATGTTGGCAAGGCCACCAACCCGTCGTTTTTTATCGAGAACCAACTGCCAAATAATTTAAACCCTCATGATGATGTCGATGCTGAAACAGCGGCAGCCAGTGTAATTCGCCATGTAACCGATGGTGTGATCCTGGCACGGAAATATCGCTTGCCTCGCCGGATCGTTGATTTTATGCTTGAACATCACGGTACACTGCTAGCCCGTTATCATTACAACCGGGCGGTGCGTGAAGCAGGGGGCGATGCTACCATGGTGGATGTATCCAAATTCCGTTATCCAGGTCCACAACCTCGTTCGCGTGAAACCGCATTGCTCATGCTGGCTGACAATGTTGAAGCACGCACCCGTTCTGAACGTCCCCGGACAGAAGAAGAAATTCGTGCAGTCGTGCAGAAGGCTGTTGACTTCTGCCAGAAAGAAGGACAATTGTCCAATACACGATTTACGTTAAAGGATTTAACCATAATTTCTGATGTGTTTGTTACGACTTTGACCGGGTTATATCATCCACGTATTGCTTACCCTACTGCAGACGTGCTTGCAACCGCAGATCATCCTACGGTTCCGATACCGGTTAAGAAGGAGACGAAATGATTTATATAGAAAAAGCGGAAAATCTTACCCCAAATATTCCCGATGGGTTGGTAGAAAAGGCCGCCAATCTTGCTCTCGAGCACGAATCAGCACCAATGGCCGCAGAACTGACCATCGTTCTGACTGATGATGACCAGCTGCACTCGCTCAACCAACAATGGATGGGCGTGGATGCTCCCACGGATGTGCTTTCCTTTCCATCCGATGAAATTGATCCAGAAAGCGGCAACCGCTACTTGGGTGATATCCTGGTTTCGGTTCAACGGGCAGCTGAACAAGCAAACGCCGCAGGGCATTCCGTTGAATCTGAAATACAGTTGCTTATCGTGCATGGGGTTTTGCATTTATTGGGTCATGATCATGCTGATGCTGAAGAAAAGGCCCGGATGTGGAGGTCGCAGGCAGAAATCCTTGGCAAGTTGGGACTGGGCGAGCTTGAAATACGTGAATAAAAAGAATGCGCAGCCATGATCAATTTCATTAAATCCCGCATCGCATCTTTCGGACATGCATTTAGGGGCTGGGCTTATGTTATTCGAAATGAGAAAAATGCCTGGATCCATGCGGTTGTGACAATTATTGTTGTTGGCCTTGCCACCTGGCTTGTTATTCCGCTTCGCGATTGGGCTGTGTTGGTTTTGACTATTTCGATGGTTTGGGCCGCTGAATTTTTTAATACATCAATTGAAGCTGTGGTTGATCTGGCCAGCCCGGCCCATCATCCTTTGGCCAAGGTTGGCAAAGATGTTGGCGCAGCTGCTGTGCTCATCGCTGCTTGTGCAGCGGTGGTGGTAGGTTTGATTATTCTTGGGCCACCATTGTGGACCAGGATCGCCCCTTACTTGGTTCGTTTCTTGTTATAAATCTCAAAAAAGGCTGAACCCTAAAAAGGAGTTCGCATGGGTCTATCTTTTCGTTTCGGCACAGTTGGTTCTCCAATTGGCACGCCAAAAAAGCCTGGCGGCTCTGTGGGGTCGATTCAATTTAGCAGGTCAATTGGTCTGGATGCGCTGGAGTTGGGTTGGGTGCAGGCAGTGCGAGTTTCGATAGAGACTTGCGCGGCAATAAACACGACCGCCAGTCAGCATGATGTGGCTATTAGCGTGCACGCGCCGTACTATATCAATCTAAACGCGGATTCCGAAGAATGGCCAAAGTCACGCCAGCGGCTCATGGATGCTGCTTTATACGGCAACCTTGCCGGTGCAACTGATATTATTTTTCATCCGGGTTCTTATTTCGAACGCCCGGCTCCGGATGTTTTGAGAGTGGCTATTCCGCGTTTGCAGGGTTGTGTGGATGAATTAGTTGCAGCGGGAAATCCCGTCATTTTGCGGCCAGAAACGATGGGAAAAAGTGCAATGCTTGGTTCCTTGGAAGATACAATCGAAATGGCCAAATCAATTTCGGGTGTTTTGCCTTGCATCGATTTCGCTCATCTACATGCCCGCCCTGGAGATGGTTCTGTAAATTCTTATGAAGAATGGTCGTTTGGGTTGGAAATGTACGCGAAGACTTTAGGGGATTCAGCGCTTAAACATCTACATATTCACCTTTCAGGCATCGAGTATGGACCCAAGGGCGAGAAGAATCACCTTCCGGTGGCGGAATCAGATTTGAAGCTTCGCGATCTGTTCCGTGCCTTATATGCGTTTAGCGCGGGTGGGCGTATCATGTGCGAAAGCCCCATTATGGAAGAAGACGCTCTTAACATGAAACAGGTCTGGCAGGAAGTCAGCGGTGAGCAGATCTGATTATTTCGGTGGGAAGTAGTTTTCGACTGGGGTTTAGTCCCCGAAATCTGCAGGACTGAAAGAATACATGACCGCATCATACACATCTGTCCTTACGACCATGCGGTTTTTCAGGATGCCCTCGTAATGTGCACCTGCTTTTTGGGCTACACGTTGGCTGGCCAGGTTTTCGGCGGCGATGATAATTTCAGCACGAATCAAGCCCAGGCTATGAAATGCAAATTTGGCGGCCAACCTGACTGCATGGCTGGCTACTCCTTTTCCTGTGCAGCTTGTTCTTACCCAGTAGCCAAGGTTGCAAAAGTGGTACTTTTCATTGATGCCATCCACCCCACAGCCGCCGATGTATTGTCCGTTGTGGACATCAATGATGGCGAATTGGAATGCGCTGGAGTGTAGCCAGGCAAGTTGAACAAATTCCAACCAGCGCTGGGTGGAACCTGTGTCATATGCTTCGGTTGCCCAATCCATCCATGGGTGCAGTTCTGCCAGCGATTCACGCACCGCCTGGTGTATTGCAGGTACATCCTCGGCTCGAGGCGCGCGCAATAAAATCGATCCATCTGTGAGCTGAAAATTTGTATTCACGTGTAAAGGGTGTAAGTAAAAAAATGCGGACTCAAGGTCCGCATTTTTTTAGTTCTGTATGTATTCCTTCAGGTTATGTTCTACTGCGTAAGCGGCTGCTTCCGCGCGGTTGTTCACACCCAGTTTGGAAAGTATGCTACTTACATAATTACGAACGGTCCCTTCTCCCAAGAACAAAGCCTTGGCGATTTCGCGGTTGGTTTTGCCCTCCGAGACCAGGAGTAAAACGTGTTTTTCCTGTTGGCTGAGATGAGCAAAAGCCGAGGCTTCTTCTTCCTTGACAGCTTTGCGCACTTCCTGGAAGACACGTTGAGTGACCGCTGGGTCAAGCAGAGCTTCACCACGCCCGACAGCCTCAAGTGCGCGTACCAGGTCTTCCCCGCCGATCTGTTTCAGGATATAACCTGATGCTCCGGCCCTGATAGCAGAGAAGAGCATTTCATCCTCGGCGTATGAAGTGAGCATGATAACTTTTGTGTTGGGAAAGCGCTGAATGATTTCTTCACAAGCCTCTATGCCAGAGGTGCCTGGTAAGCGGATATCCATCACCACAACGCTTGGTTGCAGCAAAGAAACCTGTTCGATTGCTTCGCGTGCAGAGCCCGCTTCGCCCACTACTTCAAAATTGGGGTGGCGTTCTAGCAACGCTTTTAGGCCTAGTCTTACAACTTCATGATCATCTACCAGCAAAATATGCTGTTTTGACATATTTATACTTTCCTCCAGAGGTATTAAGAGTATAGCCGAGAGGGAAGCGGATGGCAAGGGCAAAAAAACAATAACGAAAGCGGCTTTTTTGTTGTGTGTATGCGAATTGTCAAGTAAAGCAAATTTTCATTATTGCGCAGTGGTTGTTATCAAAGAGCAGAACCGTTCTACCTGGTTCTTGCAAATTCAAAAACGGAACATCCTGCGATACTCTTCAGTCTGATAAAAATTATCAGGGCTTACGATCGTAATCGTAAGCCCTGTGGATACGGTTGGCTGAAATCCAGGATTATTCCTTGTCTTTTCCCTGTCTTCTAAAATCTACGAAACGATATCCTACGCCACGTTCGGTAAGTATATATTTTGGGTTGGCTGCATCTTTTTCCAGTTTTTGGCGCAAATAATTGATATACAGGCGCACATAATGTGGTTCGTCGCGATATTCGTAGCCCCAGACTTTGGCAAGTAATTGATCGTGTGACACTACCCACCCAGCGTTTTGAACCAGGTGGAAGAGTAATCGATATTCGGTGGGGCGTAACTTGACAATTTTCCCCTCCAGCCAAACTTCCCGCCGATCAAAATCGATTTTCAATCGTTCATCAACTTCGATGAGGCCATGCATCGAACCGGTGGCTCCCTCGGTACGTCGTAAAACAGCGCGAACGCGGCTGACAAGTTCGCGGGGGCTAAATGGTTTTGTGACATAATCATCTGCACCCTTTTCCAGACCGCGGACCCTGTCGTCTTCCTCTCCTTTGGCAGTCAGCATGATTACTGGTACATTGCTGATTTCGCGCACCATTTCGAGTACTTCAAAGCCATCTAAGTCCGGCATCATCACATCCAGCAAGATCATGTCTGGATTTACATCGCGCAGTCGTTGAACAGCTTGCTTGCCATTAAATGCCTCACTTACCTGGAACCCGTCATGTTCCAGGTTTAAGCGTATAAAGCGCACCATGCGTTCTTCATCATCAACAACCAGGATGCGGCGGCGATCAAGTTCTTCTGGCATTTTTCTACTCCCTTACAAAGCCGATGATCTGGTCTTCCTGATCACCGGGTATGATTTCAATGAAAGTAACTCGGATAATCGGCCAGATTACTTCGGTTACATTCGCTTGCAAATAGTGTAAATCCTTGCCATCCCGGCGGCGCGGGTTTTTGATCTTTATGATCTGGTCAGTTGCTTCCGGCAGATTTTCTACCTCCCCTAAGACGGGGTCTTCATTGGAAATGTGA
This sequence comes from uncultured Anaerolineae bacterium, assembly GCA_903854805.1. Next base: position 6,648 of record CAINXK010000328.1, read on the forward strand.
ACTAGAATTGTAGGCATATTTGACCAATCACGGTAACACGATTTGAATTTTTAATTTTCCCAGGGCAATAATGTCGCCATGGCGTAGTGGGTGTTCGAGATTTGGGGGAATTCTGAGACCATTAATATATGTTCCATTTGATGAGCCCAAGTCTACCAGCGCCACATTGTTAGCACTGCGTCTGATAACAGCGTGAAGGCGCGAAACACCATTGTCAAAGGCTTTGTAGGGTGTCAGGTCAACATCAGGTTCAATTGGTTGGTGATCGCTCAACCGCCCAAGCGTAAACTCGATCCGATCTGAAAAGGCCAGGATGTGTCCGCTTTCCAGTAAATGTAAAGAAATCCATATTCCACTGTCTTTTGATATCTCGTTTACGCGTTGTGCATCATTGTTTAGATCGATGTTGCCAGTTTTAAATTTTTGTGTCTGAAAAGTATTTGCTTGCAGCAGTTGAGTACCACAGTCGCTGCAAAAGATAGTACCATCTGGTTCTTGTGATTTGCAGTTTTGACAAACAATCATGATTTTTTCTCCTCAGGCAGCAGCATCAGAGCTCGCGTTCCATATTTAATTCGTTTTTGACCTTGCTCTGAGTATGTATTTTCTGTCTCGATTTGCTCAATTTCCAATATGACGGTTTTCGCCAGGCTGCGCTCACCCTGCGCGAGCAGTCGTGTGGCCAGTTTTTTCAAGTGTTCGGTAGCTTTCGAATAATTTCCAGCAGTTACCTCATTGCGGGCTTTCTCCTGGATACGGTAAAGTGATAATTTGGAAAGTGCTTGTATGATAGCCTGAGACGGAGTATCGGTAATTTGCGCTTCTGCTTTTATCGATAGAACCAGATTAATTGGTATGACCTGGTCGATGGCGTGAATGGCGCTGGCGGATACCTCGATATTACCATGTAGAAGTGTAATGGATTCTTTGCTGATGTCTTGTGGGCGAATAACAAATTCGATCAGGAAAGTAAGTGGTGTACCCTGAAAGATTGGCCCCAGGCGAATTGGGTTTTCAATACTTAGCGGATCTGTTTCTGGTTGAAGCCGGAAGGCGTAGTTGATGCTCACACCTTCGTCCACAGTATATTCAAGTGTAACATTTTCAGCGAAGGTATTGGAAAGGTTCTCGAATTTTTCGGTTAAGAAACGTTCTATGTCACCGGGATTAGAGACCAACATGCAATGTCCGGCAGTCAAATTGGCTAGCTGATCCAGGAAGACATCATTCCAATCACTCCCAATCCCCATACAGCTAATGCCAATTCTATTCTGGGCGGCCTCACTTGCCAGGGCATAGCAGGCTTGTTCATCTCCATACGTGTGACCGTCAGTAAGCAGGATAATGTGGTTGAGATATTTGGGGCTGCGGTAGCGTTTCACTTCTTCCAGACCGGCTTGCAAACCTTTTAATATTTCAGTTCCGCCACCAGCATTTAAAGGCCGGATGAAGTTTTCCATTTTATGCAAGTTTGCCTGTTTATTGGCCGGGATGACCACCTCTGCCCGGTCATTAAATGTTACTACTGAGAAAATATCGTGAGGCTTAAGTTTTCGGATTAGCTGGATGGCGGTTTCTTTGACCGTCTCCAGATTTTCGCCCTTCATGGAAGTCGAACAATCCAGTATGATGCAAAGGTTAAGAGGCACAGAGTTCGATATTTCTGCATATCTTTCTGATGGTGCCAGGTCGACCAATAAATAAACCAGTTGCGATTCTTTGGATGTCGAGAGTGTTTTCCGGCTAAGCTGAATGCGATGGCTGATGAAGGTTGGGGCATCTTCTTCTGCAGGCAAGGTCGCATCATACGCAGCACGCCTTGCCGGATTCGAGAGCATCTGATATGCCTGTTGAACGTCCAGGAATATTTCGGTTTCACCGGCATCAACATTCTTGTCTGGATGCAGACGTTTGGCCGCTTTTAAGTAAGCGTGTCTTATCTCATCCTGCGTAACCGAACGTCTTAGGCCGAGTAGTGTGTAATAATCTTCAGGCAGTTTGGGCATTACGCTCTCAAAATTGGTTTTAGCCTAGTAGCTGTACCAGGACGACGCTGATGTTGTCAGGGCCACCAGCGGCATTGGCGGCAGCAACCATATCCTGACAGGCTCGTTGGATATTCGGTGCGTGATAAACGATGCGGCACATTTCTTCATCTGATACCAGGCCCCAGAGTCCGTCACTGCATAACAAAAGATAACCACCGATTGGGAAGGGGGTTGTGACTACATCCGCTTCCAGGGTTTCGCCCTGTCCAACGGCACGGTAGAGTACATTACGCTGGGGATGGACTGCAGCCTCTGCCGCTGTAATTTGCCCGAGTTCTTCCAGACGCTTTACAAGGGAGTGGTCACGCGTAATTGCTTCCATGCGCTGTTCGTTATACAGCAAGTACCCACGACTGTCACCCACCTGAGCGATGGTTAGTTGTTGACCGACCACCAGTGCCGCGGTAACGGTGGTTCCTGAACCGGGAGCTTCCCTCAAAACCGAGCGCTGCGCTTCCATTACAGCAGCTTGAAGGATTTCTTGTAGTGACTCTTCGGTTGGTTGGGTAGGCAGGCCGAATAATGAATCGTGAAACTTCTTCATTACATATCCGGAAATACTCCGGATGGCAGTATTGCTGGCGACCTCACCGAATTGGTGCCCACCCATGCCATCGGCTACGATAAATAGGCCAAACGGCAGGTTGCCGCTGTTTCCTGCGATGGAAGTTGCCAGTGTGAAAAGACAATCCTCGTTTAGTTCACGTTGATGGCCTACAGATTGCCCACTGGCAACTAAAAACTGGACTGGTTCATAATGGTTTTGTGCCAGGTCCCTGACGGATTTTAGTTGTATATCTGAAAGTGGGGCTGTTACCGCACTATCAATTATTCGGGCAGGTTCTTTTTTTCGTAATAGTTTCTTGAAAAATTCCAACAGGGCTATCTCCTTTTTGTGCAGTTGGTGTTATGCCATCAATGCATATAAAAAGTGATCTGTTGATCCAAAATAGAGTATGTCATCGTAAGCGCAGGGCGTGCCCGTGATGGGGCCTTTGGTTTCAAACTTCCAACGCAAACGACCAGTGCGAAGTTCAATACAATAAAGGTAATTATCAACAGATCCAACGTAAACTGCATCTTTGTAAATGATTGGTGAGCCATTTACCTGATTATTGGTCTTGAAGTGCCAAATTTCTTTGGCGTTGCGAGCGTCGACAGCATATAAGTGACCATCGGATGAGCCGGTATAAATTATTCCGTTAGAAACAAATGGCGAAACGATGGATGCTTTTCCCATTCGAAAACGCCAAAGCATCCAGCCCGATTTTGAATCCAGCGCATACATAAAACCGTCCATGGAGTTTACGTAAAGGACATTATCTTGCACCCAGGGGGACGAAGTGATGGAACGCTTGGCTTTGAAACGCCATTTTGTTAGACCGCGAAAATCGAGACAGAGGACTTCACCCCCCTCCGTGCCAAAGTAGATCAGATCGTCCACGATAAAAGGCGTGGACCGGATTTCATCGCCGACCTCGTTGCTCCAGATTTTTCTCCCAGAGGTCTGATTAACGGCATGAAAATATTTATCATCCGAACCGATGAAAATGTGCCCATCGGCAATTCGCCCCGAAGAGCGAATACGACCGTCAGTCTGGTAAATCCATTCCAACTTGCCAGTGTGCGCGTTGACAGCGTGCAGAGCTTTGTCTTCTGATCCGATATATATATTGTCTTCTGCAGCAACTGGGCGGCTGACAACGCCGCCATTGGTTGCGTATTTCCATTGAAATTCGCCATCGGTTGCATTGAGCGCATAAAGATTGTTATCGTAACACCCTACATAAAGCATACCGCTCTGGTAAAGCGGCGTGCCCCGAATTTCATCTTCACACTTAAAGACCCAAACAGGTTTGATACTACTGGAGTTGTTTGGTTCGCTTGATGTTGACTGCTGGTTGGTGGCGATACGGTTGAGTAAACCCGTCTTGCGCCCAGCACCAATCAAGGCCTGTTTGAGATCATCTATCGATTTAAAACGATTCTCCGCGTTATATTGCAGGGCTGTGCTAATGACAGTTTCGAGTTCAATCGAGACATTAGGATTGATCTTTCGAATGGGCCGTTCGCCAAATGAAAATGGTGCTTCCAGGCGCGGATCTCGTCTGGTGATCAGGTGGTGAATCGTTGCTCCCAATGAATAAACATCTGCGCGCACACTGGCTTCGCCGCGATACTGCTCAGGGGGCGAATATCCTTCAGTCCCGATCATCGTACCTTTTTGGCCGGTTTGGAAGGGCTTGGCGATGCCAAAATCAACCAGGATGATGTGATTATGTTGGTTGACCATCACATTGGATGGTTTCATGTCTCGGAAGATGATTGGATCTGGTTTATGGCTGTGCAAGAAGCTGAGCACATCACAAAGCTGAATGGCCCAATCCAAAATTTGTTCTTCGGGTAGAAAACCTTCTGTCTGGCTTAAGACAGCTTCCAGATCACGACCATTTACGAATTCTAATGCCAGATAAGAGCGGTTATCAATGGTGAAATAGTCATAGATACGCGGGATGGACGGGTGGCTGAGAGTGGCCAAAATATTGGCTTCGCGCTCAAAATTCTGAACAACGGTTTGTCGAACCAGCGGATCAGGTGCCTGGTTGATCATCTCTTTGATGGCGACTAGTTTAACAACATTTGGGAAATGCAGATCACGTGCCCTGTAAACAGACCCCATTCCACCAACCCCGATTACATCCTGAATCAAATACCTGTTGACCAGGTTTGTGCCAGGACTAAGCTGACCGGAGACTGCCAGTCGGTTTCCATTTTCAGGTGGTTGGTCAATGCGTTGAGTTTCCATACCCTGCCAATAAGACTTTTAATAAATCTGAATTTAAAGTAGATAGTAAATTATAGCCCAAAATTGTCTCAATTCACGAATCTACATTTGCTCAGCCGACAATCATTTTGCCCCTTGCGTGCGCTCTCGTTTTGGGGCAAAATTCGTACTATGCGATTCCCCTGCTTATGAAAATCCTTGCTGTCAGCGACGAGGCTATTGATCGACTTTATAACACCCAGGTGAAAGAGACATATCCTGATGTCCAAATGCTTTTCGGCTGTGGTGATTTAGAGTACGCATATCTGGAATTTTTGGTCACAGTTTTTAATGTGCCCTTGTTTTATGTTCCTGGTAATCATGACCCTCAATACGATAATCATCGGGCTAGAACCCGCGCCGAAGGTGGTACCAACCTGGATGGCCAGGTAACTATGGCGAATGGCTTGAGCATTGCCGGTTTGGGTGGCAGCATCCGATATAGACCATCTGGACCCAACCAATACACGCAGCTGGAAATGTACTTACGAGTATACCGGCTGTTGCCAAAAATATTACTTCATACGCTTATGAACCGCCGTCGGTTGGATGTGCTCATTACGCATTCTCCGCCTTTTGGTATTCATGACGATACCGACCCTGCGCATCAGGGTTTGCGTGCGCTGAACATCATCCTGCAGGTGGTCAAGCCACGTTTCATGTTGCATGGTCATACCATTTTTTACAAGCATAATATCAACAGCCATATTACAGAGTATTATCAGACCCAGGTTGTTAATATTTACCCATATAGGTTAATGGATATTGAACCTGGGAGTTAAGTGTTGCCAGTGGGTTACAGCCAACTTAATCGTAAGTGTCAAAATAACATTCGAATTGAGTTTATCTCCATATTTCAGTGGGTACTTAAAAAGTTAATTTCCTGGCAGTTTGTACACCAAGCGTAATTCTGCTATGGAATGACAGATATCGGAATGCCGGTATTGGTCGATATAAAAATAGCCGCAAAATTGACCCGAACTGGCGGCGCGGGATTTGTTCAACCATAAGTATATTCAGGATCAGGACGTTGCCCAATGACTAATCTCCACCCGCTTGCTGGCATATATGCTGCTTCAGTCACACCCATGAAGTCAGATTTTTCCATTGACCTTGATGCAGTTAATCTATTTTTGCACTTTCTTGCAGCAAGGGATTGTCATGGGGCGCTCTTGTTCGGTACAACCGGCGAGGGTCCTTCGTTTAGCATCAGGCAGCGCGAAGCAGTTTTACGGGTTGCGCAAGAAGTACGTGTTACCTACCCTGAATTTAAATTGTTAGCGGGAACGGGTACGCCCAGTCTGGATGAAACTGTGGAATTGACTCGTCTGGCTTTTGACCTGGGTTGTGATGGGGTTGTGGTTCTGCCGCCGTACTATTTCCGCAAAGTTAATGATGATGGTTTGTTTACCTGGTTTCAGCAAGTCATTCGCCGTGCAGTGCCCAGGGATGGTTATCTGCTCGGTTATCATATCCCGGGTCAATCAGGGGTGCCTCTCTCTCTCGATCTGCTTGCACGTCTCAAGGATGCTAGCCCACACCAATTTGCTGGCATTAAAGATTCATCAGGTGATCCGGACCATGCTGTTGCACTGGGCGGGCGTTTTGGCTCGGATCTGCTTGTATTGAACGGCAATGATGGTTTGCTGCTGCATGCGCTGGAATATAACGCTGGTGGCGCTATTACTGCCATGGCTAATCTGTTTTCACCACTGCTGCGCCAGGTGTGGGATATTTTTATCCAGGATGGTGACCCTATTGAAGCCCAGGACCGACTCAATGTTCGCAGGCAAGTATTGGATCGCTATCAGCCATTCCCGCCCATTCTAAAGGCATTGCTGGCGCGCATGCATGGTTTTGAACGCTGGAGTGTCTGTCCGCCGTTGTTGCCGGTCTCTGCCCATATTGAAGAGACTTGCGTGCAGGAACTTCATGACTGTGATGAGCCAGGTGAAAGCTAACGGATTGGTTGCATCATTTCAAGAAAATCCGAGTCCCCGCTCTTTTAACGATACCCATCTTCCCTGCCCAATTACCAGGTGATCGAGCACTTCCACATCCAGCAGCTTGCCGGCCTGGATGATTGCACGCGTAACCGCGACATCGTCGGGGCTTGGGGTGGGATCGCCACTGGGGTGGTTGTGTACCACGATGATGCCAGAAGCATTCTTGCGAATGGCTTCCTTAAAAACCTCGCCCACCCGTACTTGCGATGAATTGACTGACCCACGATAGACCTCTACCACTTCCATTACCTTGTTGCGCCGGTCAAGCAGCAGCACCCGCAGATGTTCCTGTTCCAGTGCGCTCATCTCATATTGCACCAAGGCCGCGGCATCGCCAGGCGAGTTGATCCCGGGGCGTTCTTCTGGGACTTCCAGGGTCAGGCGCCGCCCCAGTTCGATGGCGGCTTTGATTTGCGCCGCTTTGGCCTCAGCTATGCCGTGCTGTTTGCACAGCTCCACGAACGGTGCGCGATGCAGTCCGCTGATTCCGCCGAACTTTTGCAGCAATCTTTGTCCCACCTGCACGGCATTCTCGCCAGGTACGCCCACCCTGAGTAAAATGGCGATCAGCTCCGCGTTTGACAGCGCTTGCGGCCCGAGTGCAGACAATCGTTCGCGGGGGCGTTCGGTTTCCTGAAGATCGGTGATGCGATAGCTCGGTTGTGAGTTGGGTTCGGTCATATTGCCTCCCTCTTTTTTTTCAAGGTTTGGGGTTGTGCGGGTTTCAGCAACTGCCGCGCCGGTATGTGAACAGTTCGTGCTTGCGCCGCAAGGGCAACTGGGTTGTCTGCATGATCAACTCAAATGCTCTGTAAATATTATATATCAAATCGCTTTACGCCCGGCGCCATACTGAAAAATTTCTTTTGATTACAACTTTAGTGCGATGATACAATAGCGGATGTCAGGGGTACTTGGGAATTATTGATTTGGTGAATGACCTGATCGGTAGTAGTGTATGTTGGATAGTTATTTTGGTTCAGGTTTCCAGCGATGATCTTTGGGAGTTTTGCATGCTTTCAATTTCAGCAACCCATGCATGGCGTAATACACATCCGGGAGCTGTGATCGGAGTATTGGAGCTTTCGCAAGTGGGGCTCGTGCAATCGTCTCCGCAGCTGGATGAAAAAAAACGAGCAACCGAAACGCGCTTACGAGAACGCTATCAAGGGTTTTCCCGCCAGGATTTTTTAGCGCTTCCGGTAATATCGGCCTACAATCTGTATTACAAACGCTTTAGCAAAACGTATCATGTCTTGCAGCAAGTTGAGTCGATTGTGCTCAAAGGTAAGGACTTGCCGAATGTCTCCCCGTTGGTGGATTCAAATTTTATCGCCGAAGTTGACACCCTGGTTTTAACTGCGAGTCATGATGTTGCCAAATTACAAGGGGCGGTTGTAATGGATGTGGGGCGTGCTGGAGATCAGATAACGCAAATGAACGGCACACTCAAACCAATTCTCGTGGATGATATGGTCATGAGAGACGCGCACGGGGTCTGTTGTACGATCATTTATGGTCAGGATAACCTTTCCTTTATTTCGGCAGAAACATCGCATGTGCTGTATGTGTCCTATGCGCCGGCAGGTGTTCCTGCGGATCAGATCGATACTCACTTGCAGAGCATAATCGAAAACATTATGCTGTTCTCGCCAGCTGCGTTTGTAGATCAGCGGCAGCTGCTCGTTGCGTAATAAAGATACTTTTCGTAAACTGGTATCCACCCTGTAAGCGAAGACAGCCAGGGAAATCCCTTGCAACCATAAAAGCATGCGTGGAAAGGATGTTCATCGAGTATGTTTGATCTTTCAGTGGTTCCATTCAGTAGGTATGGATCGTATGTCGCTTTTTCCCGCCTGGCCGGAGACGATTCCCGGCCAGGCGGTTTGTATCTCAGGAGTGTGCGTGGCCCTGGGCTGACCGCCTGGCAAACCGTCTTGCGCTTGGAATTGGTCAGGGAAGGGCAGCCTGTTCACTTTTCGGAAAGTGTCTCGCCCAGCCTGCTGCGGCTTGGTTGCGAGCATGGTTTTGTGGAAATTTGCATGCCCATGCCTGATGTGATTCGCTTGCGTTGCAGTGGTGTTGGCCTGCGTCTATCTCGATCGGCAACAGGCTATGACTACATCATCCGCAAGGCTGAAGATTTGTGGCAGCTCACCATCTGTGGAGATTTTGAAGCTCGTTACATGCTGCGAGGCCTTGCCGATGAGCTGATTGTGGATGCGGGGTGGGATGGGGTCCGTTCGCAAGGCATGACAATTGAATTGACCCCACAATCGTCATCTGGCGTGGCGGAAGCAGTCATTGAAGAATTTCGCACGAGCTGGAAGCCCACTCCCATTCCGGAATTTTTCGAATCCTGCGTAAGTCAGGTTCAATCTGAATATCAAGCATGGAAGGCTCATATGTCGCCTGCCCCAGTTTGTTACACCGCAGTGCGTGACCTGGCCTGTTACCTAACCTGGTCTTGTGTGGTTTTGCCGGGTGGTTTGTTAACCCGTCCGGCTATGTTTATGTCAAAGAATAACATGGCCAGTATTTGGAGTTGGGATAACTGTTTCAATGCGCTGGCCTTGGCCCCAGGCAACCCGGCCCTGGCCTGGGATCAATTGATGGTTATGGTTGACCATCAATCCGGAGATGGATCCTTGCCTGACCTTCTGAATGACATGATCATCTCGCGCAGTTTTTTTAAACCACCGGTCTATGGATGGACGATTCAGCGGATGTGGCGGATGGGAAGCCTGACTCTGGGTCAGTTGGCTGAAATCTACCAGCCTTTATCACGGAATACGCATTGGTGGCTTGATGACCAGAATAATGTTCCGCATTATGATCACGGCAACGATTCTGGTTGGGATAATAGCACCATCTTCGCACAAATGCCCCCTGTGGAAAGCCCGGATCTTTGTGCGCATCTTATTTTGCAGATGGAAACCCTGGGGGAGATTGCTCAGGCCTTGGGGCTGGATGATGATGCAAGTGATTGGAAAAAGCGCGCTTCCTTATTACTCAAAATAATGCTCCAGCGTTTTTGGCGGGATGATCATTTCGTGGCATTTCAGGCAGTTGATCAAACCGTGATCGAATCTGAAAGCCTGCTTTTGTATCTACCGCTCATGCTTGGCCGGCGATTGCCGGACGATGTTATCAAGGCACTTGTGCGTGGTCTGCGCATGGAGAATCGTTTCCTTACTCCTTTTGGGCTTGCCACCGAAAGTTTATCCAGCCCTTTTTATCAACCTGATGGCTATTGGCGTGGACCCATCTGGGGTGCGCCCATAATTTTCTTTATTGAAGCGCTCAAAGCTGTCGGGGAGACGGATTTTTCCCGTGATCTGGCACGCCGTTTTTGTGACCTATGCTCCGTATCAGGGTTGGCCGAGAATTACAATGCCATTAGTGGAGTGCCCCTGCGTGATCGCGCATTTACCTGGACTTCCAGCCATTTTTTCCTGGCGGCTGCCGAGTTGTTGGAGCAAACAATATTGCCTGACTAACTGATAATCGGCAGTAATGAGGATATTTTTTCTAAAACATATTCAAAATACGCATGCGTGTCTCGGCCAGATGGACTTTCATGGCATCCTGGGCCCTGGTTTTCGAGCCCGTCTTTAGGCTCTCGATCAATTCGGTATGCTGTGCAGGATCTGCTATATAAGGGTCAAATGATAGTGCCCTCTCAAGATCATTGATCAAGTCAATGATTATCTTTTCAAGGCGGGTATTGCCGGCAGCGTGAGAAATGATCTGGTGAAATTCGCGGTTTAGCTGGTAAGCCTGGGCATTCATCCGGCCGGATCCCTGGCTGAAGATCTGTGATTCTAACTGGTTGTTCTGTTCGAGGTGGGCAATGTCTTCAGGGGTAATACGGTCAACCGCCAGCCCAACCGCTTCTGTTTCAAGAATAGACCTTAAGTAATAAATCTCTAGCAAATCCTTTGTGGTAAGGCGTGAAACCATGTAGCCCATGCGTGGCATGGAATCGAGTAAATTTTCATGGGTCAATAACAACAGCGCTTCCCGGGTCGGTGTTTTGCCTGTGCCATATCTATTGGCCAGGTCAGCTTCGTTGAGTATCTCACCTGATCTGATATTTCCTGAGATGATGTCACTTTTCAACTGTTCGTAGATGAGCGCTTTTTTTGTCGAACGATTTGCCATGAGACCCTGCCGTTTCTTTCTGATGATGATACGAACGAGTATTGTACGCCTTCCTGGCGCAAGCCGCCTTTATTGCTCGAAATGAGTTGTTGACTTTTTATTCGTATCTCTTATAATATATTATAAATATATTATAAACA
>CAINXK010000329.1 GCA_903854805.1 uncultured Anaerolineae bacterium
CTGGCATTGGATGACCTGTTTGTTTCAGCGCGTCAACACCTGGCAGCCACGCAGTATGCATCTCATGCCCTACCCTTTGAAGTGATGCTGCTCTCGATGTTGCTTGAAGAACACAAGTTGGTCATGCGACTTCAAAACCAATTCGACGAAATGACCCGGAGGCTGCCGTGAAAGTCAGTGGATGGTTGTTTGACATTTATCCAAACAAGATTAATGGACTCACGCTCTGGCTGATCGGGGATGATGGACAAAGATACTGTTTTCAACACCAGTTCCCTGTGCGCTTCTATGCTGCCGGCCCATCAGTTAGACTTCGGGAACTTTGGAAATATCTGGAAGGGCGCGACGAACCCGTGAAACTTTCCCGGAGTGAGCGGCGTGATATTTATTGCGGGTTGATCCCTGTTCTGGTCTGTGAAGTATCAAACCCCTGGGCTTTGCGCGAACTATTCCAGCAGGCCTCGCTTGCATTTCCTGATTTAACTTATTTCGATGCCGATATTCACCTTGCCCTGCGGTATGCGGCTGAGACAGGCGTTTTTCCACTGGCGCGCTGTGAAGTCGAGGCTCTCGGTAACCAGGTACAAACGATCAAGCCGCTGGACACCCGCTGGGAGTTGAATCCAGATCCGGCTCCGCTGCGCACACTTTCCCTGGAACCAGACGAAGACCCATCCTGCCGCACTCCCAAAGGAATTGTCTTTCAATATGAGCGCTGCTCCTACCGTCTTGGATTGGAACCTGCGCGAGCATTGCTGGTCAACCTGCGTTCCGTCCTGGATCGTTTTGACCCGGACATGGTGCTAACCAGTCACGGCGACAGCTGGCTGATTCCCTGGCTGGCAGAAAAGGCTAAAGAATTAGGGTTACCGCTGCCCTTTAACCGTGACCCTGGCTACGAAGTTCTCACCCATAAGGAGCATACCTATTTCTCCTACGGTCGCATCGTTTACCGTGGGCAGCAGAGCCAGTTTTTCGGACGATGGCATCTGGACAAAGACAATGCCATGCTGTGGAGCGATTACGGACTGGAAGGAGCGCTTGAAATGGCGCGTGTCACTTGCTTGCCCGTTCAGGAAGTCGCCAGGTTGTCACCAGGTACAGGGATTTCGGCGATGCAGTTTGTTCAAGCCATGCAGACAGGCATCTTAATCCCATGGCGCAAGGCCGAACCCGAGAAACCCAAAACCGCTCTTGAATTGATCCGGGCCGACATGGGCGGCATGGTATACCAACCCACCATCGGTCTGCACGAGAACGTGATCGGCATTGACTTTGTCTCAATGTATCCGGGCATTATGGTGCATTTCAACATCTCGCCCGAAGTCCAGCGCTCCGGGGTTGCACTAGAACCGTCCACCGATGAGCCTGGCATTGTTCCGCAAACTCTCGAACCGCTGCTCAAAAAACGCATCGCCTATAAATCCGCCCTGTTTGATATGCCAAAATGGGATGATCGGCGCGAGAAATACAAAGCACGTTCATCTGCCGAAAAGTGGC
>CAINXK010000330.1 GCA_903854805.1 uncultured Anaerolineae bacterium
CGTTCAATCATTCTGTGTCTTACCTGGAAGGCATACTCTCCTTTTTGACGATCCAGGTCAATTTGCTGCTTGTGCAGGTGTGATAATTCGACAAATAGCCCTTTCCCTTGTGTCTCTGCCGTGATCCGGCATTGTTCAAAAGCAGCGATTGATGCGGGTCGATCAACATAGCTCTCAACAGCGAAACTTCCTGTAACATTTCGGACATCCTGATCCAGAAGCACGTCCCACAGCGAGCGTCCCGTAGGTAAAAAGGCGCGTCCCTGATCATTGACAAAAAGGGGCAGAAAACGTTGTGCTGACCAGCCCGCCGAAATAACCGATATTCGCCACAATGACCAGAATCCACGCAAGGTTTCAGGAATGCCCGTCAAGGAGACAACTGGTATCGGCTCCTCCGGTGCGAAACTCGGAATTTGTTGCAAAATTGAACGCAGCAGAGCAGAATCCAGGCTGAGATGTGTGGTATCAGAACCATTTAATTTATCTTGTGGCGTAAACCAAAACGATTTTCCTGTAAGATTTTGAATTTCAGTATCTTGGTTTCTATCGGCAGAGTTTTGTTTTGTTTTGGTCCTGGCGCGATCAGTCTTCAAAACCCAGACATTGCCTTCATGATTCGGGTATAACCCCTGTGCCCTCAGGTATTGGATGGTCATCTTTTCCAACCAGTATGGAAGAGGATTATCCAGGGTTTGTTGCGCAAGTGCGGGGTCCAAATTTCCCTGAGAACCAAGCAATCGTGTACTTTCGTGACCGGTTCGTGCCTGTTCTTCAACCAGGCGCGCAGCTGTTTCGACCGTTTTCTCCAGTTGATCCGGGTTGACCATGGCCTGGATATACAGCTTATCAAAAAGGGCTTCAGCCTGGCTGGAATCAAGAACATCACCAGTTTTATCGATGCCAAATTCATCAAAGATGACTTTCAGCTTTTCCTCAAGTACTTCCTGGACACGGTTTTCAACAGTATCTTCCAATAGGAAATTTAGGGCGCGGACTGCATGTGTTTGACCGATTCTATCCACCCGGCCAATGCGCTGCTCAAGCCGCATGGGATTCCAGGGGACATCGTAATTGACGACCACGTGGCAGAATTGCAGGTTCAGACCTTCACCACCCGCCTCGGTCGAGATCAGAATTTGAACTGTTTTGGAAAATTCAGTCTGGACCTGTTGACGTTCATCCATGCCCATCGAGCCGTTCAGGCTAACCACAGAAAAGCCGCGCTGCGCCAAAAATTCACTCAGCATTTCCTGGGTGGGCACAAATTCGGTAAATATCAGTACTTTTAGATCAGGGGCGCTTTCCTCTTGCTGAATTTTGTAAATCCAGTCAAGCAGGGCTTCAGCTTTGACATCCGGCCCCTGCTGCTCGCAGCGCCGGGCAGTTTCCAGTAAAAGTTCAACTTCTTTTTGTTCGTTTTTCAAGCCAGATATGCGGGCATGCACCAGTGATTCCACTTCTTCCTCACTATCAAACTCAGCCCAGTCGTCTTCATCCAACAACGGGAACAAGTTCAATTGCTCTTCAGGTGAACGCAGCACATCCAACCTGCGCTCAAGTGTTGTCCGGATGGCGCGAGTGGATGATGTTACCAGGCGCTGCATCAGCGTCATCAGGAAACCAATATAATTACGTTTTTCCAGCAGTGCCTGGTTATAGCCCAGGCGCACATATTCGCTGACAGCGCTGTAAAGCAGGCGTTGGGTTTGATGGCGTGGCAACCAGGCGATGGGAATTCTGCGTGTGTAACGTGCTTTGAACAGAGGCTGCCCATGCTCATCGATCGCCAACCTCTTTTCGGTTCGAATGACATAAGGCTGTACGCGATCACGAGTTACACTGCCTGCATCCGGGAACTGTTGGTCATCCAACAGATTTACCAGGCGAAAAAAGGCATCCGTTTTACCCTGATGAGGCGTGGCGGAAAGAAATAGGACGTATGGCGCGGCTCCCGTCAAGCCCTCTCCCAGGCGATAACGAGCCACCTGGTCAGTACTGCCACCCAGGCGGTGAGCTTCATCCACAATCACCAGATCCCAGCCTGCCGTAACGAGATCTTCAAAACGCTCCCGATTGTAAGCATGCACCTGGGCCTGGCTCCAACCCTTTCGCCGCTCTAATGGTTTTACCGAGTCCATCGGCACAACCACCTGGTCGTAAGATTTCCAAAGGTTTTCATCGTCATTCAAGCGGCGTGAAGCACTTAGCTCGCTCGGCGCAATCAAGCGAAAATTCTCATCGAAGCGGTTCTTCATTTCGGCCACCCATTGGATGGCGATACCCTTCGGTGCAACCACCAATATGCGTTTGATCCGCCCTCGCAGTTTCAACTCGCGCAAAATTAGCCCGGCTTCGATGGTCTTACCCAGGCCGACTTCATCTGCCAATAGGTAGCGCACTCGTGCCCCGGCGACGGCCCTGCTCAACGCGCGTATTTGGTGCGGCAAGGGGATAATATCCGCTTCCAGTGGTGCCAGTAATACATTTTGTGCCAGCGCTTCGGTCACTCTCGCCGCGGCGCTGATCCAACCAATCGTTTCCGCTTTCTTACCTTGAGCAACACCAAGGATTTGCAGATCTTCGGCAGCCACCTGAACTACAGCATTGGTTGATGGCAGCCACAGACGCACCATGTGGTTTTCCCAAAGTGTTTGGGTTTCAATCACCAGACCAGGTTGTCGTTGGGAAGTGATCCAAAACCATGCACCGGTTACTACGTCAGTGATAACCATCTTAATTCCCGCTGCGCGTTAAAGCCTGGTCATACCACATTAACAGTTTGGGATCATCCTGCAGGATATCTTCGGGAATCTTGGCTGCCAACGCTAGGATCGACTTATAATCTTTCCGCTTCCAGGCGTCCTTGAATCCAACCTGAACGGCTTCCAAGCGGAAAACCTTCAGCATTTTTTCCTTGTCCGCCAGATACCGTTCAAACTCGTGCAGAAGATTGCGCTCTCTTAATTTTTCCAGATCCTGGGCCCGGTTGGGGTCTGGCACATACCAACGATCGCGGGCATGTTGCAGAACAGCTTCACCAGGGGTTTGTGGAGTAATGTTTTTCATTAGTTCTTTGAATTTGGGTTCTTGCCCCATCCAATCCCAAATCTGTTCAGGGATTGGCCCACTACCATCGTAAATGATGTAGTTTTCATTAAGCAAATCAACCAACTCGATCGACTTCTCATTTTTCTGCCAGGCCACCAGTTCTCGAATGAAATCCGGGTGCAATTCCTGCAAGGTCTTGGGACTGCCGTCCAACTGGCGTCTAAGCCAGAGAATGGCATTGGCTTCATTCGTCACCATAAGTGGTAACTGGGATGGTTTTTCGCAGTTGGCCCTCTTCTGATCATAAATAGCAACCTGGTCATTTAAGAAAAACATACCATCGCGTTCCGGGAAACGCTGAACCAGACCTGCATAGAATTCCTGTGCCGAAAGTGGAATCACAATCTGGCGTTGAATATGGAAGGCAACCATGCGATCAAAAATCAGGTAATTCTGACGCTCGGCAACCACTTCCAACTGCCCTTCCTTTTCAACAAATACAGGAAGTCTACCGAGATGTTCATGCACAAATTCCCAGGCAGCTTCTATACTGCCCGGATGAAGTGCATACTCTCTTTCCAGATTGATGCTCGGTTTATAGGCTGAGATTACCAGATCCTGCTTGACCGCCCCGGCAGCCACTGCCTGCTTAAATGACTCGTGTTCTTTATCCAAAACACGGACATCCGCCACGATAAAACCAGCAGCCTGCAATCCATCCTGGATGGCATTCCAGATACTGTTTTTTGAATTATGAAATTCCACGGTCATCCAGCGCCCTGGCTTAAGGATCCGGAAGAATTCTTTAAAGCAGTCAGTCATCAGATTCTGATACTCGGATAAGCCTTTCTTCTGATGATCATCCATGATCGCTTCATTGGATTGGACCGTAAAAACCTTCAATAAACTTTCCCAGATGAAATTGACCTCGGAATAAATGATGTTGCTGCCAAAGGGTGGATCGGTAAAAATATAATCAATGCTCATGTCCGGGATATTCGTCAGGCTTGTGCTGGATTGGGTTGAAAGCACCGTTGAATTGTCCATCGGTAACGAGCTCATTACCTGGGTGAGTTGATCCAGCTTGCCCTCAATCGCCCGAATGGCATTCACTTCGCGCCGCATCCTGGGAATGTACAGGACCAGAGGCAAAATACCCTGATATGCCCGGCGCATGCGGGTCATTCCCGGGGCAAGGTTGACAACCGTGCTGCGCAAGAATACACGTATGTTGGGAGAAACATCCATTTCATCAATAAATTGAAGTGCAGCAGCCAGCACCCATAATGTTCGTTTGTAGAAAAAGTCAGAAACTTTCCACATTCCGCTGTGATATCCCCGCCGCCACATCGTTCCCCATCCTTCTTGGGAAGGGGAAATGTGCATCATCCAATCATCTGGATAAACATGTGGAATAGGTTGTGATTCAGTACGCGCCACCCAGTCCAAGTCTGCCGGAGAAGGGTTATGCTCACTGATCCGTTTCCGGCTGAGATATTTGACTCGAACAGGTTTTTCTATTGTCCTGCCCGTATGGTCCAGGCAGCGTTCCAAACGCAGGTTATCTATTACTGCATCACATTTGGGGCAATGAACTTCGCTGCGAGGCTCCCGGTTGATAAGATCGTAACCAGCATCTGCAAACAGAAATTCTGAGAGACAGTTCGAACAACGATACTGCTCACTCCAAATCACATAATCGACCTCTGCATGGAGCAAGGTTTTTTCATCCACAACTTCGTACAGCGATCCGCATTCTTTTCTAAGCCTGGTCACCAGCAACTGCGAAGCGGCTTTCAGTTCAACAGTATCGATGGGACGGCAGTGTGCCGCGCCGATCGAAGTTGCCGCAGGCGATAAGTCAACCAGCACAGCCTTGCGACCTGCCAGCCGGGCAGTCAGGCCAACCATGCCCGATCCGCAAAAACCGTCGAAGACTACCCCATCTGCTGGACAGAAATGGTTTAGAAAGCCAATGATCGCCTTCGGCGGCACCTTGGTGTGATATGAAAGTGCCTGGTACAACGGATCGTAATTACCAGCGCTGACATCTTTGGCAAAAGGTTGAACATCAACCGTCTGAGTATCTGCACCAGGAGTTTTACCTTTCCATTCCTGCAGGAGTTCAGCCAGAAACGGGTTGGGGCATGCTGTATAGTAAGGCGGGTCCGAAAGACGCAGTATTTCATCGTCATCGCCTTGTGGGAAGCCTGCAATCTTGCGAAAATCTGGGTTTTGTAATGTTTCGCGCAACTTTTCAATAAAATAATTCCGGCGCGCTTCGTCATCGACAAAAGTCATTCCCAGACATTGCACAGATGCCTGTTGTTTTTTGGGCTTGTCATCAAATAAGCGGGTTTGTTCCGACGATTGCATCATTGAATTTTCGCTAAATCACTGTTCCAAACGGGTAAACGCCTGGTCATACCACATTAACA
>CAINXK010000331.1 GCA_903854805.1 uncultured Anaerolineae bacterium
ACCTTATCTTCCGAAGATTGAAGCTTCACAGTTAGGATCTCGAGCGGCTGTGCTGGGAGCCATCATTTTGGTTCTGAATGGTACTTCTGAGCAATATGTCGTCGAGCGGGTGTACTAACCCTTATTTAGGAATACTGGTTAGGGCCATCCGGGCGTTCGTGTCTTATCTTCCCAAAAAATACTAGAAATCAGATGGGTATATATTAATAAGCGCAAGCACTCGGAGCGCGCCTGTAAATGGCTGGCACTGATTGAATACCTGCGCAGTGCTATTGATATCCCTTACGCTCTTCACAATGTGGCACACGCGGCAGACGGTGACGTTTCCGCCTCTATCCGGTGTGTGGAAGGTGGTACCCAGCGCATCGTGACAGGTATTGCAGCCATCTGTAACCTTGACGATCTGGCTGAAGAATTTGGCATCGAATTTATTGGCGGTCAGATCAAAGGTCTTGGATGGGGCATTCAGGGCCACCATCACCTTGTTGGCGTTGGTCAGAGCGGACATGACTGCAATTTCCACGCGCTTGACAGTGCCGGCCTTGATCAAATCAGCCCAGTCGGTCAGGCAGCAGTGACTTCCCACTTGCCATCCGCTGTTCCGGTCGTAAAGCGCGGGCTCTTCTCACCGACGACATATTCCAGGGCTCGGTTGTCCTTGGAGTCGATGACTCCATCGGCATTATCGTCTTTCAGTCTTTCGTGCGGGCCAACGATGTAATCTTTGGTATCCCAGCCATGAAGGCCGGGGCAGCTTTGCCCTCGCCGTGGCAGCCAGCGCAGGTCTCAAATTGAACGGCGTTTGATGATGCAGAAACGACAGGATAGGGAATTTTGCAATGGCTTGATTAATAGCGAAGCGGGGCTGCACATGTGGCAGCCCCGCTTTTATTGGTCGTAATTTTGTGGTGTGAAGCTTATTTCACTACTGCAATCGCTGCGTCAACCAATGCGCTGATGTAAGCAGGATTGTGGGCACCCAGGCTGCCGTCTTCTTCATACAAGAAGTAAGCGAAGATGGCTCCAGAGGTCTTGGCATCATAGCTGCCAGGAACTGCCGCCATGCCTTCGGCACCTTGCGTGATCAATTTCTTGGCTACAAGAGCATCTTCGAGGGTCTTGACTTTAGCAGCCAGGTCGGTCGAGAAGCTCTTAACATCGGTGCTTGTGGCATCCGCATGGCATTTCACGCATGTTGACAACTGTGCTTTAAAGGTGTGGTTTTTGGCTTCGCCCAGGTGGCAGCCGACGCAGGTGTCGGTAACTGCCATGTGCGGGCTGGCTGTGCCTTTAACACCAAGCGCGGTACCGACATCAACGAGACCCATCATTACATCAGACTGAGCGCTGTAATGGGTGTTGAAGCGAGCGGTAACAGCGAACTTGGTGGCATCGGTCTTGTCTACGAAATTTGCCATCCAGCGGCGGGCCTGATGGCAGTTGACGCACAGATTACCCTTGCCGCCATCGAAGGTTTTATCCTTGGAGACCACCAGTTGAACGGCAGTTGCAGTCTTTAGACCGAAATCAGCCTTGGTGTAGGTCGTGTGGATGTTGTGGCAGGTGTAGCAATCCTGGCGGGAGGGTTCAGAAGCGCCAGCATCGAGATTGCTGAAGTTCTTGCCAGCAACAAGGGCTGCCTGGAAGGAATTACCAGAATGGCAAAACGCGCAGCTTTTGTTGCTATACTCTTGCGCCATGGCGGTTCCGCTGCCATGCTTTGAAACTTCCCAGCCTGCCATCTTGGTGGCGACGAGCCCGGCATTATTGTGGCACTCTTTGCAGGTCAGATCTGGTGCCGCTGCACCTGGGGCACCGGCAGCGCCGGCAGGACCGGCAGCTCCAGCGGGTCCGGCTGGGCCGGCAGGGCCCGCTGGGCCAGGTTGAGCTGCACAAGCTGACAGGAGCAGGCTGCTGATGAGTACCAACGCGCCAAGTAAAACTAGAATTTTCTTTGTTGACATTTTTTTGCATTCTCCTTGAATATTTGTGGGTTTTGGTTCAGGCTGTTCAGGTCTTCTGGGTAGGTGCTGCGCCTCCTTGGGTGGTTTATTTTTTAGGTAAAATTTCCAATTAGAGCAAGTTCAGGCAAAGCCTAATGCCAGAATCTATGATCTTATTTTACAAAATTAATCTTCTATTAATAGTGTATTTAAGCACAACTGTAGGTTATGAAAGTCATATATTCAGATAAGACAGGCTGAATATAGGGGATGTTTTTACGCCCTAGGTAGTAATAGTAATACTCGTTGTCTGCTTCAATTCCACTCCCTGCGACTGCATACCAAACCCCGGGATTGTTGGCTTGTGGTACCAATCAATCGCAAAATACTCCTGTCAGCCGCAATCGTGGCTGCACGCTTAAATTGCTGCCAGGGCCGGCAGCGCTCCCATGGTAAGAATAAATTTCCCAGACGGTCCTTGCGGACAACAAACATCAACATCAATATCGATTTGGATGCTGGCGCTGGCGGAATTCGCAATTATGCGATTTCTGGAAAGCCAACAACCAGATTGCCATTCGTAGTGAAATCAGCATGCGAATAGGTTTAGTCTATCAAGATGCATCCGATCTGGTCGATAATATATAAGGTGTTTTCTCGAAGGTTCATAAATTAATTGTTTTTGGGCCCAGGTTCGTGCTTATTGATCGCGAAGTTTATGGGGAAAGTACTTTAATGATTTGGAGCCCTTGCCAGAAACAGGCTTAAGCCGCGATAAAACCGCAGCCATTACCCAACCTGGGTAGAAAATTCCTGAATTTTGAGAGATCTTGATGAACAGCCTTGACATAAGAACGATTTTCGTAGGTTATTCAATCAGCAATGCCATTTGCGCAGTGGTTATTGGATTTTTGTGGTGGCAAAACCGCAGACGTTATTCAGGCATGGGTTTCTGGACGGCCAACTTTATTATGCAGTTTGCTACCGTTACCCTGGTTACCTTTCGTGGGTTTGTACCTGAATTTCTTTCAGTAGTGGTTGCAAATGCGCTGGCCGTTGGGGGTACGATTCTCCTCTATAGAGGCATGGAACTGTTTGTTGGAAAAGTGAGTTCCCAGGGCCACAATTACGTACTGCTGATAGGTTTCATTTTATTACATATCTTTTTTACTTATCATGAGTCCAGTTTGGCTGGACGAAGTATTAATTTTTCAATTGCAACCTTGTTGATCTGCATCCAGATTGTCTGGCTGTTGTTCTATCGAGTCGATCCAAAGTTGCGACAAGTTACCTTTAGCGTCGGGGTTGTTTGTATTGTTTTTGTGTTGGTCAATATTTTTCGTCTGGTGTCGATGGTGGAATTGTCACCGGGCAATGATTTTTTCAATGCCGGCATGTTTAATGCGCTGGCGAATCTGATATCCCAGATGTTGTATATCATTCTTACTTTCGCCATGTTTTTGATGGTCAACAGTCGTTTGGTAAACGAGTTGAAAAATGACATTTCCGTGCGCAAACTTGCGGAAGAAGAACTTGAAATTAGCAAGGAAAAGTACCGGGGATTGAGTGAAGCAACCTTTGAAGGTATCCTCATTTCTGAAAATGGCCTATGTATT
Organism: uncultured Anaerolineae bacterium; assembly: GCA_903854805.1. The sequence continues at coordinate 3,560 of CAINXK010000331.1, forward strand.
GAACAAAACCTGGCAGCCGAGAATTTGTTTGGTTATTCTTCTAAAGAAGCCATTGGCAAATATGGAACTGACTGGATGGTGCCTGAAGATAAAGAAATGGTAATGAAGAATATGCTTACAGGCTATCAGGAACCGTACGACGTGACAGCATTACGGAAAGATGGGAGCACCTTCCCATGCCGTGTACGTGGAAAAGTAATTGAGTATCGGGGAAAAAAAACTCGGGTTACATCCTTAAGTGATATCACAGATCAAAAATTGGCCGATCAGGCGCTGCGCGATGCGAACTGGCGGCTGCAAAGCATCATCGAAGGCACCCAGGTGGGCACCTGGGAATGGAATGTTCAAACCGGGGAATCAGTGATGAATGATGTTTGGGCCCGTATCATCGGATATACCCTGGATGAGTTGGCTCCTATCAGCATCAATACTTGGGAAAGATTTTCCCACCCGGATGATTTAAAGCAATCCAATGAATTGCTGCAGCGGCACTTCGCAGGTGAGTTGGCCAATTACTATTATGAAAGCCGGATGAAACATAAGGATGGTCACTGGGTCTGGGTCCTCGACCGGGGACGTCTTATTACCCGTACCAGCGATGGCAAACCACTGATGATGTTCGGCACTCATACTGATATCACCGACCGAAAGCTAGCCGATGAGTTGGCCACCCAACAAAGCCAACAGCTTCAAATTCTATTTGAGGCTGGCCAGCAATTAAATAGCTCGCTTGATTTGGATGAGATCTATCAAGTAATCTGCGATTTCATGTCCAAGAATACACCCAATAATAATTTCGTGATCTCTGCCTTTGATCCTGAAACACAATTGATTCACTGCCGTGCCTTCCTGAATGATAATAACTGGATGGATGTAAAAACCTTGCCGCCCCTACCTCTGGAAGAAGAAGGCCGGGGCACCCAAAGTCGGGTCATACGCACGGGCCAATCCATGTTGATAAACGATTATGAAGCGTATATAAAAACGTCTCAAAATTCTTACTACGTTGATCCCGAGACAAAAGATGTCAAAAAAGAAGCTCCGCCGGTGGAGAAGGCCATACGTTCGGCCCTGATCGTCCCGCTCAAAAATGGGAGCGTCGTCACCGGGGTCATCCAGGTGATGAGTTATCAAGAGAATGCCTACACCGAAAACCAGTTGAAATTGCTGGAAGCACTGGCATTTCATATCGCTTCTGCTGAGCAAAATGCATTGCTCTTTCAACAAATACAAACGGAATTGAACGAACGCAAGCAAGCGGATATGGCATTGGAGCAGAGTGAAGCTCGCTACCGCATGTTGATTGAAAACGTAGGCGAAGGCATTGGGTTTGTTAATCCTGAAGAGCAGTTCACTTTTGTCAACCCAGCCGCCGAAAGCATCTTCGGGGTGCCAGCCGGCAGCCTGCTCGGGCGGAATTTGAGTGAATTCACTACCCAAGGATCAGTTGATATGATCCAAGAACAGACCCGGCAGCGCCGGACCAATAAAAAGAGTGTGTATGAATTTGAAATCAACTATATGGAAAGAGAGAAGCGCTTTGTGCTGGTAACGGCTGTTCCGCAGTTTGGTACCCAGGGGCAGTTTGCTGGTACCTTCGGAGTCTTCAGGGATATTACTGAGCGCAAAAAGACAGAACAAGCCCTCTATGAAGTCCAAAATTTATTGGTATCAGAAAAAGAGCTTTTATCCACCACCTTGATGAGTATTGCTGACGGTGTCATTGTGACGGATAGCGATGGTTCGGTGATCCTTTTTAATCGGGCGGCAGAGTCCATCACAGGTTACACCTTCTCTGAAGCCATCCACAATCCAGTTACTAATGTGCTTAATTTGCAAATTTCAGCCACGATCGATACGATTACGGATGTGGGTAGGTATCTGGTCGAGTTGGAAAAAGCACAGAAAATAACCACCACATACCGGGCACCCGTGTTAATAACCAAGACCGGAGAGAGGGTACTTTTATCTGGGATTATTACCTCGCTTAAGTCTGCGGAACAGGGGGCTGACGTTTTCGGGTTCGTGATTGTATTTCAGAATATTACTGAAAAACAAAAAACAGATCAACAAAATGCGCTTTCTCAAAAGATGCAAGCCATCGGCGCGTTGGCGACTGGCATAGCTCATGAGATCAATACTCCCATCCAATATGTTGGCGATAACATCAAGTTTCTTCGGAAGGCTTATTCCAGATATGCAGAAATACTGTTAGCCTTCCAGCAGATGCTCCATGATCATGTTGATAGCCAAATTACACAGGACGAACTGGATCAATTGGATGCACTGGCGCTCCAAAAGAAAATTCCATATTATGCTGATGAGATCCCGAAAGCCATCCAGGAATCATTGGATGGAACCGAACGGGTTCGGAAAATTGTACTGGCTATGAGAGAGTTTTCGCACCCTTCTGAAAAAGAAAAAAAACTCTTTGATATTAACCATGGTATCGAAACAACCATCATCATCTCGCGAAATGAATGGAAGTATTGTGCCGATTTAGAGACGGAATTAGATGAAGAGCTGCCATTGGTATACTGCCAGATTGATGAGATTAACCAGGTAATTTTAAACATGATTGTCAATGCGGCCCAATCCATCCAGGAGAAGCTGTCGCAAAGCCCAGGATCGGATCAAAAGGGAAAAATTATGATCAGTACCGGTACATATGAAAATAATGTTCGTATTTATATCCGGGACACTGGTAATGGCATTCCACCTGAAATTCGAGCGCGCATCTTTGATCCGTTCTTTACTACTAAAGGAGTTGGTAAGGGCACAGGTCAGGGCTTATCCCTGGCACACAATATAGTTAATAATCACTTAGGCAGCATTAGTGTCGATTCGGAACCAGGTCAGGGAACCACCTTTACGATTGAGCTGCCGGTTGATTCTTCAGAGTTGGATCAGCCATGAACCCGCAACGGCATTTGATCCTGTTTGTTGATGATGATCCGTTGGTATTAAGAGGCTTTCAACGCTCAATGGATGAATATTGCGATAATTGGGAAGTAGAATTTGCGGCTTCTGGCAAGGATGGGTTAATTAAATTATCGGAGCGTACTTTTGATGCTGTGATTACGGATATGCACATGCCCGGTATGGACGGCATCCAATTATTGGAAGAAGTCAGCCGGTGCACGCCTGGAGTGATACGCTTTGTTCTTTCAGGAAATACAAGTGATGCGCAAATTCTTAAATCCACTCACCTGGTTCACCAGATCATCCCCAAGCCCTGCGAGATGGATAAAATCTATGAAATCGTGGAACGTGCCTGCAGTTTACGCGGAATGCTTACAAACCCATTGCTGCTTCAGATCATTAACAGTATCAGGAGTCTGCCAAGCGTACCGAAGTTATACAATCAGCTGCTGACACAGCTTCAATCTGAAACTGCCAGTTCGCAGTCCATCGGCAAAATTATTGCCCAGGAACCTGCCATGACAGCTAAGATCTTGCAATTGGTTAATTCTGCTTTTTTTGGTATTTCAGAACCTGTCAGTAGTCCTCAAAAAGCGGTTACCTTTTTGGGGATCAGTACCATCAGATCGCTGGCTCTTGGCATACAGATTTTTTCTGAATATAAAGACCAGGCGAATTTTCCCATCTCGGTCGACGTGGTCTGGAAACACTGCTTGCAAGTTAGCAGCCTGGCATATACGATCGCCTGCCAGCTCAAGCTCAACAACCAGGAGCTCGAAGATGCGCGTGTTTCGGGTGTTTTGCATGATATCGGCCAATTATTGAGTTTTCAAATCCCGGGATATTCTCAAAACGTCCAATTTAATAAAAATGGACAACCTGTAATCAAATCAGAATACAAATTTCTGGGAACTTCTCACGCTGAAATGGGCGGTTACCTGTTGGGAATCTGGGGTTTGCCCAGCCCGATCGTTGAAGCAGTTACGTTTCACCACCATCCTAGCACGTTGGTCGCTGCAGTGCAGCCTGGCTTGTTGACTGCTCTGCACGTAGCCAATGGTTTATTAATAATGTGCCAGGATCAGAAAGAAGAAACTCCCTCTGCCTATTTGGATATGCCCTATTTGCAAAAGTTGGGGCTCGTCTCGTATTTGGACGATTGGATCTCAATAACGCACAATTTATTGATCAGCCCTAATTGATTTGAACGTCCAGGTTTTTGAAAGAAGCTGCAAATGAGCTCAAGGTCGATCCTGCTTGTAGATGATGAAGGTAAGGTACTCAATTCGCTCTCACGGTCTCTCAGTGAAGAGAATTTTGACGATGTGAAAATTGCCAAGAGCGCCCGGGAAGCGTTGGAGATTGTAAAAAAAACACCCGACCTGGCTCTTATCGTTTCCGATTATCGGATGCCGGGCATGAATGGCATTGAATTTTTAGAGCTGGTTCGGACGAATAATCCTGATATTACCCGGATTTTATTGACAGGCGCCGCAGATTTTGAAATGGCTCTGGATGCTATCAATAAAGGTCATATCTTTCGTTTCTTGCTCAAACCGTGTTCATCAGAAATATTGTTTGCGGCATTGCTGGATGGGTTGCGCCAAAACGAGTTAATTATTTCGGAGCGTGAGCTGCTTAACAAGACCTTGGCCGGCAGTATAAAAGTAATGATTGATATTCTTTCCATACTTAGCCCGGGGATTTTTGAACAATCTGGGCGCTTGCACAACCTGGCGCGAGATTTGGCCGATACGCTCTATCTCGAAGTCCAGTCCTGGGAGATTGAGCTGGCTGCGATGCTGAGCCAGATTGGGACGGTAACCATCCCTGGCAATATCCTGGAAAGTTGGCAGAAAGGCGAAATATTGGAAGAAGCTGAATTATTAATGATTCAGTCCATTCCGCACATGGGAAAAATATTAATCAACAATATTCCCCGTCTCGAAAATATTGCCGAAGCGGTTGGGTATCAGAATTGTGCTTATGGTGGTCCATCCAACACCGGTGCCCCAACCGCTGAAGACATCCCCTTGATGGCACGCATATTAAAAGTGATCGTTGATTATGATGTTCTGTTCCAAAGGACACGTAATCCAACGATTGTGTTTCAGAACATGCTTGTCCATGAAGCGGAGTACGACCCGCATATATTGTCTGCCTTTCGCCTGATGGTATTGCGAAATTTCAGCCAATCTTCTTATAAGGTATCCATTCACACCCTGCTTAGCCAGGAGTCAGAAAATGATTTTAATATTTGGTCTGAGTTTCGGCAAATAGTTCCAGAAACGGAGGCCCAACCTTCTTATCAGGTATCCGCTGCATTAAAGGGCGAAAAGGAAATTATTGTCGATGGGATCAGGTCGGGAATGGTACTATCCAGGGATGTGTCTGATAAGAATGGCACTCTGATCGTTTCAAAGAGCACCGTGGTCACTGATGTTCTCATGTACAAGTTAATTAACTATTTTCACTCTCAGGAAATTTCAGAGCCTGTTTACATCGAGAGTGCCATTTAATAATTTGATCTCATGCTTTGGTCTTATGTACTGTGGTCCTTATTTTGAAGCGGACTCGCATACTTTGATCGGATAAAATTTCGGAAGGAAGCAAGTATGAATGCAAAACCTATCCTGCTCGTTGATGATGAAATAAAGGTCCTTAATTCACTCTCTCGTACACTCAGCGAAGAGAATTTTGATGATATAAAAACGACTCAAAAAAGCCAGGATGCCTTGGAGATTATCAAACGCACACCCGACCTGGCTCTCATCATTTCCGATTATCGTATGCCAGGCATGAACGGTATCGAATTACTTTCACAAGTGCATCAAAAATCGCCCGATGTTACCCGGATTTTATTGACAGGCGCGGCAGACCTTGACATGGCCCTGGACGCAATTAATAAGGGCCATATCTTTCGCTTTCTGCTTAAACCGTGCTCAGAAGATATCTTAATTGCCGCAGTAAAAGATGGTTTGCGCCAAAATGAATTGATTACATCGGAACGCGATCTGCTAAAAAAGACCTTGTATGGCAGTATAAAAGTTATGATTGATACCCTATCTGTTCTTAATCCGGGAATTTTTGCCCAATCCGGCCGTTTGCGTAACCTGGCCCGTGACCTGGCGGCTGAATTGAATCTCGAAGACCAGTCATGGGAGATTGAACTGGCTGCTCTGCTGAGCCAGATCGGGACGGTTACCATTCCCAACAATATCATTGAAAGTTGGCACAAAGGCGAACCCTTGGAAGAACCCGAATTAAAAATGATCCGATCCATTCCGCGGATGGGGAAAGTTCTGATTAGGAATATTCCCCGTCTCGAAAATATCGCCGAGGCAGTGGGTTATCAGAATTGTACGTATCGTGGCCCGGCAACCTTAGATAACCCCAGCGCTGATCGGATTCCTTTGATGTCGAGGATCTTAAAAGTGCTCGTTGACTTTGATGTTCTGATCGAAAAATCGCACAACCCGGCGCTTGCATTTCAAGCCATGCTTGGCCATGAAGCAGAGTACGACCCGAATATTTTGACCCCGTTCCGCTTGATGATATTGCGAAATCAAAGCCAAATTTCATATCATACAACAGGCGCCATAAAAGGCGAAAAGGAACTAAGTATTGATGCAATCCGGTTGGGCATGGTGCTCTCAAGAGATGTTATTGACAAGCACGGTACCGTGATCGTTGCGAAAGGCGCTCTTAATAACGAGGTTCTCTTGCAAAAGCTGATCAACTGTTCTCGCTCTCAGACAATATTGGACCCGATATATATTGAAAGTGGTTTCTAATTTTAGCTATGAAACTTTCGCAAGTTTCAATGGCAGATGAATGGGTCTTTATTTGCAGGCCCCCAGTATTTCTGTAATCAGGTTGGTGATCTGGAATTAGCCAGCACCAGGCTGGGCATGCTGACATGCTTGACTAAAGGATAGCATGAGCTGGTTGAATTTCAGCCAGCATATCCTCATCATTTTCAGAAGCTGCCTGCATTTTTAGCCAGCGCAGGGTTGGCGAAGTAAGCGCAGTGGTTGCCAGGGCCATCAAAACCAACATGGCAAACAGCGTGGGGGAGATGACCTTCAAGTCCAATCCGACATTGAGCACGATCAACTCCATCAGACCTCGGGTATTCATGAGCGTACCCAGCATGGCGGCGTTGCGCCAACTCAGGCCAGCCAATCGCGCGGCTGCAAGCGTGCCACCGAACTTTCCGAGCGTGGCTACCAGGATGATGATGCCACAAATCAACCACTGGCCTGGCTCAGATAACAAGCCGAGCTGAGTGCGCATGCCAGTAACAGCAAAGAAGGCCGGCAGAAACAGGATCGTGACAACGTTTTCAAGCTGTCGGGTCAGGGTTTGGGCTGCTGGGCTGTCGTGCGGGATGATTGCCCCGAGTAAAAAAGCCCCGAAGATGGCGTGGATCCCGATTGCCTCGGCTGTCAGGCTCGATAAGAGCAGTGCTACGAAAATCAGGGTAGCAAGCAGCTTGGATTGATGTTCTCCCGCCAGGTGCTTTATGCTGCGTTCCAGCAGCGGGCGACCCAATAAGACCATGAATGCAATATAGGCCAGCGCCCCAATTGCGACGAAAAAACCTGCGCCGATTTGCGCATTTGCAACACCGACCACGATCGCCAGCAAACACCAGGC
>CAINXK010000332.1 GCA_903854805.1 uncultured Anaerolineae bacterium
ATAAATCTCAGAGCAAAAATGGAAGAAAGCTGCCATCGAAAAGGCAGCTTTCTTCCATTTTCATTATTTGAGCAGAAAACACTGCTATTATCCTTTGCAGTATCGAAATATAAACCAACCAGCAGCTTATAATCGCATGGAACAACACAAGCACTGCGTAACCGGTGATTTCAGCTGTTGCCAGTCGGCTACTTCTTTCACCTTGGACATACCAGCCGGCGCCCGTAACCAATTTATCGCAACTCAGCAACAAGATCAATCCGATACTAGCGCCTAAATATTAGATCATCACCAACAATATTCTCGCAAAAAACGATCCTACTTTTTTGGCAGCCACAACAGGTGGACAAGATTGCCTTCCGGGTCGGTAACATCCAGATAGCCGAATTTCGAATCGGATTTAATGGACACATCTTTCAAACTAATCCCTTTGGCTTGCAGATTGGTAGCCGCAGCTTCAAAGTTGCTGACGCGTATAGCAATATGCACCTGGGCATCCGGACTTGCTTTGGGGAATTCGATTCGCCCAGCACCAGAACCGGAAACAAAAAATGCACCGCTGCTTTCCTTGCGCTGCAGGTCGAAGATCTGTTCATACCAGGCACTCAACGCTTCAGGTGATGACCGATGGGCATACAATCCGATATGTTCCATACCGCCAAAAACCGAAACACCACGTGCAGATTGCACCCAGGCGGCACACTGCGCTGTTTTGGCAGCGATGCCGTCATAATCTTTGGCTTTAACCGCCTGGTTGGAAATAAGCTTGCTACCGAGGCCGACGACTGCCGCCCCGGCTTTGATCCACTGATCGATGCTGGCTTCAGTGGCATCCACGCCGCCGGTGGGCAGCAGGCGATGCCAGGGGCAGGGCGCCATCACAGCGCTGATAAAACCGGGTCCTCCAGCCGATTCGCCAGGAAATATCTTGCAGATTTCCGCACCTAACTCTTCCGCAGTGCTAATTTCATTTTCAGTGGAACAACCTGGCAGATACAGGATCTTACGCCGGTTGCACAAACGGGAAATCTCCGGGTTGAGGCTCGGCCCAACAATAAAGTTTGCACCAGCGGCCATGTAAAGCGCCGCAGTCGGCGCATCAATAATCGAGCCGATGCCTAAAATTACAGATGGATCCACTCTGGCGAAGTGCTTCACCAATCCGCTAAAGACCGGGTAAGCCATCTCTCCACGGTTGGTGAACTCGATACTGCGCGCACCACCGCGTACACAGGCACTGACCAGTTCGATGGCCTCATCCAAATCACCATGATAAAACAAGGGCAAAACACCGGTGTCAAGCAATGTATTGACCACATCCAAACGCATAAAACGAGCCATAATTTTTCCTTATCAGGTTTAGAGTCGAAAAAAATATCAGTTTCTGACGATCCAAATTTAGCGAGAAACGCGCCCCGATGCATCGCCAGCCATCAGGGTCTCAACTTCAGCCACACTGACTGAATTGAAATCGCCCATAATACTGTGCTTGAGACAGGCAGCAGCGGTGGCAAAATTAAGTGCCTTTTGCGGATCTGCCGGGTATTTGCGCAACCCGTAAATCAAGCCGCCCATAAATGAGTCACCTCCACCAACGCGATCAATGATCGGAATGATGTCATAGGTTGGCCCGGAGAAAAATTCACCGTTGCGCCATCCCAGGCCAGGATCAGGATTATTCCACAAAACACCAGACCAGGTGTTATGACTGGCTGAAAGCGAGCCTCGCAGGGTGATTGAGATGGTCTTTAGTGCAGTAAAGCGCTCCGCCAGTTTTTCGCAAACGTAAAGATAATGGCTGGCGTCAACCTTGCCAGACGTAACGTCACTTTCCGGCGCCTTGATACCAAAGACTTTTTCGGCATCTTCCTCATTTCCCAGAACAACGTCACACATGCCCACCAGGTCGCTCATCACTTCTCCGGCAGTTTTCCCCCACTTCCAAAGTTTCGCCCGATAATTCAAATCAGTTGAAATTGTTAGGCCCATCTCGCGGGCAGTGGCAATCGCTTCACGACAAACTTCGGCGGCGTTTAGCGAAACCGAGGGGGTAATACCCGTCCAGTGAAACCAGTCAGCACCAGCAAAGACGGCTTTCCAGTCAATGCTACCCGGTTGGATGCTGGCAAAGCTTGAATTTGCACGGTCATAGATCACCTTGCTGGCACGCTGGGCGGCCCCGTTCTCCAGAAAATAGATCCCCATGCGCTCGCCGCCCCGGGCGATCAAACTAGTTCCGACGCCCAACCCCCGTAAAGTATTGATGCATGCATCGCCCAGCTCATTGCTGGGCAAGCGACTGACAAAATCCACTTCTTCGCCATAGTTGGCAAGCGAGACAGCCACATTAGCCTCGCCTCCACCGAAAGTGGTTTCAAGGGAGCGCGCCTGCGTGAAGCGCTGGAAGCCTGGCGGGGCAAGGCGTAACATGATTTCTCCAAAAGTAACGACTTTCATTCAAACCCTCCGACTTTTTTTCAAACGAAATAAAAACTCACAACTACAATATTTACAAGGCTCAGCAGCAGCAGTTGTTGCTACTGGGCTCAAGATAAGTTAAAACGTTGGCAATCATGACGTATTTCGTGCCCGCCAACGCTCCGACCAGATTTGCTAGAGAACAGCGAGCTCTCATCTGCACTTGAGATTAACCCAGACATTCTTCAGGCGGGTGTAGGCTAAAATCGCCTCAGGCCCGCCTTCGCGTCCAAGACCACTCTGCTTGACACCCCCGAACGGGACTTCAAACCCGAAGGCGGCGGAGCCGTTGATCGTTACATGCCCAACGTCCAGTCTCGAAACTACCGAATGGGCAGTTACCAGATCACTCGTCCAAATCTCGGATGAAAGCCCGAAAGTGCTGTCGTTGGCCAGGGCAACAGCCTCATCCAGGCTGTCTACTGGGATGACCGTAATAACTGGTCCAAAAATCTCTTCCCGGACGATCTGCATTCCGTTATGGCAGTCGGCGAAAACGGTTGGCGCAACGAAATAGCCCCTCTCGCCGAAACCTTCTGGCCGACCACCTCCAGCGATCAGCCTGGCGCCTTCATCGATACCTATGCGAATATACCTCATAACATTGTCGTAATGTTTTTTAGACACCAGCGGGCCAAGGTCGACCCCGGGCTGTGTAGCCGGACCGGGTTTCAAGTTGTGGACGCGCCGGGCCAAGCGCTCCAGGAAGGGTTCATAAAGATCTCGCCGGACATACCAGCGCGCGCGTTGACCGCACGATTGCCCGGCATTCCATACCAATGCTCCCACCGCGCCGCCCACTGGGCCATCCAATTCTGTAGCATCCCTGACGAAGACCAGCGATGCAGCTTTCCCACCGAGCTCCATCGAGACCACCGGCGTAATGTTGCGGGCAGCGGCCTGAAGAACGATACGCCCCGTTGCGACTGAACCTGTAAAAACGATACCACGCACCCGCGGGTTTTCGGTCAGAACCTTGCCCAGCACCGCACCCGACCCGGGGATTACATTCAGCACTCCCGCCGGAATTCCTTCTTCCTGGAACAGGCTGGCCAAAGCAAGACTGACAATGGAGATTTCTTCAGCCGGCTTGACCACACAGGTATTACCCGCTGCCAAAGCTGGCGCGATGCTGCGGCAAAATATGTCAAGGGGATAGTTCCAGGGCGCAATATGCACCGTCACCCCCAATGGCTCACGCAAGACATAGTCCATCTGTCCGGGCCCGAGATCAATCGTCATTCCGGTCAATTTATCGGCCCACCCACCAAAATATTCCAGATAGCGCGCGGCATCCTCTACTTCGGATGCCGCTTGATGAAGTGGTTTTCCATGCTCTTTGCTAAAGAGCGCAGAAAGCTCTGACGCATTCTTTCGAACAGCAGCAGCTACAGAAAAAAGGAAGCGGCCTCTCCGGGTCGGGCTCCACGTTGACCATTCACCCGAGAGTGCCTTTTCAGCCGCTTCCAGAGCCAGGTTAGCATCTGCGGGTGTACCCCAGCTCACTTCGGCAAAGACTTCCTCTGTGGCCGGGTTTATAACCGGAACCTTGGTACCGTCCGAACCTTCGCGCCAGACGCCATCAATAAAAAGTTGATATGAAGTATTCATAGAATAATTTTCTCCAATCGAAAAAGCGACCTAATGCTAAGTTAGCGCGTTAGCCAACCACCGTCTACCGGCACAATTGCGCCGTTCATGTAATCGGAGGCGGCAGAAGCGAGGAAAACAACCGTGCCCATCAGGTCAGCCGGTTCTCCCCAACGTCCTGATGGAATACGGTCGAGGATCGACGAGGCGCGTTCTGCATCGGCACGCAGAACAGCGGTATTGTCTGTGGCCATGTAACCCGGCGCAATGGCATTGATATTGAGGCCGCTGGCAGCCAATTCATTCGCCATCAGGCGCGTGAGACCCGCCACGCCGCTTTTCGAAGCGGTGTACGATGGCACACGAATGCCACCCTGGAAAGATAGCATCGAGGCGATGTTGATAATTTTACCGTTGCCTCGTTCCACCATCACTCGCCCGGCAGCCTGTGAGAGCAGAAAGACCGACTTCAAGTTGATCTGCATCACATCGTCCCAGTCTTTCTCGCTGAATTCCAACAACGGGGCGCGGCGAATGATTCCAGCGTTATTGATGAGAATATCCAGGCTGCCTAAACCAGCCAGGACCTGGTCAACCACTTTAGTCATGTCCTCGGCGTGCGCTTCGAGCAAATTGGCACTGATCGGCAGAAAACGTCGCCCGAGAGCTTGCACGCAAGCGGATGTTTCGTCCAAAGAGAGAACATCCAGCCCTGCCACGTCAGATCCGGCTTCAGCCAGTGCAATTGCCATCGCCTGACCTAAACCGCGCCCCGCTCCAGTAACCAGGGCAACTTTATTATCAAGTTTGAAGAGATCGAGAATCATGATTAGTCCTTTCCCATGCAGTAATCGACGCCACCTGACACGACAACCATGCCAATTAATGTCCCAATTCCTTTAAGATGGGAATCGTTTTTGTCACCCAACCCAGCGTAGGATCATCTACCGTGGCCTGCACACGCTGGTTGCCCGCTAGGAACCACAAGTAATAAGTGGTATAACCGGGAGCGCTGACGACAGTATGGTAGCCGCGCGGCAGCATATGGATACTATTATCGCGCAGAGTAAAGTTTTCATCTTCACCCTCTTCATTGTAATAATGGCAGATACCGAAACCATCGCCGGGATTAACCTTGAAGTAGTACATTTCTTCATGGTAAGCCTGTCGTGGCAGATCATCCACCTGATGCTTATGGGGCGGATAGGTACTCCAATTTCCACTGGGGGTAAAGGTCTCGCCAACGATCAGCCTGTGGGCAGGCAGGTCTGGCTGGGCTGCCAGAGTCAGAATTTGGTGAAAGTAGCGTTTGAAATTAGCTGCACCCCAAACGCCGTTGACCACCTGCGAGGGGGCAATCACATATGGCTGAATCTTGGCCTTGTCGCGAGCTTCCTCGTCAGAATCGGCCGAAGGGGCCAATAAAATCGGGGCACTTGGCAGAGCGATCTCCACCGCACCTTCGGCCTGAATGCTGTAATCGGCATTAGCCGGAATGTACACAGAGTGGGGTTTGCCGTTAAAAACATTCGGGCGCCCGCCAACTTTCTCAAAGCTTGTGCCATTGATGATAAAAGTAGCTTTGCCGCCCAAAATCACCGCCAGGATTTCGCGCCCACCACTATTGGCGCTGAATTTTTCTCCGGCGGCCAGCTTCAGTAAATTGAAATCAAGCAGTTGGCAGGGATTGATTGGTAATTGATTGATGCCAGAATTAGAGCTAAGCAATGAATGATATTTCATAAGGTGCTCCTAAAAGACAGTTGAATTAGAGATTCAGCGCAGGTTTTGAAAGGCGCATAAGAGCTTCGACGAAATAATAATCGCCGTAGATCAGGCCATGATCCATCAGATTATGAGGTTTGGAACGTGTGCCATGCAGCAGCAGGCTGGCTTCGCCTGTGTATCGGCTGGTGTAGTTTTTCCAAAGTGATTCCAGGATGCTAATGGCCCGGTTTTGCCAGATACTTGCCAGGTTAGGATCATTCTCGATGGATGCCAGAGAGAGCAAGCTCGAGGCCAACACAGAGGCCGCTGAACTATCGCGCACATCGTTGGGAATTAGCGGGCTGTCAAAATCCCAAAAAGGGACCAAATCGGTGGGCAACCGCGGCCAAAGATAGACCATCAGGCGGCGGCCGGCAGTTAGAAAAGCTGGATCACCGGTGGCACGGTAGCAATCGGCAAAGCCATACACACCCCAGGCTTGGCCGCGGCTCCAACAGGAACTGGCGCTCATCCCCTGGTGTGTATCTTGCTTTATGAACTCACCCGTTTCGGGGTTAAAGTCACAAACGTGGGAGGTACTGCCATCCGGTCGAACGTGATAGGTCAGGACGGTACGAGCATGTCCAGCGGCAATTTCAGCATAGTGCGGGTTGCCGGTTTCTTTGGATGCCCAAAAAAGCAGATCGAGGTTCATCATCGTATCCATGATTGTGCGGCCGCGCAGTTCTGGCGAAGCTTCAAGCGCACCCCAGGCCTGAATGAACTGACCACGAGGATTAAATCGGCGGCTTAGGATCGCGGCAGCTTGCAAGGCTGGGGATTTGAGGCCCTCGTCTCCGGTCAGTTTACTGCCAAGCACGAATCCCAACTCAAACAGAAAACCAAGATCGTGATCGGCCTGATCATTCAGTTGAGGCAGCAGGCGCCCAGCCCAAGCACGGGCGGCGGCTTCCAGGGATGGATCACCACTTGCCGCATGGGTCAGCCAGAGCAATCCCACCCAATGCCCACCCACCCACCAGCCATGCTGATCAGGATCGATCTGCACCCAACGCCCACCTTCGGTCCGCTCAGGAAAGCTGGCAAGGCTGGATAGATTGATACGCGTTTTATTGATGCAGAACTCCAGGGCAGCATCGAGCCAGGATGGAGGTGTGATTAAATTGATCATAGGGTTTCTTTCCAGGCTGCTTCCATCAATAAGAAAAAAGCTTGTCCTTCAGGAGCTGTACCAGCTCGGTCAAATCTGGGCGCTGCGCATACTCCTTGTACATAACCAGAGTTGTCCACTTTTTGGCAAACCGCTTTACGCATCTTGTCTGCATATTCCTTGTAATTCGGGGGTAACCAGCCGCCAACAATGCCACGATAGATTGAATATGCCAGCATTTGAGATAAATTGGTTTCTATAAAAGTTTCTGGTTGATCAACTACATCATGGAAAAGTCCATCATCTCGTAAATGAACCAGGCAGCCATCGATAACTTCTCTGACATGCGTTTCAAGAAGTTGTCTGGCATGCGGCACAGCCCGCGAATCCTGCAAAGTTCGGATTACTCGGGTAATCCCTGCCGCAACCCAACCATTTCCCACGCCCCAATGTACCGAGCGGGTTAATGCATTACGTTCTTCGTTCCAAATATGCGCGTACAACCTGACCCTTGAATTCCAAAGGCGTCTTTTAATACCGTCGATTTGCAGGATTGCGTCTTCCACCTGCCCAACAGCCGCTAAAAATGGAGCAGCCATATACAAGGAATCCACCCAAACTTCTCTAGCATCAGTAACATGGAAAAGTGTTCCATCTTCTGCGCGCGGAGCGCTCTTCATTAGATAATTCAGCATTGCGTCCAGCCCAGCTTGCAGAACCGGGTCTTTTGTAACCCTTACCGCAACCAGCAGGGCTTCTCCGTTTGCCGCCGGATCAGTGACACCTTCAGTATCGCGCAAGCAAGCCAGCCGGCCGTCAGCACTTTGGCGCTGCACAGCTTCCCGCGCAAGCATGATCGCCATGTTAGTTTCGCCCAATTCCAGGAAAGCCTGCGCTGCCACCCCTTGCTCCCATGAATATCTTTGCATGCTTAGCAAGACCTGGCTGACTTGTTTGAGAATTTGTTTATCCATGGGTTTATTCTTTAACAGCGCCCATGGCGATCCCACTTACAATGTAACGTGAAAAAACAGCATATAAGATAATAATTGGCACAACTGTTATGGCTAGCCCAAGGTAGATTGCACCATACTCGGTTCGATACACATCTCCGCGCAAGGTTTGTATCAGCATTGGCAGGGTATATTTATCTTTGGACGAAATCATAATAAAGGGGGTGAAAAAGTTATTCCAGGACCCTACAAATGCAAAAATACCCATTGTGGCCGCCCCCGGTACGGCGATAGGCATCATGATGGAGTGAAATATGCCCAGTTCAGTTGCGCCATCAATCCTACCGGCATCGATCAAATCCCAGACAACTATTGATTCGAGGTACTGTTTTGCAAAGAAAACAGTACCTGCGCTGGCGATCTGCGGAAGTATTAATGCAGCATAATTATCGGTTAACCCCAGCTTTGACATATACTGGTAAAAGCCAATAATGGAAAGCTGCATGGGGATCATGACCAGGACGACAATAAAGTTGGAGAATTGTTTTTTTCCGGGAAAGTTATAAACGACCAGACCGTAGGCTGTCAATAATCCGAAGTAGACCGAGACAATTACCGAAGCGCTGGCGAGAAACAGGCTATTCACAAAGCCGCGCGGCAGGTCCAATCCTCTGCCACCCAAAAAGCTGTAGTTTTCGAGCATGTGGGTGCTTGGCAATAAGCTGATACCCTGTTGGATTTCGGTTGTGGAGCGAGTTGCGTTCACAACCAAGAGCCAGATCGGAACCAGGACGATCAGCAATAAAGTGAAAAGCAATACATAGGAAAAAAAACGTAACAGAGTTGTACCCAACTTATAGTTGTTGATCATGATTGCAGCCTCTCTGTAATCTTTTTGAAAGGTGATTTTTTGGTTGGTTTTGTGTCGTCCCGGTCTTTATCGCCCAAGAGATAGAAGATTCCCAGGGCACAAACAGTGGTCATAATGAAGACCAACACGCCCACTGAGGAAGCAGCCCCAATATGTCCTTTCGTGCTATTGAACTTTAAAAACATCAGGACAGTGCTCGTCATGATTGAACTTTGTGGAGCGCCCCGGCCATCCGTCAACAGGTAAGGTATGTCAAACATCTGCATGCCGCCTGTCAGCGCAGTAACGAAGATAAAGATCAAAATGGGCTTCAGTAGTGGCAATGTTATCTTTGTAAACATTTGCCAGGCACTTGCACCATCCACCATGGCTGCTTCATAAAGTGGCAGTGGGATGGAGGTCATGCCCGCCATCACGATGATCATAGTTTGCCCAAACCACGTCCACCAATTGATGAAAACCACCATTCCACGCGCGATAATGACCGAATCAAAAAACCGCATGGCTTCACCCAGAAATCCGGTTCTGACCAATACCTGATTCATAGGTCCGTAGTAGTTAAAAATCGCAGCAAATAAGGCCGTCACTGCAGCTGGCATCATCAGGTTCGGCAAATAAAAGATTGCTCGCCACATCCCTTTGGCCTTGATGTTAAGCCGGGCGTTTGTGAACATAACGGATAATAACAAAGCAAAACCGATCTGTGGAATAAAATTCAAGCTCCAGATTAACCAGGTGTTTCCCACAGCCTTCAAAAATACATCATCAGCAAATAAGCGCTTGAAGTTATCAAGCCCAATAAATGCGCTCTCCTTTGCCATCAACGTGGTATTCGTGAAACTCAGACCGATGGTGTTAAGAACCGGGTATAAGCCAAAAACGAGAAAGCCAAGAATGAAAGGTGTCAGGAACAGGTACCCGGTGGAATTTTTTTTGAGCCTGGTAAAATTCATACTGTCTCCATTTGGTTCTAAACCTGTGTTCTACCAATGACTGATATGTTGTGAAACTGAGGGTGGATCAGTGTGATTGACACTGACCCACCCAGCTTTCTTCAATAAAATTATTTTACAGGGGCTTCAGGCAGGACCAGGTCGGGGTTTTCATTCCCAACTGCAGTCAAGAAGGCTGTCCACATTTCTGCTTCAGTCATGTTTCCGGCGAGGTAAGCAGTCAACGGGTCGCCAAGTGCGCGCTGAATAGCATCATCTGAGCCCTGGATCAGCTTGCCACTGACGGCCGGAGCGGCGGCGGCAAAAGCTCCATACGGGTTCTGTCCACCCATGAATTTGGCCAAAGTAGAATTATCAAAACTGCTTGTGATCTTTTCTACCACGACCTGGCTGGAGACGAAGTCGCCAGGGTTGAAAACCAGACTGTCGGGTACGGTCGGATCGATGGATTTCAGTTTTGCGTTTGTGTACTCTCCCTGAGCCAACTTGGTCAGGAATTCTTCGTTAAGAGAACTGAACTTGACGAATTCTTTTGCCAATTCACTCTGCTTGCTTCCTTCCAGAGCGCCAATCCAGGTGCCGCCCCACTGGTACGACATGGGTCCGGTGACCATGGCCCAGTCGCCACTGGTGTCGCTGCTGCCATCTTTTGCCTTGGCATTGGCGATCAAAACATAGGGCAGACCCCAGGTGGGCAGGAAGTAGCTGAAAACTTTCTTGGCTTTGCCATTGGCGTCTTTCAACGTATCATTCATACCGGCAAACCAACCTTCAGACCATTGGCCGGCACCTGATTCATAGCTGTTGTCGCGCATCATTTTTGCAAAATGAACATAATCGACAACCTTGGGATCAATAACTAACTTTCCATCAACCACCCAGGGTTGGGCGCGAGTGGTAAAGAAAGGACTGGACAATTCGCCCGCTGTACCAACCATAAAGTAGTCGCCCGTGCCACAGGCTTTGATCTTGGCAGCCACCTCAACAAATTTGTCGAGATTGGCAACCATCGCCTGTACTTTTTCGGGATCATCTGTACCAAGACATTCCTTGGCAAGACTACGGCGATAGAAGAAAGCACCAGGGGTGGATTCAAAGGTGTAGGCCTTTGTCACGCCTTCGTAAGTACCGACATCAATCCCAGCCTGGTAGCTCTTAAGATCTTTGGCAAGAGGCAGCAGATCGCTCTGGTCAGCCAGAAGACCAGGAGCCTCAACCCACTCTCTCACAAAAGCGGCTTCCAGGGCTACAACATCGGGCGCATCAGCGGTACCAGCAGCAGCTCGGACCTTAGTCTGAAATTCACCACCGTTCATTGGGATCATGGTGAAATCAATCTTGACTTTTGGATGGATTTCTTTGAAGGCAGTCGCGATTACGAGGGTATCATTGGTGAATGACCATACTTTAAGGGTACCTTCCAATTCCGCCGGAGCAGCAGCCGGGGCTTCAGTGGCGGCGGGGGCTGCGACGGCAGGGGCTTCGGGTGCGGGAGCATCAGCGGCGACCGGAGTACCACAAGCAGAGAGCAGCATGCTCATGGCCACCAAAACTGACAGTACAAAATAAAAGCGTTTCATTTTCTTCTTTCTCCTTGATAGTTATGTTATATTTTGGAGTTGGATGTCCACTTGTTCTTGACGGGCGAGTGGAATTCCTATCGACAGTGACCGGTATCCAGGCAGGGTATCGGTCACTCACATTACAGACAAGCGAGTGGAGCTCTATTGACAATGATCGCTGGTGCCTCCTGAAAGATTTCGGATATTTCGGAAAAGATAATTGATAATCAACAGGTTACAAAAATCAGTATAGCCCAGAGCCTTCCGTGCTCCAATCCGGCGCGAAGGACAATAAGAGCACAAAAATAGGACAACAAAGTGGCACATCGCTTTTCACTTTTTTATAAAAAAAACGCGCCAGATCGGCGCGCTTTGGTTGTTCAGGGCATATTCATGGGTTACTTGAATAGTGTTTATAATATTACCGGTCTCTTTTAAACCTTGAGAAGTGGCTGCTCCAAGATCCAGACCAGAATTTTTTCGATTGACAGCGCTCGTCCGCTGGCCCAGGCAGTCGTATCTGATTGAGTGCGCGCCTCAGCCAGCGTCGCCTTGATAAAATCACGATGATCCCAGTTAAATAACCGGCCATGAAAGTCCGCCAACATGGCATCTGCTGCGCCAAATAGGACCCCAGCCTGTTCGGGTTGTTCCAAATCACGAACCACAATGGCTAGGCGTAACAAAGACCAGGCAAAACCCCACCTATCGTTCAAGTTTCCGAATAGTCGCAAACTCTCGATTAAGTATCCAATTGCCTGATCCCTCTGACCACTTTCCGATGCCGCCCTTCCCAGGTTTTGAAGCGCCCAAGCGCAGCCTTCAAGTTCGCCAATCTCTCCGAACAGCCGCAAGCTCTCTGCGTACAGGTTCGTGGCCTGATTAGAATCACGACGCAATATCGCCAAGCGCCCAAGGCGGTCAATCGCATGTGCCTTACCGCGTTTGTGATTTAGCACGGTAAATAAATCACAAGCATCTGAAAAGAACTGCAACGCGCGTTCAGTTTCGTCCCTTTGCAAACTGACGTCACCCAGGTTTATTAGGACCCACGCGCTGTGCCAATTGTCACCCAACGCGCGGAATAACTCCAAACTCGCTTCAAAAACTGGCACAGCTTGCTCCTGCTGGCCCGAGAGGTTCAAAGTCTGACCCTGGTGATTAAGCACCCAGGCCTCACCCACCCGATCATCCAATTCTCGAAACAGGCGCAAACTTTCCTGGAGGTAAATACTGGCAGCTGGCTGATCCCCCTGAACGGAGATCAATAAGCCGGCACCATTGAGTGCCTGAGCGCGTATACGCACAGGCAGCGAAGGTATGGTACCAGATTTTTGCAAGATGTCCGTCAGCCACGCCCGCCCCTCACTCAAGTAACCACGCGAGAGCCAGTATTCCCATAACACAGCTGCCATCCGCAAAGCCATTTCAATATCGTAGGCGCAACTCCAAGTCAACGCGGCCCGAATATTATCGTAATCCGCATCCAAACGTTTTAATGCGAATTCTTGCTCTGCACCCCGCAGCTTCGGCTCAATCGAATCAACCAGGCGGAGAAAATAAGCTGCGTGCTGTTGGCGCATCAGCTCAAGTTCATTCTGGGTGATCAGGCATTCGAACGCATACTCGCGCAATATTTCCAGCATGGAAAAACGTGGTTCGCCATCCAGCTCTTCCACCTGGCGTAACAAGCTTTGATCCACTAGGGCAACCGCCGAATCTAAAGCCGAGATATCCAGGGCTGGCCGAAGGCGCGGCTGTGGTCCGGTTTTTAGTTTGCCACAAACATCTTCGATGGCACCCAGGCTGCAGCCACCGACAAATATGCCCAAGCGCCTGAATAAGATCTGCTCGCGCTCGCTGAGCAAGTTATAACTCCAATCAATGGTTTGGCGAATAGTCTGTTGACGCGCAGGCAAGTCCTGAACACCGCCAGTCAGCAACCCCAACGCACTGCCCAGCACACCTGTCAGGCGCGCCAGAATGGCCCGCGGGGAAAGCACCTTGCAGCGTGCCGCAGCCAGAGTGAGTGCCAGAGGCAACCCATCCAATCGGGCACAAATTTCAGCCACAGCCTGAGCATTTTCCACGGTAAGCTCAAAATCAGCCCGCACAGCTTGCGCTTGCTGAACAAAGAGCTGCACGGCTGGCGAGTGCACCAATATTTCTGGGTCAACAGCCAGCTTTAGATCTGGCACACCTAATGGCGGCACCACAAATTCATATTCACCACTCAATCGCAAAACAGCCCGGCTGGTGACCAACACTTTAACGTAAGCCGTGAACATCAAAAGCTCAGAGATGGCTTTGGTGGCGGGCAATGCCTGCTCAAAATTATCCAGGATCAGTAAGACTGCTTTTTCATGCAAATATGTGATCAGCAATTCGTCATCGCGCACATCACCCATTGATTTAAGCCCCAGGGCCTGTACGATGGTAGAGAGTACGAGCGCAGGATCACGCGCTGGTGCCAATGAAACAAAGGTAACTCCATCGGCAAACTTGTCCTTTAGCTCAGCACCTACCTGCACTGCCAGGCGGGTTTTGCCAATGCCTCCAGGACCGGTTAATGTAAGTAGACGGATGCCGTTTTTTTGCAGTGAAAAACAAACGGCCTCAACTTCACGCTCACGGCCAATCAGAGGCGTCAAAGGAATTGGGTAGGCTTTGCTAGCTTTTGGCAAAGTAATGGCGATGTTTGCTGTCGCTTTGTTCGGTAAGTCAGCCGGGTCTACCAACAAGTTCGGTTGAGCAAGGTGAACAAATCTTGCGTAATCTGCCGGGGAAATTTTAAGATGAAAGGCCAGCAACTCGATCATCGGTTTGGCAGGGCTGCGCAGATCACTTTCGATTTTATTAATCATTGACTTGGAACATGCTACACGCTGGGCTAAATTATCCTGAGTCAAACCAAGCGCCTTGCGTTGATGCTTAACCCATTGCCCAAAAGTAAACACCTCTTCTATAAAATCAGCCCGCTCTCTCATGCCCCCCATTTTACTTCAATTCGATTCGAATGAAAACAATCCAAGAATACGTCAACACATCCTCAGTCAGAGAATGTTGCGCTCGCATGCGGAGGCTCACCACCCGCGCATCTCCAGGCATCAGACTTTGTTAGCCATCGACCCACATTCCGCACCGCTACCTTGAATTTTTGGGTAATTATTACCGAGTAAAGGTGTCTTACCCAATTTTTTGACCTTTTTCAACCCTTTCAAGTCCTCGGCGCGCCATAAAATCCGCAAATTCACGTCGCCAACCTGGTGTGCAACCGAAAAAGACGGAAGAAGACCATGTATATGGGTCAAAGCGTCACAAAAAGTTGTGATAATAATTATCGAAAACGCACTTCTCTTAGTGCGGAATGTGGTTTCAAACATCCACTCGCCGGGAAAAACTTTATTTTCCACACGCAGCGGTCCGTGGAACAAAAATAGGCATGGCGCAAAGCAAAACCGAGTTAAGCTAAGAGCAAATATTCCCGCCACCCTGAACATCTGTGCAATATCAGGCACTGCCAGGACCTCAACGCTCCAGGTCCTTGTAATCTTGTGCGCCATAGAAACGTCCGCTCGATCCATCGCTTTCCAGCAGAGCAGGGACCAGTGCGCCGGGCAGAACGCTCTCAACCTTACCGGGAGCATTTGGCCCGCCCAGATCAGTTTGCAACCAACCCGGGTCGAGAAAGTTCACGAGCACATTCTCGCCTTTGAATTCGGCCGCCAGGTCGCGCGAGAATTTGTCAACAGCTGCTTTGGACACACTATAGACAGCCAGGTTGGGCTGGTCGGCAATTCCAGATGTGAGATTGATGATGCGGCCATAGCCCCGTGCGCGCATGCCGGGAGCAAATGCCTGGCAGAGTGCGATTAATGCCCAAACGTTGATCTGAAATACGCGATCCCATTCGGCCTGATCGACATTAAAAATCGATTCGTATTTACTCATGACAGCGGCGTTGTTATAAAGGATATCGACCGGGCCAGGTGCGGCCATTGCTTGTTCGATAATCTGCTTAACACCGGCTGCCGTCGATAGCTCACCCGTCGCAATATGAGTCCGGACGTTGAACGTTTTCAACCTGGCGAGAGTGGCCTCAAGATTTTTGGGTTCCCGTCCATGAACAATGATATTACAACCGCGTTCAGCCAGGCCCCAGGCAATTTGCTGGCCCACCCCACGGCTTGACCCAGTGACGAACGCCCATTTGTTTTCTAAGAGTTTCATTTTTCCATTTTCCTTATAAATTGGGGATAAAAAATTCTAAAAATGTTCCATCCGTGCAAAGACCGGGGAATTCAGGGAAGTATATTTCCGGCAGCCAGGTAAATGGCGTACCATTCCTGGCGGGTGAGCTTGACATCCGACGCCTTGCAAATCTCCTTGACGCGACCCGGGTTGGTTGTTCCAATAATAGGCTGCA
The DNA here is from genome assembly GCA_903854805.1 of uncultured Anaerolineae bacterium. The sequence goes on from CAINXK010000332.1 coordinate 15,712, forward strand.
TGTGTGCTGGGTGTCGCAGCAACCAGGCAATCGCAATCGCCGAATTAGTCACGCCCCATGAAGAGGCAATCTCATCGATTTTTTGGTTCAATTCCGGGAATTTATCGTTATTAAGGAATGTGCCTTCAAAAAAACCGTATTGAAACGGGGACCAGGGCTGGATCGTGATCTCTTTTAGACGGCAATAATCCAAAATGCTGCCATCACGGTTAATCGAAGCCTCGGTTTTCATATTGGCATTGATTCCCGCATCAATCATACCGGTATTTGTAATGCTAAGTTGAAGCTGATTGATAATAATCGGCTGTTTCATAAATTCGGTCAACAATTCAATCTGCATCGGGTTGTGATTGCTGACACCAAAATACTTGACCTTGCCACTGTCTTGCAAGATCGTAAAGGTCTCGGCCACTTCCTCCGGTTCGGCCAGGGCATCCGGACGGTGCAGCAATAGGACATCAAGATAATCGGTCCGGAGACGTTTCAAACAGCCATCCACAGCTCCCAAAATATACTCCATTGAAAAATCGAAGCTGCCATGGCGGATACCACATTTAGTCTGGAGAATCATCTTTTCCCGCAGGCTCGAAGTCATGTTTAAAGCTTCAGCAAACTTCGCTTCTGATTGCCCACCTCCATAAATATCGGCATGATCAAAAAAATTAATGCCTTCGTCGAGCGCCGTGTGGACCAGGGTGGAGATCTCCTGATTCGTCAAATCCGCGATCCGCAGACAGCCAAGTGATATTTCTGATGCGTCGAGATCACATGCTGCGATTTTCAGCTTATTCATTGAAGGAACTCCTTATTCAAAATCACTTCTTTCCCATGCAGTCAAAATTGGCCAGGAAAACCGGAACGTCACAAAAGTTCAAAGTCCAGGTAGGCGTAATTCATATTACCGCCCGAGACAGTATGCAAAGTAAGCACCTGAATCCCTTGTTCCAGCCTTATCCTGGCAATACCATCCATCTGATTCCAATGATGCCATTGCCGCCAATCAAGCGGATCATCATCTCGATAGGTGGATTGAATTTGAATGGGACCAGTAGCATCGCAGTCATTCACCGAAATTGCAATCTCACCGCCACGATTGGATGTGTAAAATAGATTGACAACATACAAACCGGTGTGTTCCACATTCACGGTGTATTTTATCCATTCGCCTGGTGCTGTCCAGCCCACATACAACATCCCCAACTCTGGCTCAACAAAATTATAGGGATGGTTGTCATACTCGCCATCCTTTGTATACGTTGTGTCCACAGCCTCGTTGATCCGAAACTCATGCAGGTAGCTTCCATTGGCAGGATTCAACTCGCCGCTGCCATGATTCAACGGATCAGAGTCATGGTAAGCAACCCCTTCTCCGCCAAAATCATAGTAAGCACACCTGACCCGCCCCGGGATCACCTGTGGACCACCCGGATAAACCGAGTCTTGAAATGGTTTTCCTTGATATTCCATCATCACCTACCTTTCATCTGTAGTATAGACCATAGCCTGATTTTATCCAATAAAACAAAAAGTACAATGAGAGCACAAAAATTGGACAAACCGAATGGATTTATTTGTGGAAATTCGACCCCCAAAATATGCGCAACCTGATACTTGCTTTTTAGCTGGGCTGTGGCAAAATACTGGTTTCCCCACTGTATATCCTTTTTGCCTTGCCCTGCATTTCCAGGGCACAGTCAGCGCTAAATGAAACTCAAAAAATATCCAGAGAGGCAGGTTTGAACGAAAAACAAACCCGCTTCAATCAAGAATCCCCCAATTACCATAATCCGGCGATACACATGCCGGCGCCAAAAAACGACCAGCTACCTTTATTATTCACACTCTAAACTCTGGAAGCGTATGAACCTGAGCTGCATTGCTGCAACGTTAAGCAGTCGATGTTGAAATACGTGTGGGGCTTGCACACATCACCATAATATCCGCAAGCGCAGACGTGTGACTACTCGTCAACTTCTCAAGGATTTGTCAGGGCATAAATCCATCCACGCCACCGCAATTAACCACTCCATGGTTTGCCAGCACGTAAGTTCCGTGCAGTAAGTCAGGCTGACTTGCAGGCAGCTTTTGATGCCGAAGGAGACCTGTTTGCCTTCCGGCAGGCACAGGACCAGCCCACTAAAACCGACAAAGGTCGTCAGGTTCGCAAGGTCACTTTCACCACCCCAGACAGGTCAATCACCGCCACCCCTGCTACTTGATCGAAATCGCTGTTTGGTGCAAGCACTTGGGCAACCGCGGACAGAGGCTCTAACGATACTCATCCACCGCTGCGAACATGGCAACCACATTTTCGGGGGGTACATCGGGCATAATATTATGGATGGTGTTGAATACAAAACCACCGCCAGGCGAAAGAGCCTCAATATTGCGGCGCACATCGTCTTTGACTTGCTCAGGCGTGCCATGGTTAAGAATTTGGCGGGTATCACTGCCGCCGCCCCAGAAGGTGAGGCTGGACCCAAATTCGCGCTTCAAGCGTGCTGGTTCCATGTCTTTCGTATTGGTCTGTACCGGATTGATGACTTCAAACCCAGCTTCGATCAAATCTGGCAAGAGTTTGTAGATCGAGCCGCAAGAGTGCAGGAAAGGAATCATCTTGCTGTGTGCTTTGACGTAATCAGTCAAAATCTTATGCCGCGGCTTGAACAGTTTGCGATAGGTAGCCGGAGCCATAAACGGGCCTAGATTAGTGCCCAGGTCATCCCCAAAGCGAACCAGATCAACGATATCGCCGACAGACTGGCAGATTTTCTCCAACGACTGTAAATGTCTTTCCATCAGGGAATCCAAAAGACGTTCAACATTGGTTTGGTCAGAAGCCAGATCCATCAGGAAATTATCCATCCTGCGCAGGAAGGTGCCCCATTCGAACAGGTTGCAGCCCGCGCCAACCGTCAGCGCTCGGTCCGAGTTCTGACGCAAAGCCAGCGTGCGCTGGCGCAGTTGTGTCCAAAATTCTGGCTCACCGGCATGATCCCAGGGGCTGATCGCCAGGCCCGACCAGTGAACCTTGGTCATCCAGTAGCTCAAATCGGCATAGTTCTCCGGGTAACCGTCCACGTAAGGGAAAATGGTTTGATCAAAGAATGTGGCATCCTGCGGCATGGTTGCCAATCGCATACCCTCACGGTCAAAGACATCCCAGGCACCATTGGATTGTTGGACCGGCCTGAACCAGGCTGGATATTGCACCGACAAACCTTGAGGGAGTCTGAAGTCGTACCAGTCTGCAGTCTGTGTATTGAAGGCCCGACCGATATCGAGCACATCGACATGGTAGCGCTCGAGCAGATCATCTTCGGGTTGAGCCAGCTGCTGGATCACATCATAAACCCGCGTCTGACCGGTCTGGATCCCCAGATACTGCTTTAAATTAACATAGGCGATGGCTGAAATTCCCGAACTGGGTGTCGCACCCAGGTCAACCGGAACGCCATCCGGTTCAATGTGCTGCAGCGCTGCCAAGACTCTCTCTCTTGAATTCATATCATGCATCCTTTAATCCGTGTGAAAAACCTCGTTCATTTTGGCCCACCACTCACCAGGTTCGCGCGTGGAAAGGCCTTCCTGGCATGGATCAGTCCGCTGCCACCATGCCAGTGTGCTTGGGTCGGCAGCCATTTTGGCCATATCGGCGGCATAATCGACACCGGTATACTCGAAATAGCCAAACAACAGGTCATCTTTCAGATAAATGGAATAGTTGCGGATGTTACAGGCGTGGATCATCTGGAGCACTTCAGGCCATGGATTGGCGTGCAACTGCATATATTCTTCCAGTTTCTCTGGCTTAACTTTAATTACCATGCCATAACGTGTCATTGGTTATTCCTTCGCAATGCATCATGGTTTTGGATCAGCCACTACTGCACGATCGGCTTCTGGAGGCAGAGCCCAGGAACTAAGCCGATTTGTTAAATTCCTATTTGAGGTAATGGCAGCGCTTCATGTTATTAAGCAAATACTGTTCCAGGCCCTGAGCTGATGAAAAAATCGGAGACCATCCGCTCGGTGCCACGAACCCAATCGCATGTCACCATGCTCAGGATATAGGCTTGAACGCATGCGCTTTATAGCAACGACTGAGCCAGGCTGACACCACGACTGGCATCTGAGGCAAAACCATCCGCGCCAATTTGGTCGGCGTAATCCTGGGTGACCGGCGCGCCACCGATGATGATCTTGACCTTATCGCGCAGCCCAGCCTGTTGAATCGCATCGATGGTGGCTTTCATATTCGGCATGGTGGTGGTCAACAGCGCCGAAAAGGCTACAATATCTGCGCCGCCGGTAGTGATGGCATCTACAAATTTCTCCGGTGAGACATCCACGCCCAGGTCTAGAACTTCGAATCCAGCTCCCTCAAGCATTAACGCCACCAGGTTTTTACCAATGTCATGCAAGTCGCCCTTCACTGTGCCAATCGCAACTTTCCCAGCCGATTTGACATCTGAACCTACCAGGTGAGGCTTAAGCAACGCCAGCGCAGCCTGCATGGCTCGCGCCGCAATCAACATTTCCGGCACAAAATAATCGCCTTCTTCAAAGCGCCGGCCGACTTCCTTCATCGCGGCAATCATGCCTTCGGCCAAAACAATCCCAGGTTCCACGCCAGCTTCCAGGGCAGTCCGGACTCCAGCTTGCGCATTCGAAACATCGCCATCCAGGATGGCATCGTATAATATGGAAGTTTTTTCATTCATGTCGTACTCCTTTTTTAATTTTATTTTGCATTGATTTTTCAACACTTTGGCGCTGGCGAAACCCAGCCTCGCCAGCTTATTTCTCGCTAGTTGCCGCTCCGGCTTCGCGCAGAACACGCGCATGCGTCTGTAGATTTGCCTGAGGCGTTCCATCTGGAATTTCACAACCTGCTGCGCTAAAACTTCTGGGTCCCCCATCCGCCAAGCATTTCAACACAGCCTGTTCCACCGTCTGCTCATTCCCGCGATTCATAATTGAAACTGGATCGAAATTACCCACCAGGCCGGCACGCTGACCAAAAACATCAGCAGCCTTCGCATAATCCACCATCCAATCCACGTCAATAAGATCCGCACCACTCTCAAGCATATCCGGAAGAATTCTTGAGGTGTTACCGCATATATGCAAGCGAGCCAGGGCACCTTTTTCGTGAACAGCCTGAAAAATTTGCTTTTCGTATGGCAAAGCAAATTTTCTATACATAGCTGGCGACACAATCGATGCAATCGCATCCCCCAATCCGATAATATCCGCGCCGGCATCGATCTGGATACGTGCGAAGGCGATCTCCACTTCGGTAATACGTTCCATTAACGCTGTTAGCCACTCCGGCGCATCGTACAGCGTGGTCATCATAATACTATCGCTGAGCAGATCATTGGCCTCAGCCATGGCGCCTTCAACCCAACCCATCACCGGTACTTCCTTATTTGCCTGTTTATGCAGCATGCTCACAGCTTCAATGCGGTCACTCATGCGCCTGCCACTGCCGGGATCAATCAATGGCACTTTCTTAATATCATCGCCCGGCGACAACAAAGGGCGAATTCTTTTTGGATGCCCATCTTCGGGAAACTCAACTTCGAGGCCAAAATCCACCGATTCGCGGAATGGATCTGTGAGCGTCTGTAAAATATCAATCTCAAAATCACTGACCATCGCCAGGTTGGATTTGACCATAATGCGGTGGTCGAGCAGGTATTCCGAAAGCGTTGCCCCCACATAATGGGCCCCGAAACCCATGATGATATCAAAATTAGGAACTCGATCCACTGGCTTGCCCTGCAAACGGCTCATCACTCTCTCGTAAGAATTCATCTCAGCGGTCTCCCAAAATCAATTTATGGTTGCGATAAGCATCAAAAGCTGCCATCAAACAGCCGATATCCATCAAAGAGCTGCCAAGCTGTGCCGGGATAATTTTGCAAGCCCGGTTGGAAATTGGTAAAGCTTCTCTTTCCAGCACGACCCTGGCCGGCCCAAGCACCAGGTCACCCAGCAGAATTCCCAGCGTGCCAATGATGATCATTTCTGGATTGAGCACATCCACCAGGATAGCCAACCCCTTTCCCATCCACGTTCCCACCTCGTGAATAATCTCCAACGTAACCGGATCTCCATCTAATGACCTTTGGACGACGTCTGACGTAGTGGTTGAGGCGGGGAACGCCTGCGGATTACGTAAATGAGCTAATTTTGCAATTCCGGCGCCACTGGCAAAAGCTTCCCATGATCCAACCTTTCCATATTCTGTGGGACCATCATCAGAAAGACGAACATGGCCAACTTCGCCAGCTGAACCGCTTGCGCCATGGTAAATTGCCCCATTTAAGATAATCCCTGCTCCTAAACCAGTGCCCATGGTGATAAAGATCAGGTTGCGGGTACCACGACCGGCACCAAAATAATACTCGGCCAGTGCGCCGGCACTACCATCATGTTCCACCAAGACAGGTAAGTTAAATCTCTCGGTTAAGTACTGCTTTAAGGGCGCTTCGCCCCAGGCTGCCAGGTGAGGTGGCGCATGCAGAATGCCCTCTTCGATACTTAATGGCCCACCAACAGAAATACTGATTGCTTGTGGTGCCTGAAAACCTAAAAACAATAATTGCTGAAGAAATTTATCAATAGCAACACAAATAACCTGCATCGCTGTATCGAAATCTGCCTTGGCCGGGGTTAATATCTCATCTCTTGCAACAACTTCCGCCTTCAAGGTACCCAACACCAGGGCAGTTTTAGTTCCTCCAATATCCAGACCAAGGATATAAGGTGCTGAAAAGTCATTCGGATTTAATAGTTTATTCAAAAAAGACCTCCCCAAGAATATCTTGGCCCAACAACAATGAATTGATGCAATCAATGAATCAATATTAGGATTAATTCTTCCGAGTGATCAAAATCTAAAACCAATGGTTCTGCATCTGTGCGGGTCAATCTGGTCCACTTTATACTCGTTCCAACCAGAATGCAGAACTTCATCACTGGCAATCCTCAGGATCACACCTTTCTCTGCCAATCCGCGGATAAATTCCAATGATCCCCGCACCAGGTAGTCATGAGCAGTATTTACTCACGAGCTCCTTGTTCTAGCACTTAACCAACCTGGTTTTGCTGCTCGGGCGAATAATAATCGCCGGTTTGCCCCGCTTGTGGAGTTTTGCGCCAGGAACAGGCGCAAAACTCCACAAAAAAGGCTTATTCACCCCCTTCCCGCTTTTGGAAAGGGGGCAGGGGGACGGGTTATCGGGGCAAGCCCAAACTGGCACCTGGTGAATAAATACCATGATCACAGCATCTTTAGTTTCCAGCGCATCCAAAAGTTCCGGCCCGAAAACATAAGTTGATGGTGATAACTATTTTTATAGCCAACCGCGAAAAGCGGGTTCTTCTCCTTGCATAGCTATTTACTTTTTCAGCCATCCATTGAACCTGCAGGATGGTAAGTCGTCCGGTTGAAACATCTATGTAACCACGCACACCACGAAGAAGTTCATGCGTTGACGGGTTTTTTCGCGCAATTGGCAGCCAGCATCACCGGCTCCCAACCCTGGCACAAGAGCGGAAACAGTTCTGCCAAAATAGAACTGATCAAAAGCCAAGGCGAAACTCCTGAAAATTTTCGGCACACATCTGACCAAATTTATTGGTTACAATTTGGCCAGACTAGATTCCCACACATTAAACATGGCTAATATTTCTGCCGGGCTGGCTGTACCAGTAATACCAATTTTTGTTACCGTTACAGCAGCGGAAAGATTTGCAAGGCAAGCCGCCTCCAGCGGAGTTGCTCCGCTGGAGATTGCAGCGGTAAAGGATGCCAGGAAAGCATCTCCCGCGCCCACCGGATCCACTGGCGCAGGAACATGCACCCCAGGTAGCGTGACACATTCCCCATCGGCCACCACCAGGCAACCCTGCTCGCCGCGCGTAATGATGATCGGTTGACCAGTCTGCTGATTATGCGAAATTGCAGCCTGTGAGAGATTGAATAACTCAATTGTCGCAATATTTCGATCTGGAAAGAATAATTGAGCGGCTTCAGCATCATTTGGCTTCAGAATAAGTTGGCGAAATTCTCCAATTCGTTCGCGCGAATCCGCAACAAAAGGTTTCTTTGGTTGTTGTAAGGCTAATTTTAGAAGCCCAGCAGTGACTCTGGTAGATATCACGCCTGCCGGTTGGTAATCAGCAATAATAAGCCCATCCATTTTTGCAAGCTCTGCTTCCAGGGCGCAGAGCAAGGCATCTTCAATTTCTAGGGATATTGGCTGAACATTAATGAAATCCAACCGCGCATCTTCCTGCGAGCGTCTTCCTAAAGCAGTCAAGATCACTTTTCCGTAAAAAGGCGTCTGGCGATCGCTCTGGTTAAGGATCCCATCCATCTGAATGTTCGACTTTGCCAATAAGCTTCGCAGGGTATTCCCGCGCCAATCATCCCCAATCACGCTGAAACCCAACACCGCGCCCACCTCCAGAGCAGAAAGATTCCAGGCAACGTTCGCAGCAGCTCCTAATGAATATGTCTCGTGCACAACTGGACGGGGAAATATGGCTGTCTCACGCGAAAGTTGGGATTTTTCCATGTCCGCGTACCAATAGCCATCCAAAATAAAATCTCCCACAACACCTAATGTGAGCTTTTTTATATTGTTTAGGATCTGTTCAAGGCGGGCATAGTCAAGCGCAAATTTCATTCATCCGCCTCGGTCGAAAAGATTTGTGCTTCAAGCATCTCGCACAGACAATGATAAATATGTATATGCCAGGTTTGCACCGCGGCGGTTTCTTTTGCCGGGGCATGGATCACAACATCAGCCTGAACAGACAACAACCCGCCGGCCTGACCGGTAAGCCCAATGCTAGTCATGTTTAATAAGCGTGCAGTCTGTATGCTATATAGAATATTCTTCGCGTTTCCACTCGTGCTGATCCCCAGAAACACATCCCCGGCATGCCCCAAAGCATATAGTTCCTGTGCATAACCCAGGTACGGTTTGCCAAAATCATTTTCCACTGCGCTGGCTAAAGCCGGGTTATTCCCCAATACCACACTGCGCAGCCCCACCTGCAGGCATTCCGCAAGATCCAAACCACCAGGCACATCAGCAAGACGCTGACTGTGTGCAACAGGGATGGGACGCTTTTTCTTATAGGCTTTATCCAATTCGCCGCTGATATGCAACGCATCGGACATACTACCGCCATTCCCCGCCAGGTAAAGCGTGCCACCCGTCAAGAAACAGCGTTTGAGCGCCGTATAGCAACGCACCAAATCCGCTCGCAGTGGGTTCAGCATCGGGTATTCGCGTAACATGGCTTCAAGAATTTGAGCTGCGATTGGGTTTTCATCAGAAAACAAGGGCAGATTATCAACCGGCCCTGCGGAATTCTGGCTAACAGGCTGGATCGGCGCCAATTTATCCACAACTTGATGATACAGATTGGGAAGCGTTTCACTGTGGTCGCCAGTAATGTGATAGCCCCTGCCGCCCAACGCCACCGGGCGGTTAACGACATTTTTGCGCGGACGATAATAATAATCCGGTTCATCATCGCCAATCGGCTTGCGATAATCATCCAGGGGGATCAAGTCAAAATTTGCCGTGGTAAAGATCTTTACATTATTTCCCAGGTTGCGCGCAATAGAGAGCGCCTTCAAAAATACTTCGGGACCGATGACAGATGAACCATAATTACAAAAGACACCGCCATCCAATTCACAAACCGCTCTGGTAAAGATCTTAAAATCCTGCCCACTGGCCCATCCCAACGCAGCAAAATCTGCTCGAGGATGTTGGTGGATAATATCTGTCCCAATCGCAACATGCACCGTATATGGGATTCCCAGCTTGTATGCAGTATATAACACACTGTTCTCGCGGTAAATGAAGCGCGGGTCTTCGGCAATCAGACGCCCGAGGGCTTCACCGAGGCCCATACCCTCGTTTGCGCCGCGCTGAATGGCCAGGTTCATCAGGAGACCGGTTTCTTCTGCCATCCCAAAGCTGCCATCTTCCAGACCTTTGAGCACATCTTCACTGGTGTGCCCAAGGAAAGCGATTTCGAAATCATGAATAGTAGCGGCACCGTTGGAAGCCAGATGAGTGATCACCCCGCGCTTTAACAGGTCGTTCACCAGGGGCGCCAGTCCACGTTTGATCACGTGTCCACCAAACATAATAATTACAGGCTTGCCATTTCTGCGTGCTTCGACAATCCGGGCAGACACTTCCAAAAGCTCAGGGTTTTCAAACTCTTTATACGCTGTCGTTGGCAAAATTAAATCTTCTAATGCAACGCGGTTTTCACGCTTCACAAGAGGATATGTTTTTACATTGGTAAGATCAACGCTTGGGTAAGGCATAATTATTTCTCCGATCCAAATCAGGGCAATGGACGATCAAATACCCTGTGTTATTTTTCTAATTTGAGCTGCATGATCAAATATTTCTTCTCGACTGATGCCCGCCTCAGCATACATACCAAAAATATTCTCATCCGGCGTCTCAGGCGGAATGGTGTGCGAGGCGGCTAGAATATACCCACCTCCACCGGCTGTCATCCCCTCAATTAATTCTGCCGTAGCGCGCCGTACTTCTGAAACACTGGCATAAGGCAGCAAATATTGGGTATCAACTCCACCCATGAAAGCAAGTTTATCGCCAAACTCTTTTTTTAAATTAATCGGGTCCATCCCCGGACAATTACCCTGGATCGGATTGAGCACATCCAGCCCGATCTCAATCAAATCTGGAATGATTGGGCGCAATCCGCCACAACAATGAAAAGCCACCCACAGCCCGCGCGATTTACCAACCTCAAATACCCGCTGCAGCCCTGGCTTAATCAGGTTTCTCCAGCTTTTGGGGCTGATCATCATACCAGATTGCGCAGCCACATCATCACCTGCCCACAACCAATCCAGAGGAAAACGATCGCAGGCTGCTTCGCCAAGTTGGATTGAATAATCCATACAACGGTTCAGCATACTGCGCGCAAATTCCGGATCATCGGCGATGTCCATCATCGTCGCTTCCATCCCACGTAAACGCCAAAGCATCTCAAATGCACAGGGCGAAATATCACACCCTAAGAAGTAATTAGTACTGGCTTCCACCAAAGGCTGCATCCGCGCCAAATATTCATCAATTTTTGCAACAGGAAATTGGAAATCGAGCATTTCAGCTTTCGAAGCCTGCGCTAAAGGATAATGGCTAATTTGGTTAAAGCTATACCCACGAGTCCAGACGATGCCCCAATCATCCAAATGCGATTCTCCGTCGTTCTCGTGCGTAATCCCTTCCATGGCAAAATTATTGTTCACCCAGGTTTGGTGAACATCATTTCCCATCGCATCACCCACCAGGCCAGGTGGCAGTTCCAACAATCTACCCAGGTGAACAGCGGTATCTGGATGAAACCACATAAACACAGGCACACGGTCCACGGGTTCACGCCTTAAGGTCGCTGATACTCGTTCTTTTGAATTCATTTTGACCAATCCTCGTTTAAGCAGAGCAACAATCAGTTCACCCAGGCCGATAAACACCCAGTGTTTTGAAGGCTTGCACACACGACTGATAATTCGCCTGGCTCATACCCATGCTGTGATATTCTTCAACATACCCGACTAACCCGCCGTTAAAGCCTCCGAAACTATCGATCAGCGTTTGAACAGCCTCAAAAATATCATCGCGTGTCCCACTAATGGAAGTGGTCTGATAACTCACGGGACATACAAAACAAACTTTACCGCCATATTTCTGCCCCAACTCGGGAATATTATATAAATTCGGCTGGGAAATATTGAGCATATCCACCCCAATTTCGATCAAATCAGGGATTATCTGCGGGTAATAACCGCAACAATGAAAATAAACTTTCAGCCCCAATCGATGTGCCAGGGCAAATTGTTGAACATAGCGTGGTTTGAAAAATTTCCGCCAGGCAGCCGGAGAAATGATCATCCCCTTTTGGGTACCCCAATCATCAAAAAAAGCCACTGCATCAAAACCATAAGCAGGTAATTGTTCAATTATTTTCTCTTCAAACCCAAAAACCAGATCAGCCAGCGCCTCCACGAATTTGGGGGTTTCCACCAAATCCAGCATAAGATTACTAAATCCACGCAAGAAACTCATGGTGGTAAATCCGCTTAATGCCAGGCTGGCCATGCGAAAGCGGTCAGCATAAATTTGATTAAATGATTCGATACCAGCAAATCGTGCCGGATCTGATGGGTTCGGAACTACAAAATCAGCCAATTGAGCCGGATCATCAATCAGGTTTGTCGAAGGCTGTCCCATGGTTTCATCCATGCGGTGCCATTCAAATCCCCATTCTGATCTATCTTTCTCAGCGCCTATAAAATGCTGTTGAACCTCAAAAGCCACCAAATCCGATTGGTCCTGATCCTGGTTAAAATAATAGATCGGGACATAAGCTGGTCCACCGCGCTGGATGGCTTTGAAAACTTCATCTCTTCGCATTTCAAATACCTTCCACTGTTCCATCCGGCCCAATTCGGCTGATGCGTTCAAAGCCCTGGTAAGCCACTGCCATCAAGCGGGTATGGATTTTCTCACCCGGTTGAAGTAACCAGGCACTACCGTTGCGGATGGCATCCGGCAGACCATTGGTTGGATAACTGGTCCATGGCTCGAGGGCAATTGTGTGCGTACGATTCCACCAGGGGTAACCAGCCGCCACATCGCCCAATTGTTGCCAGCACCAGACATAACGGAAAAGGTCAGGGTCAAAAATCAAACCAAAACCAATTTTTCTGTGCTGATTTGTAACAGCGTACCAGCCTTCTCTAAGCTCAGTCAAATAGGCCATTTCCTGGGCTTGGATCTCACCTTCAGCCGGGACAAGACTGGCATCTACCACGCCGCCCCCTGGAGCAGCAACATTCGGCCAGGGGCTCTGCGCACCCGGCAGAAAGCGGCGAGGTTCGTAGCCAGGCATAGCCTCATGAGCAATGAACTGCCCGGCAGGAATATCAATGCTAACCCCTTCGCGCAGAAATTCTCGGCCAAAGGCAATATGCTGACCCCACATCAAGTGCAGCGGTTGCCCGCCTTCGTTAGTAACTGTCTCTTCAATCAGCAAGGCGGGCCGCCCCAACTCAAGCGAAAGGGTTTTTTCCACAAAGAAAGGCGTACGCAGCGCCCTTACCCAGAGTCGGACTGACACCCGCTCTGGGCTGTCTTCCATCAAGCTATATTCCCAAGCCAGCAGGCTGATCTCTCCATGCTGCCCAAAATCAGCTCCCTGGTAGCTTACTGGAGGGCCACCATTTGGCAAAATATCATTCCAGCCACCGCTGTAATAATCACTAAAGGGGCTTTGTGTATACATGGAAGGCGGATTTTGGGCCGGGTTGCGTACACCACCCGCTGCAAGCAACAGAAAATCTAAATCCAACGGCTTATAGCGAAACTCAATGATATCGCTGCCCTTATCCACCAGAACAACAACACGCAGTAACTCATTTTCAAGGATTAAAGTGCGCAATCCATTGAAAGTCCACTCATCCGAGATACGACAACCATGGTTTCGCGGGCGCCCCAGTGACATTTCAACTCCTTATGCCCGGTAATCGCGAAATGCTTCGTACATGGCGCGGACATTTTCCAGGGGTAAATCCGGTCCCACTTCGCCGCAAGCTACAATGCCACCCTGAGGTGTGCCACAGGCTTCAAAGGTCCGGATGACCTCTTCCTTTACCTGGCTCGGAGAACCAATCCCCAGCACATGCTGGCGGTCAATATCCGTACGGAAAGCCACCTTGCCACGCATATTATTGGCAACCCAATCAAAGCCCATGGCCGCAACCTGGCAGTTGATCACATCCACACCAATTTCGATCAAATCACCAACTATATCGTTAATATGTCCATCGCTATGAAACCAGACATCCATCCCGGCATCTTTCACGCGCTTAAACATCTCGGCATAGCGCGGTTTAAAGACCCGCCGCCAGGTAGCCGGTCTGATCAGCATGCTGGACTGTGAACCCCAATCATCAGCAAAGTGTAAACCATCGTAATCGAGCTTGACCCATTTATCGATCCATGCCAGGTTAAACTTGGTCATGTCGTCAAGCAGCCGGTAGAAATTCGGTGATTCTTCAGCGACGGCCACAAAGAGATTTTCAAAGCCGTGCAAGAAATGCATGGGCTCGAATGTGTTGATCCAGGCTCCGCGTGCATACCAGCGATCATCAAAGCCGCTCATGTGCCCGCTGTATAAGCGCTCTTCGGGCGGCCCGACGCTGAAGACCTCTGGCCAGACATAGTCATCGTATCGACTCAAGTCCTTGATCGGCCCTTCAGGAATGCCAACGATGCCGTCCCACTCACAGTGCCAGGTAACCCCAAAATCGTCAACATGGCTGCCCTTCTTATACGCCGCCGGGTAGTCCTCTTTCGGTAGATCGGTCATGTAGTCCCAGCCGAAGTCGTCGCGGAATTCCTGCAATATCTCCGCCAAAGCCGGGCCATACTTCAGTTGAGATGCAGGTAAAACAGCATGAGAGATTGGCGGCCGGTCTGGAGTGCCAAATTTTATGGCGCGCTTGACACGTTCTCGACTATTCATATTGATTTCCTTTCGTTGAAGTACACTTGAATGATTAAGCCGAGAGTTTAGGGCGTTGAAGCGCGCTAAGCAAAACGGCCAATAAAATGATGGCGCCTCGCACAACATCTTGTAAGTAGGGATTGACCCCCATCAAGACCATGCCATTACCCAGCAAGCCCACAAACAGTACGCCCAAAAGTGTCCCAAAAATCGAACCTTCACCACCAAAAAGGCTGGTACCGCCCACCAACGCTGCGGAAATGGCGTCAAACTCCCAGCCCACACCCACTCCTGAATACCCGGAGGTAAGCCTGGAAGTCAGCAGCACGCCACTAATCGAAGCCAGAAAAGCCGTCATGCTCAGGATTGACATACGGATCCGCGCCACTGCAATACCTGAAAGGCGTGCAGCTTCAGCGTTTCCACCAACTGCATAAATGGAACGTCCATAGACAGTCCGGGTGCTCATAAACCAGAAAATCACAACCACAACCAGGAAGATCAAAACGGGAATGGGAATTCCCAAAACATATCCGCCCCCCAGCAGCGCAAAGGTGGGATCGGTAATCGGAATTGGGAAAGCGTTGGTCAACACAAATGCCATCCCGCGCAAGGATAGCATCAGCGAGAGTGAGACGATAAGCGCTGGTATATTCCACTTTGTTCGAACAAAACCTGCAAACAGACCTACAAGGGTCGCCTCAATGATCGCAGCAAGCGACGCAGCCCAGAGCGGCCAACCCATCTTGGCGTATAAGACAGCCAATAGCGAAGATGTAAGCGCCACAACAGAACCTACGCTTAAGTCAACATCACCGGCTATCAACGCCATGGTCATTCCACAGGCAATAATACCGATGAAGGATACCTGGCGCAAAACATTGAGCATGTTCCGTGTCGTTAGAAAATTTGGCGCAAACATGGTCAAAATAACAAACAGGATGATCAGGGCTAATAACAATCCTGAACGCGATAGAAAACCGCGAAAATTCTTATCGAGATTGCCCATCAAGCCTGTCTTTGGAGGCTTAACCGGTTGTGAGGTAGAAGTTGTCTGTGTCATTGAGTCACCTTTTCTTGCATTGCCAATGCTAGAACTTGTTCCAGGTTTGCCTGTTTAGCAGGCATTTCGGCGACAATGCTGCCTTGGTTTAAGATAATAATCCGGTCGGAGACAGTTAGAACTTCCTCGATCTCCGATGAGACAAAAATTACGCTGATACCCTGCTTGGCCAGACCACGTACCACTTTGTACACTTGCTCTTTAGCCTGGATATCGATCCCGCGTGTCGGTTCATCCATCAACAGGATTTTGACATTGGCATTCAACCATTTGCCGATCACAAGCTTCTGCTGATTACCACCGCTGAGCGAGCGTGCCTGGGTTTCGAGACTGGGGGTGGAAATACTCAACGCATCCACCATCGTCTGGGCAAGATCGTGCTTTTTTTGTGTCGAAATTATTTGGCGCCAACTGATCCGCTCAGGACAAGACATTGTCAGGTTATCATCCGCGCCCAGCACCAACACCAAACCTTCGGCTTTGCGGTCTTCAGGCGTCAGGCCCAAACCCTTCGCTTTCATAAGCGCCGGGGCAGGGTGTGGTACCAGAACACCATCCACAAAAATCTCTCCGCTGTCACATGGGTCAATCCCAAAAATGGCTCGTAGAAGTTCAGTGCGGCCTGATCCCAACAGACCAGCCAGACCCAAAACTTCACCTGCGTGAAGCTCAAACGAAACATCATCAAGGTGGCGCTTGCGGCTGAGATGCTGAACCGATAGCCGGACATCCTTGCCCACTTCGCTATGTTCCAGTTCCATCTTTGTCCAATCGCTGCCAATCATCATGCTCGCAATTCGCTCAGGCGAACCATCCTTGACAGGGATGGTTCCCATCAGGTTGCCATCGCGCAGAATAGTCAGACTATCAGCCACGCGAGGAATCTCCTGCAGACGGTGGGATACATAGATAATCGCCATCCCCGTCTCAGCCAGTCGTCTGACCAGTGCCAGCAAATTATCAACCTCGGCCTGGGGCAGAGAACTGGTCGGTTCATCCAGGATCAGAACCTTGGGATTAAACGAAAGAGCTTTGGCAATCTCGACCAGTTGTTGCTCCGGAATATTGAGGCGGCCAACGATCTCCTGCATATCGATAGACACACCCATTAGATCCAGAGCTGCCCTGGCCTGTTCAATGGTAGCCTTCTGGTCAATAACCTGTACACCCAGACGGCTTCTGCGCGGCCAACGTCCCAGTAGAATATTTTCGGCCACCGTCAATCCACGCACCAGACTCATCTCCTGGTAAACAGTGGACACACCAGCCGCAAAAGCGCTCGCTGGTGAGTGCAAGACAGTCGGTTGGCCATTGATATAGATGGTCCCGCTGTCGGGCAAAGTCGCCCCGCTCAAGATCTTTACCAGGGTTGATTTTCCGGCGCCATTTTTCCCTAACAATGCGCGAACTTCACCAGGATGCAAATCAAAATCCACCCCGCTGAGCGCCTTCACGCCAGGATAAATTTTACTGATCTTTTCGACTCTTAAAATCGGTTCACCAGGTTTTATCATGTATTCAAACGCCTCCGCGGGTCTATCACGGTTCAAAACAAGGGGAGGGTATCCGGCAATTTCTGCCGGATACCCTTTTAAGAAAAGCTGGGGTTTATTTGAAATCTACCAGGAATTTCTGGACAGCTGCCTGATCGTCACGAGAGAAGAAGGCATTCGCAACGACATGGTAGTACTCGTTCTTTTCTCCGTTGAGCGCCATAAGAGCCGCTTTGACAGAATCACCGCCCATCGAACGTGGTGCTTGGCCGGTAACTGCCTGGAGAATATTATCGTCAGCAGCCAACATCTCGGCCAACTGTGTGCTGATGTCGGTACCGAAAACAAAGACCTTGCCAGACAGACCCATGGTGCGCACTGCGATCACTTCGCCGACCGTACCACCCTCATTCTCAGACCACAGAATGTTGATCTTGGGGTTGGCTTGCAGCATGCTCTCGGCCATGGTTGAACCAACATCAGGCATGAAACCTTCCTGATTGGCTACTTCG
>CAINXK010000333.1 GCA_903854805.1 uncultured Anaerolineae bacterium
GTCTACATGGGCATGGCAAAACTAACAGCAAAAGATACCCTGACAGTGACCGATAAAGATGGAAAAGTTACTGAGCTCAAGGCAAAAAACATCATACTCGCCACAGGAGCCACGGCCGCCGTACCAGGCGCCTGGAAGGTGGATGGCAAAAAAGTTGTTACCTATTTGGAAGCAATTGTTCAAGACAAGTTGCCCAAATCAGTCGTTGTGATTGGTTCTGGCGCCATTGGGGTTGAATTCTCCACAATTTGGAGTTCCTATGGCGTGGACGTAACCATCGTCGAGATGCTGCCGCGGATTGTCCCAATGGAAGATGAGGAAGTAAGCGTCGAATTGGACAAAGCCTTAAAAAAGCGCGGGATCAAGATCCTTGTCGGACATAAGGTTGAATCAGTTGAAGCCACAGAAAGCGGTGTCAGGGTAACGGTATCCACTGGTGGCGAGAGTAAAGTGCTTGAGGCAGAGCAGGCATTAGTAGCAATCGGATTCAGGCCGAATTCAAAGGCACTGGGCCTTGAAGAACTTGGCATTAAACTCAGCGAACGAGGCTTTATTGAAATCGATGAAAAAATGGCCACCAACGTTGAAGGCATTTGGGCGATCGGCGATGTAACCGGAAAACTGATGCTTGCCCATGTTGGCTCAGCCATGGGAATTGTGTGTGCCGAAAACATTGCCGGGCACGAGACGGTCACGCTCGATTATGAGATGATGCCGCGCGCTACCTACTGCCAGCCACAGATCGCTTCATTTGGGCTTACCGAGGCACAGGCCAAAGAACGTGGTTATACCGTCAAAATTGGACGTTTTCCCTTCCAGGCCAACGGCAAAGCGCTCGGACTTGGAGATTATGCCGGTTGGGTTAAACTAGTGGTGGATGAAAAATATGGCGAGATTCTGGGTGCTCACATGATTGGCCCAGAAGTTACAGAACTATTACCCGAATTAACCCTGGCACACATGATGGAACTAACCGCCGAAGAAATTGCGCGCAATGTCCATGCGCACCCCACGATTTCAGAAGCATTAATGGAAGCGGCGCATGGGGTCAGCGGTAGCCCAATCCACATTTAGATTTTCATGACTTACCAGCCCTGCAATACATCGCAGGGCTTTTTTTATTCCATTTCAGTGACTTTAAACAGTTTGCACCGGGGGGAGGACCCGGTGCAAACATTCGCCAAAGGAGGAGACAGTGAAGGGTAAATGCTTACCCTTTGTCATTTTCAATGATAACACTTTGCACCAATTGTCACAAAGCCGTATGTCATACTTCGGTAGTGACAAATTTCACAACTTCTATAATTCCCGCGATTTTTGGGCAGCCAGAAACATACGAACAAGCGCAACTGCAGCATTTGAGTCAACATAATTTCTGATCACCAGATTTTTATCCGGATTTCCGGAGATCATCTTGGATATGTTCCGCCCAAATTGATGGCAGGCCAACACTGGTTTCCCCAACCCGAGGGCAAATCCAATTTCGTATCCAACGCCATGTGAGGGCGTGCTGATCTCAGCTACAAGTACATCCGCCCCACGAATCCAATCAACATCCCGAGCATAAACAGAGGCAGGTGAGACAACAAGTTCAGCATCCCGAACCGAGGCATCTGCCAGGTGCGCAGTCGGGACAACATGGCCATCCGCTTGCATGGCGTTAACAATTGCCTGAAAAACAGGCTCAAACTCGCGGCCGCCTGTAATGGAACAGGCAAAATAGATATTCAAAGTATCTCCAAATTTATGGGGAGCTTATCGCACAAATATAAATTATTTTCGGCGTAAAATTTCCAAAAGACCGGAATTGCCACCAGATTGGGGCGGCTGTCTGTGCGAATTTCGTGCCAACGAACGGCGGCTATCCAGCTCGGTGCTAAATTGCATCCAGTCATCAACGAACAAAACAAAATGAGGACTGTTGTCAGAGAAAAAAAACGGGGAAAGGAAAAACTTCAGTAACGCTCGCGAAACGGGATACCCCGACAGGTGGACAACCACCACTGTTTTACCCCAAACTGGTTCGATCAAATCGCGCTTCCAGCTGGAAAGTGCCTTGGGGGGGAATAGCACATACATCTGGGCGCTAACCGAACGCAGGATTCGCTTATACGAGACGTTCATACGCAGGAAAGGTGTCACCATCTGCATATGATCATCAAAAAGCTGCACATAGGCCATTTTACGAGTGATCAATAAAAAAACAGAAAACAGCAGGCAAATCACACCAACTGCCAGCATCACTGTTCCCCCAGAACCTGAAAGTACCGGCAAAGGATTATCTTCGGGGTTGATAAAATACCATTCCGCACCCCAAAGTACCCCAACGTTCAGAAAAACAAAAAAAGCCACCAGCAGAGTTACCGGCCACCAGCGGTTAAGCATATATTCATAGATAATCAAACGATATTTCCGGCCAGCTTTGGCCACTATTACTCCTCTTCGCTTACAGAGCGACTCAAAATGGGCGCCCTAGGCCCAGCATCACCGATCATTTGCTCGCTCAGGCGCGCAATCGCACGTTCAAGATGTTCACCTCGCAGACTGAAAGTGATGTCGCCACGAGTCTTTTCAATAATACTACGGGCAATGTCAGTCTGGCGGCGCAGGCCACTGGTGATAGCATCAGGATAATCCATGGTAACCAACACAGCATAGATATCATCCATCAGAGTCAACAAGCGCTCTGCTTCGGCAGAATAACCATGACGAAGGATATCAAGGCAACGGCGGCGTAACTCTCCAACCACTTCAGACAAACCATTTAGATAGGTATTGTATTCAACACCCAGCTCTTGAGGACCAATCAATGGCAGGTTTTTGATCAGCGCGCAAGTAACCGAAGCTTCCACGAATTCTTTGAGAGCATCCTGCGTATATCCGGCATAATAAAGATCTGGAAAACTCGAAACAGCAGAACGCAGCGAATCTGCCAGCTTGCGAGCCTCGCCTAGCTGCTCAAGCATGCTGACATCATCATCACGATGAACAGCCCGAATAGCCTGAGAACAAAAACGAGTCAGAGCCCGGGCCTGGGTCAGGGCCTGATCGCGAGCAGCCGTGCGCGCGTCGAATTGCAAACGTATAATTTCCGAAATCGAATCCAGGTGATCCATTTATTCCGTACCTTCTTCGGGCGGGTTTGTGCCATCTGCTGGTTGGTGAAATGGCTTAAACAGCTGGTCTGCTAACGAAGACCTTGGCATGGTAATTTCACCAAAAGCGGCTTCATAACGCGCAAGGTTTTCACCCAGAGCCCTGTAAAGCAGTTTCGCACTCAACGGTGACATCAAAATGCGCGCCCCCACCCTGGCTTTATTCTCGCCAGGCAACAGGTGGGCAAAATCGAACACCAAATCAGCCGGGGAGTGGGCGATGCGCACAAGATTGGCATAAACTGGCTGAATGTCAGCCGGTACTTCAAGCGTAGTTTGGGGACGTGCTGGGGGAACTGCCATCTGTGCATCCTCTAATTAAGCCCCTGAGAAATCCAGGATTTCTCAGGGGCTTTCTGTTTAGAACGGAATATCTTCTTCAGGGGCGCCAACAAAGGATCCGCCGCTCATATCGCCACCGCTTCCGCCACCATCGCCGTCTCCGCGCGATGATAAAAAGCGGACTGTGCTGGCGCTGACTTCAAAGGAGGCCCTGGGCGTACCATCCTGAGCATTCCAAACTCGTGGTCCGCCGGTGGCAGTATCTGCAGTCAAACGACCTTCAACAAGCACCTTGCTGCCCTTCTTGACATATTGATTACATGTTTCAGCTGTCTTACCCCAGGTAGTGACGCGAAACCAGACGGTCTCTTTAACTGTCTCACCACTGTTGGCAGTATACTGGCGGTTCGTAGCAACTGAAAACGATGTAACCGGCTGCCCGGAAGGGGTATATCGCATTTCCGGGTCGCGACCTACATTTCCTACAAGAATCAATGTGTGATACATGCTGTATCCTCCTACAAGCTTTAGGTACCGTCGCGCTGCGACGGGGAAAATGGGTGATAATCAATTTTACACTACACCCACCAGATTAAAGCAATTAATTACCTGCAAATCTTGATGAATATAATCGGTCACGCCAAGCATATACTTCGCGTGACCGGAATAACCGTACTCTCATACCGCTCGAAGCAGCCTTCCATCCGACATGAACCAGATCAGGGTTTCAACCTGGATACCACCAGTTCAGCCACATCTTGCACCAGAAGCGTGTCATTATCCGCCCTGGCAGCATCAGACATCATCGTCAGGCAGAAAGGACAGGCAACCGCGAGAGTATTGGCCCCGCTTGCCCTGGCTTCTGCAAAGCGCACCGTATTGACCCGGGAAGTACCCTGTTCTTCTTCCTTCCACATTTGCGCGCCACCCGCACCACAGCAGAAAGATAGGTTTGAATTACGAGGCATTTCCACCGTTGTCAGCCCGGCATTTTTTAATAATTCACGAGGTGCAGCGGTGATGCCATTGTGCCGGCCCAGGTAACAAGGATCATGAAATGTCACCAATAAACTGTCAGCACTTTCTATGAGTTGAATTTTTCCGGCCCCCACAAGCTCGTTAATCAACTGGGTGTGGTGAATGATCTCGTAGTTTCCACCAAAAGCCGGATACTCATTTTTGATGGTATGCAGGCAGTGTGGGCAGGTAGTTACAATCCTCTTTGGCTTGAGTTCATTCAGTAACTCCACATTCCCAAGCGCCAACCCAAAGAAAATATCCTCACGCCCGGCTCGGCGGGCTGAATCTCCGGTACAAGATTCGTTTTTACCAAGCACTGCAAAGTTTACACCTGCGGCGTTTAATATTTTTGCGAATGCCTGGGCTGTCTTTTGGGCGCGCGCATCAGTCGCCGGAGCGCAACCCACCCACCACAAAATATCTGGCTCCGAATTTTGTTCAATCGTTGGCACATTTAAACCCTGCGCCCACTTCATGCGGTCAGCCTGCGGCACATTCCATGGATTCAGATTTCTTTCCATTCCCTTAAACGCATTTTCCAATTGCTTGGGAAAGGCACTCTCCATCATCGCCAGGTTTCGGCGGATGTCAAGAATATCGCGCATGGGTTCGTTGCCAACCGGGCAGATATCAACGCATGCCCCACAGGATGTGCAAGCCCAAACCGCTTCCGCACTGATCAAATCGAGCAACGGTTTATCTGTACTGCCTCCATAATTGAAGTTGTAGCGTTTGTTGATTTCCAGTGCGGCCGGTGAAAGCACCTTACCAGTATTATAGGCTGGACAAACTTCCTGACATCGAAAACACATGATACAAGCATACGCATCAATAATTTGTTCATAGCCCAGGTCACTGACCGTGGCCGCGCCAAATTGCTCGATAGACTGATCATCCAGATTAATGTAATTTAGTTGGCCGATGGATTTCCGCTCAGGCTTAAGCGCAAAATTAATCGGCGCAAAGAAAAGGTGCAAATGTTTGGAATAAGGGAAGTACGGCAGAAAGGCCACCACGGCACCAATCGACAGCCAGAACATCAGATGTTCAGCCACTTCCAACGAGTTTGGATTTATCCCCAACCACAACTTTGCCAGCATTGAGATCGTTGGCTGCCATGGATCAAAGCCACTGTGTAGAGCCACGTTGAACGATTCGCCTAGCAACCGCCCGGTATTATGTAGAAAAATAAAACCAGCTACAATTGCCGAATCTCGGTTAATCCCAGATCGGGCCAGTGGGTTCAGTAAAATTGTTTCTCGTGTGGAAAGAGTTTCCGGACGTATAACAAAACGCCTGAACGCCATTGCCACAATCCCAAGAAGAATTGCAAGATTGGCAATATCCGCCAAAAAACGGTAAAGATCCCCAATAATGCCAATGCTGTTGAGAAGTCGCCAACCGCTGTAAGCATAGATCAAGTCGCTCAGATTAATAAGCAGAAATGCAATAAAACCCCAACCGATGAAACCATGCAAAATGCTGGGCACAAGTCTAAAACGAAACACGGGCTGGAAGGTTAAGAATTTAACAAGCGCCCCAGCTGCCTTCATCACGACCAGACTCCAATCTGGATTGCCTTTGCCGCTGGAAATATTATTTATGATGCGCTTGACGCCATTCCAAGTGTAATATAACGAAAAACCAACAGCAATTACGAACAGGATCTTTTCAACGAGCGTCAGCATATGGCCTCCATTGGTTTACCCAGACGTACCAGAGAACAAAGCAGCAATCTCCTGTTTTTACAGAAAATTGCCGCTTATCGGTTCGTAAAATATAATCATTTTCGAGTAGTTGATCTTAATCCTGATCAGTCCGGGGCAATATTTGCCAGATTATAGAGTAAATCTGCTGTTAATTCTTCGTGGTGAAGCCGGACGTACTCCCACAGTTTCGTCTCTGCATGCGTAAAAACACGTGAGATATGGCGCACAAGAAAAACCTTTTGGGTTATGTCAAAACCTTCCACAGCCACCTTCTTGACACGTCCCAACGCCAGGCTGCGCGAGGCCATTACCTCTGAAATAAAAGTAATTCCGATCCCATTTTCAACGGCCATTTGCACTGCTTCAGCATCACCCAATTGCATAACAACATTCAAGTTTTCCGGATCAATACCATGGCGGCGCAAATTATCAAACAACATTTCATAAGTACCAGAGTTGGTTTCCCGACTGATAAAAGGCTGCTCCAAAACATCAGCAGGTTTTACTTGATCGAGGTCTGCCCAAGGATGGTGCGCCGGTACAATCAGGATCACACGATCTTCAAGCAAGGGCTGGCATTCCAATTCACGATGCTCAATGACGCGACCAACCACTCCCAAATTCAGGGTTTGATCCAGCAAGCCTTCGATCGCATCCTGCCGTCGCATTAAACTAACCCGAGTTCGCACATGTGGATAATCACGCTGAAATGAAGCCAGCAAATTCGGAATAAAATACCGACCAGAAGTAGCTGCGCAACCGATTGTCAGATCACCAGCAACTTCTCCATTCACATTGACCAATGCGTCTTCCAATAACCGAGCCGAATTAAGCACAT
Source organism: uncultured Anaerolineae bacterium (assembly GCA_903854805.1). Next base: position 7,005 of record CAINXK010000333.1, read on the forward strand.
CACGCGCCATCGGCAATATTGCCAGACCTGCTTCGCTCAACTGTACAGAACGCCCGTGCCGTACAAACAATTCAACTCGATATGTTCGCTCAATTGACTGGATGTTTTGACTTACCGCCGATTGCGATAAATGCAGACGCTGAGCTGCGCGGCTAAAATTCAACTCTTCAGCTGCCGTAACAAAAACCTTTAGTTCAGGGACGTTAATCATGAAAACATATTCTCCTTCCATCCCGATCTATATATCAGAATAGATAATTTCACTAACTATTAGCATAAGCGATAATGAACAATCTTAATAGTTACGTTAATCACTATGCGACATGACCATTTGCTTAAAAATCAGGACTGGAGCGTACTCCAGTCCTGATTTTTACATTTTAGTACCTTATGAATTGGATCCTTGCACAAAAAGCAAGGAATTAGGCATGCAAAGTAGCGGGTTGAGCGAGGGCAGGAATGATGACCACTTCGCGTAACTTCAACGTCATAGTGGTCCAATGACGCCCGAGTTCGGTCA
>CAINXK010000334.1 GCA_903854805.1 uncultured Anaerolineae bacterium
ACGAATACCAGCATCAATTGCAGCATAAATAGTATCGATGGAATGTTTTTTCGTTACAACTACCAACCGCACAGGATTAGACCCGCTATCGTGATGGTGGGAATATTTTTCTATTGTGTTTAGAACTAGGTCGTAACTAGCTTTGATTTGGTTTCTTAAAGATATATTCATTTTTTTATCTCGAAAACAGATGTCGATAGTGACTATACGCATTATTGCGTAGTGCCAAAGAAATAACCATTTGATGAGTCATCGAGCAAGCGCCATCAAAGCACCAAAACGACCTGTTTTCCCATTCTCGCGTCGATGCGAATACCAATCTTCCGGGTGGCAAGCTGTGCACAAACCCGCCATTTCTGTCTGGATTACTCCAGCGCGCTGCAGGGATATTCTATTTGCCTCCCACAAATCAAAGTGCGTTTTATTGCCAATTTGATGAAACAGTGTAGCAGAATCGCTTCCAAAAGAATGCAATACCCGCTCAATGACATCAGGACCCACTTCGTAATGGTCGGGGCCAATAGAAGGCCCGATTGCGCTTAGTATATCTCCAGGCCTCGAGCCGTAAGCTGCTTTCATAGCCATAACAGTCTGGTATGCAACATGCTTTACAGTTCCCTGCCAGCCAGCATGAACAATTCCAATGGCTTTTTTCCAGGGATCATAGAGTAGGATTGGGGTGCAATCTGCAAAACGCATAAACAGGCTAACTTCCGGACGATCAGTAATAATCCCGTCTGCCATTAATTCACGGCGGTTCAATCCATTGGGTGGATGGGGCGCATTTGCAATTACCACATCAGCACTATGAACCTGCCAGACATCAAACATGGAATTGCGATCGAGCCCCAGCGCAGAAAAAGAAAGATAACGGTTCTCGCGAACGCGTTCGTTAAGGTCCCCGACAGTTCCGCCCACATTTAGCGCATTCCAGGGTTCAGGACTCGTCCCGCCATGTCGCGTAAACACAGCATGAACAACCCCTTGTTTGAATATATCAAAGGTAATAAAACGAATATTGTTATTTTCTTGAAATTTCATTTAATTTGTAAGGTCGAAGCTGAGAACTTGGATTTCATCAACTCGCGTGTCTCACGCATTGACTCTTCGACGTAAGGCAGACCAAACCAGGCCGTCCCAAAGCCAAAAAGAAAGCCCGTAAGTAGTCGTAGTGCTGGCGTACTTTCACGATAAGCCAAAATATTGGCAATTGCAGGAATTGGCAGCTGACTGAATAGCTGCGAAAATCCATCCAAACCAATCGGACCAATAGCGACTACTAACCAAATAACCCAGTTTAATGGTGGGATTTTACGTTTCGTTGCTCCAAAAATGAGTCCAAAGAAGATGATCGCTCCGTAAATTGCGACGTCTCGCTCACAAAGAGCAATCTTATACCCCAGCTGATCATTACCAGTAAATTTTCGAGCAGCGAGCAAATCATCCTCATTCAAACCAGTTGCCTGACCAAAAGTAATCATGCCAGGGATCCCAGCCGCTGCTCGCGGGTAATAAGGTTGTTCGCCAAATAGGAAGAAGGAACGAAATCCTAATTGATGACAAAGTGGACTGTAAGCAGTATAAATAATATTGGCAGGAAGTTTTGCTTCAGCTTTCATCAAAACCGGAGCCAGAATTGGCAGGCCCAGGTAGATTACAAACAAGACATTAACTGCAAAAAGCCAGTGTTTAGTTATCCACAGCGAGAAACGATCAGCCATATTCATATCCGAATGACTTTTTTGGGGTAACTTGGCAACTTGCGCCATAGAATCGCGGACAGCCCCAAGTGTTACGAGAAGATCGGCCTGAGAAAATGGCGCCGTTAAATGATAAGGGCCAACTTCTATTACCGGAATAGTGGTCAAATATTTTTTTAACAATACAGGATCATTCTCGATATTTACCTCAATTAGATTATGAGGTATTTTCAATCGAATCACCGCAAGATCCTCTTTTACCTGTTCGCATAAATGGCAATCAGGGCGCATGTAAAGAGTAACATTAATCACTGGGAGACTCCGCTGAGCAAAATCCTAAATCATTAATAAAAAATGTGAAATAATTGGATTATTTTTTGGCGACCATCACGAATAGTTCCGCACAATCTGTCACAATCCAAAGGACCATCCGGGAAACATGGTGGCAATTATATTGAATGCACCTGTCATTAGCATCACCCCGATAATAATCATCAACCCACCCATGATAATTTCGGTGTAGCGCATTATCTTTCCGTATCGGCGCAAGATTGTTGTGACCCACCCGATACCAAGTGCAGCTAATAAAAATGGTATTGCCAGACCGGCAGAATATGCCGATAGCATAACCACACCTTTGGTGATAGACCCACCATTTAGAGCGAGGGTCAGGATAGCCCCAAGCACCGGGCCGACACAAGGAGACCATCCGGCCGAAAAGAATACACCCATCAAGACAGACGATAAATAACCAAATTTTGGATCAGGTAATTTTTGCAGACGGGTATCGTATTCTAGAAACGGAATTCGGATTATTCCAATCATATGCAAACCAAATACGATAACTACGATCCCGCCCACTCTACCTAGCCAGGTTCTTACATCGTACAATAAACCACCAAGCGCAGATGCAGCCACTCCCAATAAAACAAAAACAAGACTGAATCCAATTACAAAAGCTACACCGTGGGCAAAGGTTGTCACACGATTATTCAAACCACCGTCACCACCGGCAGCACGTCCGCCAAGATAACCAATATATGCTGGGACAAGAGCTAACACACACGGTGAAAGGAAAGAAGCCACTCCAGCAATTAACGCAAGTCCGATACTGATATTACCAATTTGCATGATTCACCTTCTAATTTATTATCGTTTTTTCAGATTACTTCTCAGTAAAAATCACTTTTAGTATTTCCGCTCTTCCACGTCAACCTGAGTGCCGCCAGGCATTCCAATCGTAATATCCCCAGGCTCTAATCCTACTGCCGGGTTTGACCAGCGAAAAATCCACTTGGCATCGTCGGGGCGGACATTTATGCATCCATGAGATCGTGGAACGCCATAGTCATTATGCCAAAACGTGGAATGAATAGCCACCCCTGAACCAGAGAAAAAAGTGCACCAAGAAACCCCGGGAGTGTCGTAACCACCGCCAACCGTTCCACCAGCCATATGTATGGAAATTGATTTTCGCCAGGTCAAATGTCCGTTTCCAACAGGGGTTGACCAATTATCCACAATATTCCCCTGGGCATCCCATTTAGCTCCACTAGAAATTCTACAATAGTAGACCTCGTTATCACCTTCCATACAAGAGAGTGTTTGATACGTCAGGTTTGCAATAACATGTTTCTTGTTTGGATCGAATTCCGGTGTAATCGGAGAGATTTCATCTTGCGTGATCGGTCGGAACGCTGCTCCATCTGCCCAAAATATATCGCCGTAACTGCCAAAACGCTCATTTATTCGATAAATAATATTACCGGTCACTTCGCTGGTTTTAATCTGATCAATCCACATAACCTGACTGTAATATAACCGAGTCGGCAAACTCCATTGCTGTGCATTTTTCAACCAGGGTGATGATGCCAAGGCATTTTCAAGTACAAAATCTACATACGGAACTGTAACCTCAGCCCAGAATCCTGCTTGGCCAGCAGGCAACGCTTGTAAAGGAATATTGGGTAGATTTTTAACAGGTTGCACGTAGGAAGCGTATATATAGCCTTCTGGTGTCTCAACGTAGCGTTGGTTAAGATGATTTGTATCTCGACGCCCAACAACTTCGCGCAACCACGTAACAATAGTATCGCCATAAACATCTTTTATTGTAGCGTCTTGATCATTGGGAGCAATTTTAAGCTCCCATTTGCCATCGATCAGACGCCCCAAGCGCTCGCCTTTTGGAAAATCTGGCAATGGTAGCACGCGACTAAACGGACGTAAAGCCAGCAAGCCTGCAGTTCCACCGACTAATTTAAGAAAATCTCTTCTTGATATTGTCATGTCTACAACCTGTCTGAAAATATTTTCACGAAGCATACCTGCAAAATGGACATTCGTCAATTCAGATATGAAAAACTACTAATCCACCAAGTATCTCACAAATGCTTTTAGGCAATCAGCGCTCAATTTGTGTCCAACATCGCTTCGACAATAAGTCACTTGCGCGCCAGCGTTTTTCAGTATCTGGATCGCACTTTCTGCCATTATGATTGGGACCATTTCATCCTTGACGCCATGCGATACAAATATGTTCTTATTGGCCAGTAAGGATGAAGAAAGTACTTGTGCAGCACCATCAGGCGCAAATCCTGACAATATACCCATTTTCCTAACCTTGCCAGGGTATAACACCCCCAAAGTAAAGGTCATTGCGCCGCCCTGACTAAAACCTGCTACATCAAAACCAGATGCGTCAAGACCATTGGCAACCGACCATCGATCTATCATTCCAATCAATGCATCAACTGAGGGGCGAAACATTTCAAGGGCAGGCCAGGTCTTTTTAGGCGCGGGCATTCGCCACGAATAGCCACTCGGTATGGCCTGGTACGGTGCACGTGGACTCACAATCCAATAATCTTCCGGGAAATTTTTAATGAAAATCGTCATTGAATCTTCATTACCTGTCCAGCCATGCAAAAGCAAAAGCACCTTTTTGCTGGTGCCAGGGCGAACTCGCAAAGTCCAGTTTTCAAAGCCAGATAAAAGTGCCTGTTCCATTATTAATCCTTGTTTATTCGCTTCAAGATCGCATCCAACCCATTTAACGATAGCACGATCAATCCAATGGGGACTAGAGCACCCAATAAACACAAAAAACCCATCAAGGCTGCCCACAATCCATAAAGCCAGGCGATTAATCCAAGCCCAACAACAAACAATAATAATAATGCTCCGGATATTAATTGAACATTCGTTCGAGATGCATATTTTCGCAAATCACGAGACATTTTCACTCCAAAATTATGCTGTTTAGAATTATATTCGTCGTAACATTCGACGGACTTGCCGGGTCATACGTGCAGATAACGATAACGAGCGAAAAAGGTCAGGCAAAGCACGCTCGGTTGCGATCTCTCCCAACCGGGCAATTTCGTGCACGTTTATGCTATCAAGTAAATTAATTCCATTCACATCCGGACGAATAATAAGCTCAGGATCGTCCAAGGATAACCGCAATTCAGCCATCTGACGTGAAGCAATATCGACTGAATCTGCAAATATTCGAAATGCTTGAGTGATATTCATCCGGGCAATTTGCTTTACGAACGAGTTTTCCGACGGTAAAGACACAATCCCAATCGAAGTGGCAGGCATTTCCAGCGGCGCCATTAGTGTCACCGCAATAACAGGTAAATCGGGTGCCAGATCTCGAGCGGCGCGCACTGGGATAGGATCAAGGGTTCCTCCGTCGATCAGACTATATCCGTCCAACTCTTTGGGGGGGAATAACCCAGGGACGGCAATTGAACCCATGATTGCATCGAGAACGCTACCCCTACGTAAAAAAATCTCACGGTTAGACTTCAGGTCAATTGCTACAGCAGCACAAGGCAATTTTAAATTTTCAAAAGTTACATCGCCAATCTGGGACTTAAGAAAATCATAAATACCTCGCACGCCCAGCAACCCAGGACCATCCGAAAGCGGCCAACCATACAATTTCGCTTGGTCAACGCTAGAAAAAGCAGTCTCTATTTGGTCCGGTGTTAAGCCAAAAGCAAAAAAGGAGGCGACAACCGAACCAATACTTGTTCCGGAAACTGCCCGGACGCGAATACCCGAACTTTGCAAAGCCCGTAAAACACCAATGTGCGCAGCGCCACGAGACCCACCACCACCAAGAGCAATTGAAACATCCATAGGGTTATAATTATACTCATTAGTACGAGGACAAAAGAGCAATTTTCGATTGAGTGAACAAAAGCGACCCAGGGAACTCGAATGTCACTAATTTACGAATCAACAGAATCTTCTTCCCCAATAATTACCCGAGCGGTAGCGGCTGGGCTCCTAAACAGAATCGTTGATAATTACGAATTCCCATCCTGGCAGAGGAATATTCTACTTTTGCTTGGTCTTTTCCCGCAAAAAGTCGGTCGTTTCACAATCAGTAGTTTCCAATCTTTCTCAGGCCTACCGCCATCAAGCCTGCGCCATTTTTCGCTCGATCGATTAATATCAGCCCGAATTAATGATTATTCCATGGTTAATAAACGGCTGCCGGCTGTGGTTTTAGGTGCTGGCATGGGAGGAGCAACAACTTATCTCTCGCTATCGTTAAATGCGCCTTTTTTACCTCAGGCTTTTGTTATCACCCTTAAAAAAGGCAGCTATTCCGGTAACCCAAATGAATACCTGAACCGCTCGTTAGATGCGGCACTGGAAATTGGACAAAAAGATACGCGTATTATGACGATCCAGCATTACGATCCAATTCATGATGGCTGGTTGACTCGGTTTGTAAACCATCTGCGATTCAAGCTTATAGATTTACCCGATGCATATGCAAATTTTATTCGCAATTATGTCGAACCTGGCGGAGCAGTAGTATACCTTGATGGTGGAGCTCAATGGCTAAGATACCGGGTTGGTGAAAGAAGTGTTTTCCAAGTCGGTGGTTGGGGTGATATTAGCGCCACGGAATTTCTGGAAGGTAGTCCAAGAATAATTGATTACGCGAAAAGAACAGGATTAAAAACTTCCAAATGGACTCTCGATAACAAAAAATGGCCACTGGAAACTGGTCCTGAATCGGAATGGGGCTGCGAACCCGGTCTGGTTGAAGCAGTTCAAGTATTCTGTAAAAAAGAAGGCTATCGATTTGTACGAATTAGTTTACCCCACCCAAATGATTTTTCGCGCCTTGCTTTTTCCGCAGCAGCCAAGATACTGGAAAAAGATGGCCGTTCGCCTTCTGGTACCCTAATTGAGTGCTTTTCGCAATTCGACAGCGTGTCGGCAATGCAGAGCGGATTATTACCGCTCTGGTTAATTTTCAACACCATAGACAGCGTTGATTACTTGCGAGAAATGTCTAAAAG
>CAINXK010000335.1 GCA_903854805.1 uncultured Anaerolineae bacterium
ACCGCCTGCACTGGTTAAAACCGCGATGTTTTTCCCGGCAGGTAAATGACAGGCCGAGAGAGCTTGGGCCCAATCAAACAACTGTTCGGATGTGTTTGCGCGCAACACCCCGGCTTTTTCAAACGTTGCGTTGAGCGCTGCATCAGAGCCTGCCAGGGCACCGGTGTGGGAAGCAGCTGCTTTTTGACCTGCCGCGGTTCGCCCGACTTTGAGCGCCACGATGGGTTTTTGTACGCTGATCTGGCGGGCAGCTTCAAAAAATTTCTGCCCGTTTGAAATGGTTTCCAGATAGAGGCAAATGGTTTTGGTATAGGGGTTATTGGCAAGCGCCGGTAGCAGGCTGGTTTCATTCAGGTCAATCTGGTTGCCGAGCGAAACCAGCTGTGAAAAACCGAAGCCCTGCCCTCGCGACCAATCGATCACGGCCGCGCAAAAGGCGCCGGAGTGTGACAAAAAGGCGATATCTCCGCGAGCTGGCATGGGCTGGCGTAGAAAGGTGGTGTCAAAAGGAAAGTGAGTATCAATCAGCCCAACACAATTTGGTCCAACCAGGTTGATCCCAAATTCCTTGCAGACATTCAAGACCTGTGCTTCTAGTTCTGCGCCTTGAGGACCTGTTTCGCGAAACCCGCCAGAAGTCAATATGGCTGCTCGAATGCCGCGTTGCCCGACTTCGCGCAGGGTTTGTGCCGCGGAGGGGGCTGGGACGATCACTATTGCCAGGTCGACTGGATCTGGCACACTGCTGACCGATGTATACATGCTGTGTGCAAACAACGTTCCGCCGCGCGGATTTACGAGATGTACTTCCCCGCCATAGCCGCTTTCTATCAAATTGCGAGCAACTGCATAACCGAGTTTGGTTGGATCGCTGGATGCACCCAGGATGGCGATGCCGCGCGGATTTAAGAGTGCTTCGAATGTGTCGGTCATGGGTTCTCAGATGTGTAAGATGATGGCGAATATTCAGGAATTGGCGGGGTGGTTATTTTGCGGAAGAGTTACAGCAGCATAACCACCCATGAGGCAAACCCAACCCGGTTTGACCCTTATCCATAACCAAGATTAACTTTTTACCCTGGGGCTGTACCAGACCATCGCGATGAGCATGGCATCAGCAAGTGCCAACGCCCCGGCTTTGATCCCAAATGGAGTTGGCTTGAGAGATTCTAAGTAGGCTCTATCCGCCGGGGTAAATTCTGCCGGAGTAGTGGCAACATGGTATTCAAGCGCAGCGTACAGTCTTTCTTCACGCTGCTGGTGTGCTGAAAGAGAAAATATGCTGAATGTCGCCATGAATAGAAAGACCAGGCTGATCATTATGCGGACTGGTCTTTTTGTGACAATTTCCAGGTTGGAAAAAACGAAACCCAGCACCGCCACCGAGACCAGAATCTGAATATTCCAAAAATCAAGGAAGCGTTGGGAGTGCTGGAGCAGGATAGAAATCAGTTCGGCATATTTTTCCATAATTTCTTTCTGGTGATGGGATTTACCATTTATCCCAATGCACAACTTCGTCCAATGATCTTCTTCCGCCTTTGATTGGTGCTGCGGTCAGCTTTTCTTCTTCCAGGGGATAACCGAATGATAGCGCGAGGCGCAGGTGCCATTCAGCAGGGAAGCCCAGGATCGCCCGCGCTTTTTCACCGTCATAGATCGACGCCGGGCAGGAGCCAATCCCCAATTCCCAGGCAGCCAGCTGCATAAAAGCAGCGGCCTGGCCACAATCCACCAGATGCTGGAACTTCTCGTTGGGGTCAGGGATTAGAATGGCGACAGCCATGGCTGCGCCGGCGATATGCCCGGCCCACTGGCCGCATTCGGAGAGTGCCCGCAGGATTTCTTTATCCTGAATGGCAAAGAACTGCCAGGCCTGGCTGTTCTTTGAAGATTGTGAGCGCCGGCCCGCGTTCAGAATGGTTTGTTTAATATCTTCTGGCAGAGGTGTGGCTTGAAATTCCCGCACAGCACGTTTGGTACGAATGGCTTCAGATACGTTCATGGAAAACTCCTTGAATGTATAAATTGTAATCGATGAACCCTTGGAATGAGTTTTTGTGAACGGGAGAATTATTCAGCAAACTTCCACTGCTCCAAGCGCCATTCCAGGCTTGCCACCGCCAGAGCGCCAATAAAGCCGGGAGCCGGGGTCAGGGATTGAAGCGACCAACGCGCTAATTCCTGCGCTCCTTCTTTTGCTTGTAATAATCTGGCCGGTTTTTGGGATGCCATTGAAACTGAAAATTGATCCAACGGGTAAGATAACCCGTCACCCCGGGCTTTTAGGTAGGCTTCTTTACGAGTCCAGGCACTAAAAAAGGCCTCAAGTTTCTCGTTCAGGGGCAGCGCGTTTAATTCGATTTTTTCCAAAGGCGAGAAAAATTGTTCTGCGAGTTGTTGTACAGCGGGAATGGGATGGATTTTTTCCAGGTCAATCCCTATTTCGAGATTGGAAGTTAAAGCATAAAGTGCCAGTTCTTCGGAATGCGCCAGATTAAAACAGAGTGTTGACTTGAATTCGTTTGTATCAAGCGCAGGTTTCCCATACTCTCCATATTTGAATTGTAGTTTTTCAGGGGGAAAGTTTAAATAGCGCCCAAGGATGATCCTGAGAATTCCCCTTCCCACCGCAAAGCGCCGTTGATCCCGCTCAAAACGAAAACGCCGCGATTTGGCTTGTTCATCCACAGAGAGCAGTGAGAAGTAAGCCGCTTCGGGTTGGTCGAGGGCAGCGCACCAGATATGCACTTCGTCCCCGGCTAAAACCGGGACGGCAGGTGCTGCGGGCCAGGGACAGTGATGGATGGTCATCGGGAATTTGTAGGGGCACGGCAGAGAATTTTAGGATTATTGTACTGGCAGAATCTGCCGTGCCACTTCCTTTGGGTTTACTTTGTCAATTTCATTCCGGTTTATAGGTCGATAGGCTGGCGGGTAAGCTCACGCCCTGGATGCGCAGGTGCTGCAAACGGTATAGGTAGGCTGCACCCAGCATAAGGTGTTCGGCCACATCAACGGCGTGACGGTTCTCGGGCGTGGAGAGGGCTGTACCCTGGGTCCATTCATTGAACGCACCCATCGCCGGGCCGCACCAGATCTGGTAATCCAGCTCGCGCCCGGCCTCACCGCTGTTTGACCAACGCGAGGAAAGGCCGAGATACCAGCGAAAGACGAGCGCCATTTTGCGCTTCGGATTCTGGTGGGCGCGCTCTAACTGCTCGGGGTCGCGCTCGCGGAAAAAGACTTCTGTCTCCTGCCAGACGGTGTCCAGCGGTTTGCGGAAGATCTGTTTCTCCAACTTTTCGCGTTCCGCGGTTGGAATGGTTTCGAGTGAATCGCAGGCTTTGTACAGTTCATACAGCTTTTGCGCGCGGACGGGGAACAGCGTCCCCTTTTTTAGCACCTGAACCTTGACGCCCATCTCGAACATGTCTGCTGCCGGCGCCATCATCACATCGGCCTGACCTGCCTGAGACAGGATTCGTTTGGTGTGCGCGCTGGCGCCCGATTCGACGCAGGCCTGGTTGACTGACCCGGTGACGATGTAATCTGCGCCCATCGTGAAAGCGCCAAGGGCGGAAGCAGGTGTCCCGATCCCGCCTGCGGCGCCGATATAAACGACCTGGCTGTAGCCATATCGAGTGCGGAGTTCATCCCGCAGTTCGAGCAGGGAGGGCAGCAGGCAGTTGAGCGGACGGTTGTCGGTGTGCCCGCCAGAATCTGCTTCGACGGTGAGCGCGTCGCACATGGGCACCTGCTGAGCCATTTGGGCTTGAGCCTCAGAGATTAATCCCTGCGCAACCAGCGGCTGTAAAAGACTGCTGGGTGCGGGCGATAAAAAGTGGGTTGCGACTTCGCGCCTTGAGACCTTGGCGATGACTTTATTCCCGATCTCGATTTCGCCCTGTCGGTTTAGCGACAGTCCTGCGGCCCGGTAGTGGACTATGTGGGTGGTAAGTGCCAGAAAGGCCGAGGCTTCGATGGTTCTGACGCCCTGTTTCAGGTACAGTTCGACCGCATTGCGCTCCAGAGCTTCCTCGCTCGGGCTGTGGATCAAATTAAACGCATAGGGGCCATTTGGCAGCGCAGTCTGGATGCGCTGGAGCGCAGCTTCGATGCGATTGGCGGTCAGCCCCGCCGCTCCAAACGAAGCCAGCAGTCCCGCCTGGCCAAGCGCGATCACCAACTCTGCAGAGGAGATACCGTTCGCCATGGCACCGGCGGCGTAAGCATACTTCAGATCGTAGGCCGCGCGGAACTGGGCGCTGCCCAACTGGGATTGGTTTAGCGGTCCGACCGCGGCCAGCAATGCCAGTCTTTCACCGCTGGGCATGGAACGCTGATGGGTGATGCCGAGGCGAGCGCCGTCGCTGACAACATAGCAAGGTTGATCAATGGAGCGTAAATGGGCCTGCCAGCCAGATTCGTCGAAAGCAACGGCATTAAGCGAGCCGCACCAATCCGGCAGGTGGCCGTTGGTGGAGAAGACAGGGGACAAAACAGATTTGAAAGAATTGATCATGGGTTCTTATTTTCTATGGTTTGTGTTTTGAATGTTTTCGCGAAGCGTCATCGAACAGCCAGGGCAGTAAAGCGTGCGCAGGAAAAACTCTAAATCTTAGCGTCACCTGGCTTTTTTAGCGGTTTGTTCTTTACGCCCGCTAATCTGCGTCTACCACCATCAGGGCCAGCGGCTTGACTTCATAGATGCGCAGATTTTCTTTCCACAGACTGGCCTCGCCAAAGATGGTGATCTGCCCTGAGGTCGTCTCTATTTTGGAAATATGAATCTCCAACGAGAGATCGTGGTTATCAGGGACCACCTGCCCGCGGTACTTCCAGACGATGTTATGGCCTGCAACCTGGGCAAAGCGTGGGGAGCGGAAATCGCGCCCGAGGCCGGTGTGCAGCATATAGGCCTGCAAAGCCTGGAGCATGGCTTCCACGCCCAGCGAACCCGGCATGACCGGGTCCTGGCGGAAGTGCGCCCGGAAGAACCAATCCTGTGGATTGACGATTTTTTGGGCGTAGATATAGCCCTGCCCGAACTTTCCGCCGCCTGGAACAACCTGGACCTCATCCAGCAGATGCAGCTGCCCGCCGGAGAGCCGGTAATACGGCTGATTGGGCAGTGCGCTGAACAAAGCCGGCAGGCGCAAGTCAAGTTTTGTTGCGGTGCTCAGGCTGTGGGTCAGGGGAGTGGGGCGCCCAGCTGCGACGCGGTCCAGCCCGACCTGGTTGATCAGGGCTTCGGCCTGGAAGTAGCCAAAGGCGGCTTCCCCCGCGTAAAATGGTTCCCCGCCGCAGGCGAGTTCATAGGAAAATTTTTGGATGATGATGCCCTGGATGGCGGTCGACGAAAGCAGTTTTACATGATTGGTGATGGTCTGTCCGCGAGTATCCACTTCGCGCAGGTACTTCCCATTCCCATCCAGGTTGCGGAAATAGAAGTTCTCGTCAGGGTAGGGCAGGGTCGAGCCGAGATGTGCCGAGAGGAAGCCGCAGGGCTGGAGACCGATCTCCATCAAGATCGAATAGGGCAGAGTCGGGTAGGCGTTTTGTTCAAAATACCAGGCCTGGGCGGGAACATCGTATTCTGCCACCAGGCTCGAACCGGATGCGACCTGTCCGCGCGTGCCGTTGACACTGAGCACCCGGCTGATGAGCTGCAAATCGCCGTTGGGCGTCCGCGGGGCGCGGCGGGTGTCATAGGTGGCGTATTCCGGGCCAAAACAGGCGACGAGCGAGCCGGTGGCGAACTCAGTGATGTGCCGTTCGTCGAAGAGTGCGGCCTGTTTGGGAGCCACCGGCGCGGGCGGATTCTTCTCCACTAACTGAAGGCCCAGATCCTGGAAATTGACGATGATCTTGCCATCCAGGAGGATGTCGACGTTGGCTTTGGCGTAAGGGTGCGGCGTCAGTCCGATTTCTGTGACTTCCATCCGGTAGATCAGCTTTCCAGTGGTCGGTGTGACCTGGCCACGGCAGCGCACTACCTGTGGCAGGTTCGGAAGAGGCTGGAAGCGCGCGTCCACCGTGTAGGTATGCAGGCCAAGATACATCAAATAAAACTGCATCAACTGGACGCAGCCATCAGCCATCAGCGAACCGGCCATGACCTGGTCATCCTTGAAGTGACACGGGAAATACCAGTTGTCCGGTGCCAGGTCATGCTCGGCGGTGACGGAGCCTAGGCCCCAGGGACCGCCGGTCGTATCGATTTCCACGACGCGGTCGATCATCAGCATTTGCCCACCGGGCAGACGCAGGGAAGGGTTGCGTCCGGGCTGGGCGTACTGCGGGCCAAAACAGGTTGTCAGATCGCCGGCTGTCAGCATGCGTAGTTCGTCCTGGCCAAAAGTGCTGCGGATGGAGGTCAAGAGTGGAGCAAAGTGCTGCTTGGGGGTTGCCGCGCGGGCCGCGTGTGCGGCGTCGGTCAGGATAATGCCCTTGCCGCGCGCCAGGTCCTCATCGGAGAAGAAGCCCGCACAACCGCCGCGCATTTTAAGGACCATGCGGTCGCCAACGAAACAGTCATAGCTGAAGAAAAATAGCAGGTTTTTGCCGCTGCGCGCAAAAGAGTTGATACTGATGTCATAGCGCAGGGTCTGGCCTTCTTTGGGGAGATCCTCTAGAAAAGTCAGCGTGCAGTCGAGCAGCCGGTAAACCAGGTTGCCCTGGTTCTCGAAGTCGATACCAAGATAGCTGATCAGCATCAGGTCGCACTGACCCGATTCGACCGCTACCGCCCACGGGATCTGTCCATCGACGGAATACCAGGCGTTGAGCGGGATGTCATACTCGGTGGTCATCTGCGAGGGTTTGTATTCGCCTAGCTTGCCATTCAGTTTTGTGATCCTATCCACCAGCAGATACGGTGGCATGGGCAGCCGCACCCGGCGCGAATATGTGTCGATCAGGGCATATTCTGGGCCAAAGATCTCTGCGATGTTGCCCTGGGCATATTTGAGCAGGTCAGCCTGGCCCCAGATGACTGTGGCTGGTTTGGTTTGATCCGTGGTACCCCCATTTTGGGCTTCGAAAACTGGTGGAGCTGGTAGCTCGCGCTGGAAGCTTCCGATCATCTTGAGCAGTTCGGGGCTGAGGGTTTGCGGGCCTGGCGAGAGAAAGACAGCTGAGGCCGGGGCAGTTAGAACGGGTTTGTTTTCAATCATCGGGGTACCTGGGTTGGAGAGAATAATATTTGTCATCAGCGTTTGCCAATCGCGGCGTAGAGGTAAAAGTTCGGAGGCAATATCTGGCACAGGAAAAGCGGGTTGCGGGGTTTGGCGGGGCAGGTTCGCAAAATAGGCGCGATTTTCGTCCGTTAGCAAAGTATCCGCCAGGCGGTTTCCGCCAGGAGTGATCCGCTTGACAAAACCGGGTTTCACTTCAGGCCTGGAGACATCGTCAAAAAGCACAGACAGGTCAATCTGGGCATGGTGCGCAGCCAGCTGGGCCAACAGACGCAGCAGTGCCGTCTGGTCGCTTTTCCCTTTTTGATTGATATTCAGCGCAAGGTGGGGTTCGTCCTCTAAAATGGTATCGATCCAGCGTGAACAGGTGCGGTGCGGTCCCAATTCAACGAAGATACGCGCGCCATCTTCATGGACACGGCGCACAAGGCGTGGAAAATCGACCTGCGAACAGGATGTTGTCGAGACATTCCGCGCAATTGACGTCCTGGTTAGTTCGGTAGGGGCGTAGGTAGCTGCGGAATAACAGGTGATCTCGGGCGTTTGCTGGACGGGCCAGCTGTGCAGGGCATCGAAGCCTGCATATTCTGAGCGCATGGGCTCGCAATGGATGACGTGGTCAAACGGGGCGCGCAGGGCATGGCAGCCCAACCTGGCAATGACTCGTTTGCAGGCAGGTGGGTCCCCGGCGAGTACCACTTCATTGGGGGTGCTGATGATGACGATAAAGGCGCGCGGTTCGTCTTTCAGACACTCGGCCACTTTTTCGACCGGCGCCATCAGCACGTAGGTACACCAAATTTCGGCATCCGGGACGGATGCATCCAGGTTCCAGGCTTCGCGGACGGCCAGCTTGGGACCAGCCACGCGGGTCCTGAACAGTTCCGATTCACGCAGGGCGCGCGCGGCTTCGTCGCCGTGGGTCCAGATGCCAAGCGCCCACATCATGGCGGCCTCGCCCAGGCTGTAGCCCAGCGCGGCGGAGGGCTGGAGACCGAAAATCTCGCGCATGATCAGCGTGTAGAGCGTGGCAAAACTGGTTCCAGAGGCAACCATCGCCAGTGGGTCGTCCAGCAAGGCCTGATCCTGGGTTTTGCGCTCATTGTCTGAATGGCGGGTGGTGTGGCGCTGATAAAGCATATCGGCGTGCATGGCCAGGGCCGGATCATGGGAAATCTGCGAGAAAAGCGCATAAAGACCGGGGAAAAGACTGAACAGGTCCGCGCCCAAGTTGTTGTACGAATTGAACGCGCCGGGATAGGCAAAGGCCACCGGGCCACGAAGCGGGTCAGGCGTGAAGCAGCTGCCTTTGGCGGTCAGCCATTTTTTCTTCGTCTGGAGAGCCTTTGGCACACCGGTTTGGGCCAAAGTCGCTTCGCTGCGCAGTTCGGTCACGTCGCGTGCGAGCAGCATCACTCGCGCGAAGCCTGGCGCGGATAAATTCGCCTGGTAGTTTTTCCAGGCTGTCCGTGCGGCCTGGGTGAGGGATGTCGCCTGGGCTAAGTCGGCAAGCTGAGCCTGTAATGTCTCCAGGTCCGGCGCGGCGAGTGGAATCAGTCGCAGGCTTTCGACAGGCTGATAGCGCGGCATGGCTGGAAGCATGACCGGTTCGCTGGCGCGCAGGATGAAATGCGCGCAGGTGTGATCATGGCTCAATATACTGACCGCGGCGATGCGCCGGTCGGCCAGCCAGGGCTGGGCCTGTTCCGCGACACTAAACGGAAGTTGACTTTTGGGTGTGTTCCAGTTTGGGGTGCCGGGGAAATAACGCTCTGAGAGACACAGCACGGCGCGGATCAGGCTGGCGGTACCGGCGGCGGCAAACGTATGCCCGATGTTGGTCTTGACGCTGCCCATGACGGTCTCTGCGTTGTGCAAAGGGTAGGCCAGTGCCAGCCCGAGCATTTCGGCCTCGTCTTGATAGGGGAACCCGCCTGCGTTGACTTCAATGTAACCGACTTCATCTGGCCGGATATTGGCGGCTTGCAGCGCGGTTTGGGCGGCAAGAGTCACGCCTGCTGCTGTGGCTGGGGCGCAAGCCAGTGCTTCGAGTGTGGCATAGCTCTGTTTGGTCTGGTCCGCACGCTGTAAGACCAGCGCGCCCGCGCCTTCGCCGATCAGCCAGCCGGTGTTGTCCTGGCTGAAACCAAGAGTTGGTGGCGTGGCATGGTCGTGGAGCGGGCTCATCTGCTGGCGCATTAAGACATGCTCAATCCCGCCTGCCAGGTCCACGGCGCCGACCAAAACAGCCTCCACTTCCCCGCTGGAGAGCAGCATCTGCGCCACTTCCATGGCCTTGGCGACGCTGTTTTCAGCGGCGGATAGCGTAATGGCTGGACCAGAAAAATCCCAGAGAGCGGCGATCCGGCTGGCCATGATGTTCCCGATAAAACTGGTGTATTGGTTGACTAGCGCCGGAATGTGCAGGCTGTCCTTCGCGCGGTCTTCCAACGCGACGGCTTGTTCCGGCGTCAGCACCACCCCGGCCCTGGCCAGGGCGCTGGGAAGCTGCCAGGTCAGGTCAACGCGCCCGCGGAATTCGTGCAGGGCCAGTTCGGTGTCCATGGCGATCAGTACCGCCACGTTGCCGCCCGGCTTCATTTTTGCATCCTGGAGGGCTTCGTCGGCCACCTTGAGCATCAGAAGCTGTTGGGGGATGGGCTGGTCTGCATCGTTTGGGGGAATCTTGAAATGGATGAAATCCATCTCGAAATCGGACAGATAGGCTCCCGGAGGCAGGCTCTCGATCCCGTACTTTTTCAGCAGCCCGGTTTGGTTCTCCAGGCCCTTCCAGCGCAATGGCGGCAGACTGGTGAAAAGCTGTTTGCCAGCGTGCAGGGCCTGGCGGAGTTCGCCCAGGCTGGCGCAGGAACCGAAGTGCGCCGCCATCCCGCTGATTGCCAGCGCAACCGGCTTGTTTCGTGCGGCTGGGTCAGCTTGTACCGAAGCCTGATTTTCCAGCACAAGATGTGCATTCGTTCCACCAAAGCCAAAGGCGCTGACAGCGGCGCGCTTCAAGTTACGTCCATTCGGCCAGTTTATTGCCTGGCTGACAATTTGGCGTGCGCCGATCAGGTTATTTTGTGAAGCATGGGGTTCACGGACCTTGATCGTGGCTGGAATGCGGTCGTGAGCCATGCTCAAAATCGTTTTGAGCATTCCGCCCATGCCTGCGGCGGTCAACATGTGCCCGAAATTCGCTTTGACTGAGCCGATGAAGGGCGGCGTGGTCCCGAAAAATGTCTCCATTGAATTCAGCTCGGTAATGTCGCCCAGCGGCGTCCCCGTGGCGTGACATTCGACGTAATCGATCTCCGCCGGAGCAATCTTGGCAGCGGCATAGGCGCGTTCAAAGGCCAGCTTCTGTCCCTTGGGATTGGGGGTCAGCAGGTGCTTACCCTTTCCGTCGTTCGACAGCCCTGTGCCGCGCAAGACCGCATAGATCCGGTCGCCATCGCGTTCGGCGTCGGCGAGCCGCTTGAGGACAAACATTCCCGCGCCTTCGCCCGAGATCAGCCCCTGGGAGGTCTTGTCGAGCGGACAACTCTGGTCGTTTTCGGGATAGGCCTGAAAGATGGAGAAACCCATCTTGATAAAGAACGGATCGGCGCAGCTCACCGCCCCGGCCAGCATCAAGTCCGCTTTATCCGCAAGCAGATAGTCACAGGCCAGCTTCACTGAATATAAGGAGCTGGCGCAGGCGGCATCCAGTGCGAGATGGACGCTGGAAAGTCCCAGGGCCTGGGCGACTACTGCAGCAGGATAACCGGAGATCAGGGCGTTTGCCAGGCTGTTCTGTGCTGGAGGGTCTAAGCGTGGAAGTTGGAACTGCGGGTCGCCCAACAATTCCTGGATGGCGCTGCTGAGCGCATCTTGATAAAGCGGCGCAAATAAATGTTGTGATGTTTTGGTGGGAAAGGATAGATTGCCCAACACCAGGCCTGTTTGAGCACGGGCAGGGCTGTCTAAATAGCCGCTATCTCGCAGGGCTTCGCGGGCCACATAGAGTGGCCAGTGGAAGAGACTGTCGAGGTTGTTGAGAAAAGCGGCGGGGAGTTGGTATCCAGTGGCGTCAAAGGCAAAATCACGGACAAAACCGCCGCGCAGGGCGTAAAACTTATCGCGCTGGCCTTTGAGCGGGTCAAAAAAGGTTTCCGGTGGCACGCCCAGATCGTCGATGGTTGCCGGGCTGGTCGAATCGGTTTCGGCCAATAAATTGTGCCAGAATTCATCCGGGGTGCGTGCGCCCGGAAAGAGACAGCTCAAGCCAATGATGGCAATAGGTTCCATCATTTATGCGTTCATTGATGGCGTGAAGAGCCGGTTTAAGAGCACACTGATGGTCACTTCGGCACCATCGACGCGGGTGTAGACTTCCCCGGCGGCGTCGGTGGCGATGATATCAGCCACCAGGTTGGATTCCGAATGCGAACGGACCTCCAGTGATACATAGAACTTCTCGCCCGGTGCCGGGACGCGGTAATGCTCCCCGCTTTGTGCGCGGAGCGGCAGGCTGCCCGCGCCGTAAAAGAGTCGCGCCCAGATGACCATGCTCTGAAACTGCACATCCGCCAGAAACGGGTTGAAGCTCTGGATAGGGAACTGCCCCTGCGCGGCTTCGCTGACACTGGGCATTTCACATTCCAGCGTCAGGCGTTGTGGGCTGTAGTTCATGATTCGACGCACACCTTGGAAACTGGGGCCGTGAAAGAGGGTCCCGTCTGTGTAAAGCGGAATGCCCGGGCGCGCATCCATGGCCGATAAATCGGCAGCCGCGTAGCGCGGTGGAACAGGTACCTGGTCACCCAAATGCAGCCGGACGTTGTAATGATAGCGGGGTTTACCCTCCGGCGTCTGGCTGGCGATGAGTACATCCACCTGGAGCTGTCCTTTTACGGTTTTGTTCACTTCCTTTACCTCGACCGTGTAAGCCGGCGCGAGCGTCTCGTCGAAGACGATCCCCTTCAGGACACGGTAATTTTCGGCGCGGAAAAAGGTATAGCCAGGATAGAGTTGTTCAGCGGTATTCCCCATCCACGCCAGGGCGCAGACTGTCGGCAGGACGGCCTGGCCGCCGATCATGTGATCGAGTAGAAAGGGGTTCGCGGCCAGGGAGAGCGTACGCTGGACGCGCCTGGTTATCAATGGCGAAAGCGGATCGAAGCCATCCGCAGGCGGGGTCATAGCGCTGCCGATCAA
>CAINXK010000336.1 GCA_903854805.1 uncultured Anaerolineae bacterium
AGAAGAAGTTTCTGCCCAGGTACATGAAGTTTCAATTTCAGCGGCCTCGTTAAAAGAAATGTCAGAAAACCTACTAAAAGTAGTTTCCAACTTCACCTTGAAATAATAAAAACCGGCCTTCATGTTATTAACACGA
The DNA here is from genome assembly GCA_903854805.1 of uncultured Anaerolineae bacterium. The sequence goes on from CAINXK010000336.1 coordinate 137, forward strand.
AGGCCGGGCATTGGTATTCTCTGTAAGGAACAGCGGATAAATAACCTACCCTTTTCTACCCGACAATAAAAAAATCTCTCTTGCTATTTTCGCGTCAAGAAGGCTTTTAGATAAACCGCAAAAGAGGCCAGCTATTTTTCAGGCAATCCTAATTCAAATTACTCTAATTTAAAGTGGGGCTGACTGGAATATCTTCAAGCGAAATATCAGCCGAAAGCACCTTGCGCGCTGGATGCAGGTCTAAAACATCGTCAACAAGCCGGGCATGGGATCGGTTTTTTTGTCCAGCAGAGACTGTGGATGCTATGGATCTTTGGAACTACTCAGCAGGCTGGTTTTTTGAAAACCGCCAGCCTGGTGAGTAGATCCATTCAATTTTATTTTATGATAATGCGCCCTTCAACCTGGCTGGCAATGGGTTGGTGAGCCTTGATATAGTCAGACAGCACCTCATCCAGGGGCCGCCCATAGTTGTAAATATTGAGGCCTTTCTGCAACACAACGCTGAAGCCATCACCACCTTCGCTGATGAAGTCATTGGTTGCGACTGTGTAGATCGTTTTAGGGTTCAGGGCCTGGTAATTCCCTTGCGCATCCAACACGTCCACTTTCAGCACCCGGCTACCAGCCGGTTTGGCAGGATCGACTTGATAGTGCAGCCCCGAAACCTGCAGGAAGCGTCCGCCGCCCTCTTCCATTTTGGAAACACCATTTTCCAGGGTTGCCAGTAGGTCTTCACCGCTCAGACTTAAAGTGCTGACCAGGTTGCCAAAGGGCAGCACGGTCAAGACATCTCCCAGGGTAATCTGGCCCTGTTTAAGGCTGGCCCGGATGCCGCCGCCGTTCTCAAGCCCCACCTGGGCACCGGTTTCAGCTCGCATGGCATCGGTAATCAGGTTGCCCAAATTACATTCCTGCATACGGCAAACCTTACGATCACCTTCCAGGTAAATTGCGCTCTGGCCGATCACTTCCTTGGTCAGGGCTGCCACCGGCGCATATAATTTATCCACCAGAGCCGTGATAACTGGATCGGGCGTGATGTAATGCGAGAGGTAGACAGGTTCGCCCTTTGCAATGACAATTTCGCCATTCGGATCGAATTCCACATCCAGTCTTCCGATATATTGCAAGTATTCGCCGGCTTGCACCACCAGCACAGGTTTTTTCTCGGGGTTCTCAAGCCTGGTGGGATAGGCCCCCACAGCGCGGGTATCGTAATTTGCCAGCAAGCTGTGGCTGTGCCCACCCACAATGATATCCACCCCACTGACCGACTTCGCCAGGTCTTGATCGGCCTGGTAACCGTTATGCGAGAGTACGATAATTTTGTTGACACCGGACCGGGTCAGCTCATCCACGCTGGTTTGAACGATCTGCACCAGGTTGCCATCGAAAACCAGATCGCTGCCCGGTCGTGACATTTGAGGAGTCTCAGGATTGGCCAGGCCAATTACGCCAATTTTCTCGCCGCTTTTTTCCAGGATCACAGACGGCAGCATTTTATTACGCAGCGCGCTGGATGCCTCAAAATTGACATTGGCAACCAACACCGGGAAATTCAACTTTTCAATAAAGAGCGACAGGTTGCCATCGCCTTCATCGAATTCATGGTTGCCGAGCGTCATTACATCGTATTTCAGCGCGTTCATCAGCTCGGCGCTATCAGTGCCATGCTGCAGCACGTAGAAGAGCGTGCCGATAAAGGTATCGCCGGCGCTCAGCAGCAGGGTGTTGGGCCTGGCGGCGCGGACCTGGTTGATCACACTGGAGGCCAGCGCCTCGCCACCGTCGCCATCGGCGTTGGGCGCATGATGGGCGTGCACATCGTTAGTGTGCAGGATGGTCAACGAAAAGTTGCCGTTTGCCGCTGCCGGTACAGGCGTTGCAGTTGGCGAAGCCGTGGCAGTGGGGTCAACAGATACAGACGCTGTGGTCGCTGTAATTGCAGGAGCGACAGCAGTCGGAAGGGCAGTGGGAGCAACAGCCGGTGGGCTATTCTGGGGTGTGCAACTGACCTGTGA
>CAINXK010000337.1 GCA_903854805.1 uncultured Anaerolineae bacterium
CGCCACAATGATCACGATCCGGGCACGGCGCGTATCCAGCCCCAGCTGAGAAGCCTGCTCATCACCAAATTGGAGCAGGTTTAAAGCATGGCCGCTCAAGGTCAGCGTAATCAGACCCAACGCCAGATAGGGGATTAAGGACAGAATGGCAGGCCAGCCCCCCAGACTGACACCACCCAGGAGCCAGCTGAGCGCGCGGCGCAGTTCGCCGGTGGAACGCAGCATCATCAAAGAGGTCAGGGCGCCGGTGAAAGATGAAACCGCCACACCCGCCAGGATCAGGTTGGTGGTGGGCACATCTGCCCCCACGCGGGCAAAAAGATAAACCAGAAAAACGGTTAACAAGCTAAAAATAAAAGCCATGGCCGGAACTGCCAGCAGCCCAAGCGGTGTATATGGCCAATTGAATGACATGGCCAGGACTGCGCCCAACCCGGCACCCGAAGCCACTCCAATCAAATACGGATCAGCCAGCGGGTTACGAAAAAGACCCTGGTAAGCTGCGCCGCTGCCCGCCAGCGCAGCACCCACAAGAGCAATCAGAACCGTCCGTGGCAGGCGAATACTCCAGATGATGGTATTAAAAGTTTCGTTATGAGACTGACCAAGCAATGCCCGCCAGACTTCCCCCGGAGAAATAAAAACAGAACCGATTGCAACGCTGATGATCAGTGCAGCAATTAGTAAAATGGCGGACCAGGCGAAGGGCAGCAAAGAATTTTTCATATTGAATGGTTGGCTGATCTTCTGCGCTCAGGCAAAAGACCAGCCAGCTGAAACTTATTTATACAATTCCGGATGGAGCAATTTGGCCAGGGTTTCGAGCCCATCCACCAGACGCGGACCGGGGCGGCTGACGAGGTTATCGTCGAAAGGAAAAACCTTCTGGCCAGAAACAGCCTTGAGCTTCTCCCAGCCTGGCCGCAGGCCGACCGACTCAACACTGACACCCCACATCGAATCACCCAAAATAATCAGGTCGGGGTTGGTAGTGACAACCTGCTCAACGCTGACCTGTGGGTACGAATCCTGGATGCCAGCTGCAGTGGTAAGGTTTTGACCGCCAGCACGCATGATCAACAAATCTACAAAGGTATTTGGTCCAATCGTATAGGGCTTGGCCGGGTCGGTTGAATCCAGCTCATAGAAAACAACGGGCTTGGATGCGACAGCTTTCATTTTCTCATCGACTGCCGCTACTCGCAGCTTGAGTGAATCAATCAGGCTGGCAGAATCTTTTTCATGACCGGTCAGGCTGGCTACGAGGCTCAGGTTGGAGTACATATCTTCGATCGTCTTGGGGTTCGAAAGATAGTAGACGTTGAGACCCATATCTTCCATCTGCTTGACCAATTCCACATTATTGATTTCGGCCAACAGAACCAGGTCTGGCTTAAGCGCCAACAGCTGTTCAAGATTGTATTTCTCAAAACCGCCCAGGCTGGGAAGGTTTTTGGCTTCGGTCGGAAAATCCGAAATATCATCCCGGCCCACCACTTGTTTTCCGGCACCCACGGCAAAAAGTAGCTCGGTATTGGATGGGGCCAGGGAAACAACTCTCTGGGCAGGCCCAACCAGCTTAACTGCACGACCAAGCCCATCCGTATAAGTCTGAACAGCTGGGGCAGCCGCAGGACCGGCGCAAGCACTTAAAAGCAGTGCGAAACTTATCAAGGCAAAAAACAACTTACGAAACATGCATATCTCCAAAATTCAAAATGGTTGAATCAAAATCCCCTGTCGATTGACAGGGGAGGGGGATGGCGGATTGATGAATTACGCCGGACCCACCTCCTTTCTGCGAGAGTGTGGTGTACCAGCGGTGAGGGCGGGCGACCTGACTTTTCAGGGATGGCATCTCCATTCCGTCATAATAACGGAACGATAAACCAAATCCTGAATTACAGTTGCGCGACAGTGCCGGACTTTAACCGGCTTCGCCATTGAGCCTTCCCATCCGGGGGAAATAGGCACCCTGACCGTTGTTAAGTTGTTAATATGATTGTATGTCTTACCAGCAAGCGAGTCAATCCCGCTTTAGGGTTGGATGCCTGTTATAGTGCAAAATCAGGATGAATGTCACCAATCCAGCCAGGGCATATAGACTATTACCATCCTGCCGCAATGCCAGGGCAACCCACGGGATAAAGTAGACCAATAAAGTCAGCCAGATGGTGCGCGGGGCAAGCCAGAAGAGCGGCACAAGCAGCAGGATATAGTCGTAATTGAGTAAATAGGGGTCAAGCAACAAGGTCAGAACGGCCACGCTGGCCAGCAACACTCCCGGATCTTTCAGGCGGCCGCGTAA
>CAINXK010000338.1 GCA_903854805.1 uncultured Anaerolineae bacterium
ACCGAAAAAGCGCTGCCTGACCGCACAGTCTATGATCTGATTCGCGAACAGGCCGCACAGTGCGCCAGCCAAACAGCCGTGCTGTTTGGCGAAAACGCTCTGACTTATGCCGGGTTAATGCAGCGTAGCGACCAGCTTGCCGTGCGCCTGCATAGCAGCGGCGTGCGGGCGGGTGAGCGTGTTGGCGTGTTGCTGCGACGCTCGCTGGACCTGCTGCCGGCCATGCTGGCAACCTGGCGACTGGGCGCCGTCTACGTTCCACTCGACAGCACCTTCCCCAGTCAGCGCCTGCTTTACATGCTGGACGAAAGCGGCGCCAGCGCCATCCTGACCACGCGCGACCTGCTTCCACTGCTGGGCAGCCAGCCAGACGCACGTGCTTTGCTGATCGACGAGCATGATCCTGAGGGCGACCTGCCCCCTGGCCTGCCGTCCGCCCGTCCAGGGGATGGCGCCATGCTGCTTTTCACATCCGGCTCGACCGGCAAACCCAAGGCTGTGGATGTGCGCCAGCGCGCACTGCTCAACATCCTGCAGGCTGTACGAGGTTACACCGAATTTTCAGCGCGAGGACGCATGCTGGCGCTGACCACCAGTTCTTTTGATATTTCCTGCACCGAGCTATTCCTGCCGCTCATGGCGGGTGGGTTGGTTGAAATTGCCGAGGATGGCCTTTCTGCCGATGGGCTGGCTCTGAGCGAAAAACTGCTTACCAGCCGTCCCACACACGTCCAGGCCACGCCCTCCACCTGGAAAGCGCTGCTGAGCGCCGGCTGGCAGGGCGAGAAAGACATCACCTTGCTGACCGCCGGCGAGGCCCTTAGCCGCGAACTGGCCGAAGAACTGCTGAAACGCAGCGCCGCGCTCTGGAACCTGTACGGCCCGACCGAAACGACGGTCTACTCGGCTGTTGCTCGCATAACCTCCGACCCTGCCAGCCCGGTGCGCATTGGGCGGCCAGTACTCAACACGCGCCTGTATATCCTGGATGCGCAGCGCCAACCTTTGCCAGTCGGCGCGATTGGCGAGCTGTATATCGGCGGATTGGGTCTTTCGCCCGGCTACTGGCGGCGACCAGTGCTAACCGGCGAACGCTTCTTGCCCGACCCCTTCCTGCCCGGTGAACGCATTTACCGCACCGGTGACCTGGCGCGCTTCAACCCAACCGGCGAGATCATATGCCTGGGGCGCGCGGATGAGCAAGTGAAGATCCACGGTGTGCGCATCGAGCTGGGTGAGATCGAAAGTAACCTGCGGCGGCTGTCCGGCGTCCAGGATGCGGTGGTATCTGCTTGGCGCGACCCGCAAGGCGATTATCAGCTCGTGGCGCATGTCATCCACGGCGGGCAAATGCTCACGCCAAGCGCCGAAGCCGAATTCCGTGCGCAACTGCGCGCCGGGCTACGAGAACGCCTGCCGAAGGTGATGGTGCCGCCGCACTTCCTGTTCCCAGCCTCCTTCCCGATGACAGCCAATGGCAAGGTGCAGCGTTCTGCGCTGCCCGTTCCCGGACCGTCACGGCCCAGCCTGCCAGCCGCCACAGTCACCATGCCCCTGACCGGCACCGAGGAACTGCTGGCTGAAGCCTGGGCGGATGTGCTGGAAATTGACAAAAAACTGATCGGCCGCGGCTCGGATTTTATGGACCTGGGTGGGCATTCACTGCTGATGACGCGCCTGATGGTGCTGGTGCGTAAGCTCTTCCAGGTCAACTTCAACCTGCGCGAGTTGTTTGCGGCGCCCAGGCTCGAACAGTTCGCGGCTCTGATCGACGCGCGCCGCCAGCAGCAGGTCAGCCTGTCGGCACCGTTGAGCAATAACACTCGCGATGCCGAATGGGCCCGCCAGCGCATGGCCTTTCTGACGCGCGAAGCCGAACTGCCGCAGTACCTCAGCCCGGTGCGCGGGGTCAGCAGTTACCTGCCCGGGCCGATCAAGACCGTGATGCTGACCGGCGCGACTGGTTTCCTGGGCGCTTACCTGGTTGCAGAGATCCTCAGGCACACCGACGCCGACCTTTTCTGCTTGGTGCGCGCGCGCCGTGGGCTGGATGCCAGGCAGCGCATCGAGGCTGGTCTGCGCAAATACCGGGTGTGGGGCGAGAATGAGAACTGGCAGCGCGCTTGGCAAACCCGCTTCCAGGTGGTGGAGGGCGATGTGACCCTGCCGCGCCTGGGCTTGGACGGAGCGCTCTATGATCAACTTGCTCGCCAGGTGGATGCCATCTTCCACGGCGCAGCGCATGTCAATTTCATCTATCCGTATGAGGCCCTGCGCGCCACCAACGTGCTCGGCATCCATGAGATTATCCAGTTTGCTTTCCACACGCGCATCAAACCCGTCCACCACCTTTCCACAGCCGCCATCTGGCCGATGGGCGCCGGGCGCGTGTATTATGAACGTGATCCGATCGATCATAACGGTCTGCTAAACCTGGGCTATGATGAAGCCAAGTGGGTTGGCGAAAAATGCCTCCTGCAGGCAGCCGAACGCGGGCTGCCGGTGGCGCGCTATCGCCCCGGCGAGGTGGGCGGCGACAGCCGCACTGGTCACTGTGTGACCGATCATTTC
>CAINXK010000339.1 GCA_903854805.1 uncultured Anaerolineae bacterium
ATCATCAGAATTTAATCGAGTTGATGTCTTTGCCTCTGGGCACGGATCGGGAAATATTGAGGCGAGCGCAAGTGTTGATGCAGGTATATGCCGGGAAAAATTATCGCGCTGATCTTTTGCCTTTATATCCTTTTGGCCGCGAGCTAAGATACCGTCTCGGTTTGTGAAACGAAAAAAAGCTGAAGTTCATTTGTGGTCTGGAAAGTTAAAAGTGCTAGGCTCTGGAACCAGAAATATCCGCGAAAACGCTTGAAATGCAACTTTCGAGTATTCACCGCATCTGATAAAATGAATTATCCAATAAAAAGAGGTTCATGATGTCTTTCAATCTTAGCGGTTTGTCCCTATCTTCAAATGCAGTTGATGAAAAGCATGTTAAAGTGTTGGTGCTTGGCTCAGGTCCGGCCGGGCTGACTGCGGCTTTATACGCTGCCCGTGCTGAGTTGGAACCCGTCGTATTGACAGGTACCGAATTGGGTGGTCAGGCAGCTCTGACCCACACTATTGAAAATTATCCAGGTTTCCCAGATGGCGTGGGCGGATCAGAACTGGGCGATTTGTTTCAAAAACAAGCTGAGAGATTCGGCGCGAAGGTCGAGTTTGACACGGCTGTAAGTGTGGATCTTTCTGAACGTCCTTATAAAGTAAATACTGATAATGGGATGTATCTGGCTGATACCCTGATCGTTGCCACTGGTGCGCGACCGAACCATTTGGAAGTTCCTGGTGAGGTGGCATTGACGGGCAAGGGTGTTTCTTACTGCGCGACCTGCGATGGCTGGTTTTTTAAAGAAAAGAAAGTTGTTGTTGTGGGTGGTGGGGATAGTGCTCTTGAAGAGGGCCTGTTCTTAACGCGTTTTGCATCTTCTGTCACCATCATCCATCGCCGCGATACTTTGCGGGCTGGCAAAGTGCTTCAGAACCGTGCATTGTCTGACTCCAAGGTTAATTTCATCTGGAATTCCGTTGTTACCGAAGTAGTTGGTACAGATAAAGTTACTGCCCTCAAGCTTGAAGACACTGTGACAGGTGCCAAATCTACGCTGCAGGCCGATGGACTGTTTATTTTTATCGGTCACACCCCCAATACGCAAATGTTTAAGGGCCAGCTGGAGATGGATGAACTTGGTTATATCAATACAAATCACTTTATGGAGACTAACAAACCTGGCCTTTTTGTGGCAGGTGAAGTTTCCGATTCGCATTATCGTCAGGTAATCACATCTGCCGGCATGGGCGCATCTGCTGCGATCCAGGCGACGCATTTTCTTGAAAAAGAAACTGTAAATTCGTAAATTCACATTCTTGATTTCTTTCATAAAACGCTGTTTTGGTTACAATTTGCGGTTATTTTGTGACAAAAGCGACTATACCTTTATTTGATTTGAATTAAAATTCAGCCACTCCCGAAATAAAATGACGTTTTCGGGATTATTGGCTGTCACTATGCTTTTTTAAGGAGGAGCAATGGCTAAAGTTTCTATTATTGGTGCCGGCATGACTGGTGCTACCACAGCTCATTGGCTGGCGGAACGTGAACTGGCAGATATTGTGCTGGTGGACGTGTTGGAAGGTATGCCTCAAGGCAAGGCTCTTGATATGTTCGAAGCGATGCCAATTATTGGCAAGGATGTCGACATCGTCGGCTCGAACAGTTATGAAGCTACCAAGGATTCAGATATTATCGTCATCACAGCTGGTTTGCCTCGCAAACCGGGTATGAGCCGCGATGATTTATTGACTGCCAATGCTGATATCGTTGGCAAGGCCACCACTGAGACCCTGAAATATTCACCAGATGCTATTTTTGTCGTTCTCACCAACCCGCTCGACACAATGGCTTACCTTGCGATGAAGATTGGCAATATCCCAGCTCATCGTGTCATTGGTCAGGCTGGCATTCTTGATTCGGCTCGCATGCGCGCTTTTGTGGCCATGGAAACCGGTGTGAGTGTCGAAAATATTGCTTGTTATGTATTGGGTGGTCATGGCGATGAAATGGTGCCATTGACGAAACATTCCAATATCGCTGGTATTCCCCTGCGTGACTACCTCTCAGCGGAAAAGCTGGAAGCCATTGTCAATCGTACACGCAAGGGCGGTGGTGAGATCGTCAGCTTGCTCAAAACCGGATCGGCATTCTATGCGCCATCGGCTGCGATTGCTCAGATGGTGGAGGCCATTCTGAAAGATAAGCACCTGATCGTGCCCTGTGCGGCTTATATGCAAGGCGAATATGGCCTAACCGATATGTTCTTCGGCGTGCCTGTACAGCTTGGCCGCAAAGGTATTGAACGGATTGTCGAGTACAAACTCGATGATGATGATCAGGCTTCCTTTGATAAGTCTGCAGCGTCTGTAAAAGACACCATCAATGCTCTCAAGAATCTTGTCAAAATCTAAGATTTGAAGGAGCGCTATGCTACGTGCTCCTGTATTAATGCCAAAGAGGAGAAAATTATGATCTTGCACGAAAAAATTGCTGCACAACTGCCTGAATGGCGTAACCGCTATAAGGCTCTGGCCAAAGAGCATGCCGATGTTGTGGTTGATAAAGTCACCATTGGGCAGGTTGTTGGTGGTATGCGTGATATCAAATCGTTGGTAACTGATATTTCCTTTGTTGATCCTGCAGAAGGGATCCGTTTCCGTGGTAAATCCATCCCTGAGGTGTTAAAGGCTCTGCCAAAACCGCGCGGCGCTAAAATACCTTATGTGGGTGGTCTTTATTATCTTTTGATGATTGGCGAAGTTCCGACTCGCGAGCAGGCCCTGCTTGTGGAAGCCGAATGGGCCAAACGGGCTGATGTTCCGGACTATGTCTATAAAATGATCAAGTCCATGCCTAAGGAAACTCATCCGATGACCTTGCTCTCGCAGGCGGTGTTAGCCTTGCAGAATGGGTCGGCCTTTGCCGCACAGTACCATGCCGGTATGAAAAAAGATGCTTATTGGGAACCGGCGCTGGAAGATAGTCTGGATTTGACTGCAAAACTGCCCGTGATTGCAGCTTTCATCTATCGTATGAAGTATTTTGGCGAAACCAAAAAACCAAAGTACAGCGCCAAACTCGATTACGGCGCAAATTTTGCAAAGATGATGGGTGTTGCTGACCAGAAGGGTTATGCAGATCTTGCCCGTCTCTACTTTATTTTGCACAGCGATCATGAGTCCGGTAACGTCTCGGCGCACACCATGCACCTGGTTGGATCTGCGTTATCCGATCCGTATCTGTCCTTCTCTGCGTCACTTAATGGCCTTGCAGGGCCTCTGCATGGTTTAGCCAACCAGGAATGCCTTGGCTGGCTGCTAGATGTTCACAAGATGTTTGGTGGTGTACCTTCACGTGAAGATCTGTATAAATTTGCGTGGGATACCCTTAACAGTGGCAAGGTCATCCCGGGCTACGGTCACGCCGTTTTGCGTGTCCCCGATCCGCGTTTTACCGCCCAGATGCAGTTTGCGAAGGAACGTTTTCCACAGGATGAACTTTTGCGCCTGGCAGACATGGTCTTTGACGTGGTTCCGTCTGTGCTGAGAGAACAGGGCAAAGCCAAGAACCCTGCCCCGAATGTGGATGCCATTTCGGGAACACTCCAATATTATTACGGGGTGCGTGATTTCGACTTCTACACAGTCTTGTTTGGTGTAGGACGTGCCCTGGGCGTTACCCCCAATTATGTGTGGGCGCGTGCGCTTGGTCAGCCAATCGAACGCCCAAAATCGCTCTCGACCAAGATGCTCGAAGACCTGGCCAAAGCGGCTCAACCTGCTTGAAACTCTGGATTAAACAAAAAATGGACACCCATAACGGGTGTCCATTTTTTGTTGTGTAGTTGAAATAATATTATTGCTGTGTTTCCAGGCTTTCCATTAAGAAGGCAAAATCAAAGGCAATCTCTTTGAGAAAATCATAGCGTCCTGATGCACCCGCATGCCCGGCATCGAAGTTGGTTTTGAGCAGCAACAAGTTGTTATCTGTTTTCAGAGCGCGTAGTTTGGCCACAAACTTGGCAGGTTCCCAGTAAGCAACCCGCGGGTCATTTAGACCTGTGGTGATGAGCATATTTGGGTAGTTTGTTGGGCGAATATTATCATAGGGAGAATAGGACAGCATGTAATCGAAATATTCCTTGTCATCCGGGTTGCCCCATTGTTCATATTCCAGGGTGGTCAGTGGAATACTGGGATCGCTCATGGTGTTGACCACATCCACGAAGGGGACTTTGGCTATCACGGTTTTGAAAAGATCCGGACGCATGGTAACAGCTGCGCCGACCAACAGTCCGCCAGCGCTGCCGCCCTGGATGGCGAGTTTTTCGCGATTTGTGTAGCCTTCGTTAATTAAAGCATCTGCGCAGGCGATAAAATCGGTGAAGGTATTGCGTTTTTTCAACATCTTTCCATCTTCGTACCATGCTCGTCCCATTTCTGACCCGCCGCGAATGTGGCCCATGGCGTACACAAAACCGCGTTCCAGCAGGCTCAGGCGATTTGCATTGAAGGCCGGATCTGTACTGTAGCCGTAGGATCCATAGCTATAAAGCAAGCAAGGGTGTGAACCATCTCTGACCAGCCCTTTTTTGTAAACAATCGAGATTGGTACTCGGGTTCCATCCGGGGCACTGGCATGGATACGTTCTGAAACAAAATCTTCTTTGTTATAGCCACTGGGGATTTCTTGTTCTTTGCGCACGATCCAGGCATGGCTGTCCATAGCGTAGTCAATTATGGAATTGGGGGTGACAAGTGATGTGTAATTGAAGCGGAAGAAATTACTTTCAAATTCCGGGTTCTTTTCTGTCATGATCATATAAGCAGGCTCAGGAAATTGTACGTAATGCAACTTGCTGTTGCCATCCGGCCCAGAGATGCGAATTTGATGCAAGCCATCCTTGCGTTCAATGATGATCAAATGGTTCTGAAACGCTTCAAGTTCTTCCACCAACACATCCGGCCGGTGTGGGATGATCTCAGTCCAGTTTTCCTTGCCCGGCTTGCTGGTTTGCGTGAGCATTACTTTGAAATTTTGGGCGTTTTCATTGGTGATGATGATAAATGAATCATCGTGGTGGGTGGCATAATATTCGATGCCGTGCTGGCGTGCCTGCAGCAGCTGTAAGTCGTTGGTGGGTTTGTCAGCCGGCAGAAAGCGCATTTCACGTGTATTCGTGCTGACATGGTAGGTCATAATATAGGCATTGCTGCGCGTTTTTGTAACGAAAAGGAAAAAAGTTTCATCATCTTCGTGGAAAACCATTTCATCTTTATCTATATCTGTGCCCAGGGTGTGGCGGTACAGCTTGAATGGCCTCTGGGCTGGGTCCAGTGCCAGGTAGAAGAAGGTTTGGCTGTCAGATGCCCATTCCACGCCGCTGTGGGCATAAACAGACCCCCAGGTATTTGAGAAGGTTTCGGGAAGGTTTTCTCCGGTGACCAGATCTTTGATGTACAGTAAGCAATTTTCGGAACCATCCGGGTCAACCGAATAAGCCAGCTTGTTTCCGTCAGGGCTGACCGAAAATGCACCAATCCGACAGAAGGTTTTGCCTTCTGCAAGTGTATTTTGGTCAAGCAGAATTTCCTCTGGCCCATCAAGAGTGTCTTTTTTTCGGCAATATAAGGGATATTGTTTGCCCTGCTCATTGCGGGTGTAATAAAAGTAGCTGCCATTTTTTTCCGGGGCAGACGTGTCGGTTTCCTTGATTCGTCCTTTCATCTCCAGAAAGAGTTTTTCTTGCAGCGGCAGCGTATGCTGCATAACTTCATCCAGATAATCACTTTCCGCTTTTAGATATTGGATGACTGGCGGGTCTTCGCGAAAACGCATCCAAAAATAGTCGTCCGTGCGGTTTTGGCCATGCTGGCTGATGCTGTGCGGATGTTTTGGAGCAAGGGGAAATGATTGGTTTGTCACGATAGGCCTCCCAGGGAATATTCAGGCTTGAATTGGTGCCTTGCGGGATTGAAGATAGCGCACCAGGTCTGGTGTTGGGTTCTCATACTCCTGGTTCATCAGGTCTGATGAGATGATGAAATCTGCTGTGGCGCGATTTGAAGCAGTAGGAATATTATATAAAACTGCCAGGCGCAGCAAGGCTTTGATATCCGGATCATGCGGTTGGGGTTCGAGTGGATCCCAAAAAAAGATCAGAAAGTCAATTTCGCCTTCGGCGATTTTTGCACCGATCTGTTGGTCGCCGCCAATTGGGCCGCTCTTAAATTGGGTGATTGGCAAGCCTAATTCATTCTCCAATAAGCTGCCGGTAGTGCCTGTGCCGAAGAGGTGGTGATGCGAAAGCGTCTCCCGATTGAACCGTGTCCATTCGAGCAGATCCTTTTTCTTATTGTCGTGTGCAACCAAAGCGATCTGTTTTTTTACGCCGATGATTGAGTGGTTATTACTCATTTTTACCTGACCTTTTTTCGTACTTGTTCTTAGAGAATACTTGTGACATTATTTGTTTGAGATGAAAAACTCCCCGCATGAGCGGGGAGTTCACATGCTTAGGGTTTTGGCGTTGCTTCTGGTGCTACACCCTGCCAGGAAAACACTCGTTGCGTGGAGTTTTCTCCTGCGTTATCCCAGATGGGCTGGCCCTGGTCATCTGTGCCGGTCTGCCGGACAGTTGATATAAACCATCTGAAAATATGTGGGGTGTTGTCTTTTGGTCGGAAGGAAACCGGGACGATGAATTTCGTGTCGCTGGCATAGTCAATCAGGCGACGTCCCTGGCCTTCGGTTACATCTTCGATGGTGATGATGTAAGCTTCATTATCCCGCAAGGTACCGATGGATGCCCATTGGAGCGTGATATTATCGTTTGCCAGTGTAAAGGATGCGCCATCGGCAGGTAGTAACAGGTTCGCGGCCGGATAAGGCGGCGGGATGGTGGCTGTGGGGGTTGGGCCTGGTGTTGCCGCGCGTTCACATAGCGGCACCGTCAGGTTCATTCCAAGGAAAACGGTATCAGTGCTCAGCCCATTGTAAGCTTTGATGGCATCGCCTGGAACGGCATAGTTTGCTGAAATAGTACCCAGTGTATCGCCGTCTTGAACGGTGTAGGTGACTTTTTCGCAGGCTGCCAGGGTGGCTTGGGCCGCTTCGAGGGTTGCAGTGGCTTCTGGGAGTGGGGTTGGGGTGGGGTAGGGTATTTTAATTGCCTGCCCAATCGACAGCGTGTTGCAGGCTACTGGAAGGTTATTCAGGATGATGATACTCTGAACCGACACGCCAAAACTGACTGCGATGGATGTGCAGGTATCACCGGCGGCGATGGTGTAATCATGAGGCGGTTGGGTTGTGGCAGTTGGTACCGGAGTGGATGTGGCTGCTTCAGTGAATACCACTGTCACTGTCGGGGTCGGAGTATTGGTTGGTGTGCCTTGTGCTGCGCCGGCGGCTGAAGGGCTGCTACCGGTCATGCGCATCACAAAAAACACAAGTGCTGCGCCTACGATCAGGAACAAGGCCAGCAATCCGAGCACAGTAGGTAGACTGAGTGTGATCTCGGGCATGCGGCTGGCCTGTGTGGATGCAGGTTTTTTGGCTTCCACCGTCAGGCTGAGTTCCGTGCCACACACAAGACAACGAGTGGCATTTTCCGCCAGTCGTGTGCCACAGGTGGGACAAATTTTTGTATTGGGGGTTGATGTGGTTTCTGGACTCATACAATCGAAAATTATACCATGCTAAAAAGAACACTTTTCATGCACGTTGTCAAACGGAAATGAGCTGGGGTGCATATGCCCGTGTGCACATTATAAGGGCAGTTTTACATTTCTGGTTGAGCCGGCGGGATATTGTAACTTTTAGGGGCAGTGACGATTTCATTTGCGTTGACGAAAAAAATCTAAAATGTCATCGTGTGTTACTATCCTTCTTTGCTGAGAATAGCTGTATTAATGCTTTCGTGTTGTGTACTCTGCTATAATTCACGCTCGATGAACTTAAATTACGATCTTTATCGTAGCATGCTGCTTATTCGCCGCTTTGAAGAGCGCGCTCTGGCCGAATTTTCTGCCGGAAAACTGTTCGGCACCACGCACGCTTATATCGGCCAGGAAGCCGATGCAGCGGCCATTTTCTCTGTGGCTGGTTCAGATGATATAGTCTGGAGTAATCATCGCTGTCACGGCCATTTTTTGGCTTATGGGGGCGATCCTTATGGGCTTGCAGCTGAGCTGATGGGGAAGGCTACTGGTCTGGTTGGCGGGAGAGGTGGCAGTCAGCATATTCAGTGGCGTAATTTTTATTCCAACGGCATTCAGGGTGGTATCGTTCCGGTGGCCACCGGGATGGCTTTGGCGCAAAAAGTACAAAAAACGGGCAATATCACCATGGTGTTTATAGGGGATGGCACTCTTGGCGAAGGTGCGCTTTACGAAAGCCTCAATATTGCCGCGCTTTGGGCACTGCCGGTTTTATTTATTGTCGAAGAAAATCGCTTTGCTCAGACCACCCCACTTGAGAAGGGCGTTAGTGGTTCCATTCCCGCCCGTTTTGAAGCCTTCGGAATAAAGACTTATGAACTGGATTCGAGTGACGTGCTTTTGCTGCGTACTGTTGCAGAAGCAGGTTTTCAATTTGTGCGAGAAAATTGTGCTCCAGCAGCCCTGGTATTGCACACCTATCGTTTTTCAGCCCATAGTAAAGGGGACGATCCTCGGGATAGGGAAACGATCGCCAAAATGCGCGCCCAATTTGACCCGTTGAGTATCCATGCGCCGCGTCTTGCCTCTGCCGAACTGGGGCAAGCTGAATCCGATGTCTCTGCTGTCATTGATGCAGCTTTTACAAGTGCTTATGCTGATTTGTTTCCATTGTTAACTGAAAGCAGCACCCAGGGAGATTGGTAACCAGGTGGTGCTGATTCCAAAATTACCTGTATACCTCTTACTTTATGCCAACAGTTCTCGAACGACTTAATTTTGCTTTACAACACGTTATGGAAACCGATGAACGGGTTTATTTGCTCGGCGAGGATATTCTCGATCCGTATGGGGGTGCTTTCAAAGTCACCCGCGGACTTTCCAGCCGGTTTCCGGAAAGAGTCCTGACGACACCCATCTCTGAATCGGCTATTGTCGGTATTTGCAATGGCATGGCCATGCGTGGGCTTCGCCCAGTCGCTGAAATTATGTTTGGCGATTTCGTTACACTTACAGCCGATCAACTTATCAACCATGCTGCCAAATTTCGTTGGATGTACAACGATCAGGTGCGGGTCCCGGTCGTCGTACGCGCGCCGATGGGTGGGCGGCGTGGCTATGGTCCGACACACTCCCAGTCACTTGAAAAAATATTTTTAGGGATACCAGGTCTGCGTGTCATCGCTCCAAATACGCTCTCTGACCCGGCTGGCTTACTCGAATCCGCCATTCTCCAGGACGAAGGCCCAATCCTGTTTGTTGAGCACAAATTACTGTATACCTGCGCCGTGCTCGAACCCGGAAAGGGTGATCTGGTCGATTTCGATATTGAAAATATTG
>CAINXK010000340.1 GCA_903854805.1 uncultured Anaerolineae bacterium
AATCTTCCAGCCCAAGCAAAAACCAGGATTATTCCATCGGATTGCCTGGTGCATATTTCTGTGGCAGACAGTGGCTCTGGCATTCAGCCCGAAGATCTGCCCTTCGTTTTCGATCGTTTTTATAGGGGCAAACAGTCTGCGGCACGCATCCAGGACGGTTCCGGGTTGGGATTGGCGATTTCCAGGGCGTTGGTGGAATTGCACGGTGGCCAGATTTCGGTTGTGAGCCAGCCTGGTAATGGCACCAAAATTACCATCAGCCTGGCCTGTGCCTCTGCCGGATCATAAGCTTGGCGGGCTTCCAGCGAATTGATGATCTCGGCTAATGATTGTGGGTGATACAATAATTTGGGCAGCCTACATTTACTGGCAATGCTGGATGTTGGCGATGGTTAATACCTAAACACGCATACCGGTACAGTAATTGGCGCCAGTTCATAAAGCGCATGTTGAATCTGATATTTACAAGCAAATACTCGAGTTCATGGTTCGGCGAAATCAGCATTGGATGTCAGGCCCAGGCGCCGTGGTTGCCAGTAGCTCCAGGGTATTTGTTTTTTTGAGGAAAAAAGTAATATGAAAAAAACGCTGCTGCTTGTGTTCGCTTTGATCATTTCCAGCTGTGCGCCTCAGAATAATATAAGCCCCGTTCCGCCGCTGCCTGGTCAGAGCCCCACTCCGGGTGAGAGCGTTGCGCCGAGCTGGGCTGGCAAGATTCCCAATTTTGACCATATCGTGCTAATTGTGTTGGAAAACCGGGGGTACCAGAAAGTGATCGGCAGTCAATCCATGCCGTATTTGAACAGCCTGGCCCGTCAAAATGTGTTGTTAACGAATTACTTTGCGGTGCGCCATCCCAGCCTGCCCAATTTTTTGGCACTGGTAAGTGGCAGCACTCAGAATGTGACCAAAGATTGCAAGAGTTGTTTTTTTGATCAACCAACCCTGCCAGATTTGATCGAAGCCAGCGGGCGTAGTTGGAAGACCTACCAGGAAGACCTGCCCTCCCCTTGTTTTGTAGGCGATGCCAGCCCATACTTTCAGAAGCATAATCCCTTTATCTATTTTGATGCCATCCGGCTGAACCCTGAACGCTGCCAGCGCAGCATTGTGCCGCTGACCAGTCTTGACGCAGACCTGAACGCCAACCAGCTGCCGAATTTTGCTTTTATCATGCCCAATATCTGTAATTCAGGCCACGATTGCCCGGCCGAGACATCTGATGCCTGGGTGAAAGCCCTGGTCACCCGGCTGCAGGCTGCGCCGGCACTTGGGAAGAACAGCCTGATCATCATCACCTTCGATGAGGGCGATGATCAAGACCAGGGCACCTGCTGTGACCTGGGCAGCCAGTCTGGCGGGCAGGTTGCCACAGTATTGCTCTCGGCTCGCGCCCGACCAGGGCTTGAAGATGGCACGGCTTATTCGCATTACAGTCTGTTAAAGACCATTCTGGCAGCCTGGAGCTTACCGGAGCTGGCCAACACCCAACTGCCAGGCAGCCAACCGCTGGTTGCGCCCTGGGCTGGGCAGTAGCGCGGCAGTCTTCACACTGATCTGGGCAGGGGCTGGGTATGAGCTGGGAGTTGGGGGGCCACCGGCTGGCTGTTGAACTTACGGTTCGCTTACAAAATAGGGTGATCTGCTCTTTCTAATATATAATCAAAACATTGTTTTGATATTGATAACTATGGGAGTGGGGCATAGTCAGGTTGTGAGTCTGCGCAAAATATATTTATTTTCAAGTGAACAGCTTGTTTGACAACAGTATTATTCTTCTGAAACTGGACGATTCATTTTGAACATATACTACGCCATTGCCCTGATATTCTCCGGGACCATTTCCATCACGGTTGCATTGACAGCCTGGCAGCGCCGCAACGCCCCAGGCGCTGTCGGTTTGGCCTTGTTCATGTTGGGATGCGCTGTCTGGGCTTTAACCTATGCCATCCGTTGGTTGGCAGTGATGCAATCCAGCCAAATATTTTGGCTGGATACTACTTACCTGGGGGTGGTTGCCGTACCTTTTGGGACAGTGGTTTTTACGCTTGGCTTTACGCACCGCTTTCACCTGTTGACCCGCCGCAACTTGTTTCTGTTGGCGATTGAACCTGTCTTGACGCTGATCCTGCTCTGGACAGATAACCTGCATGGCTTATTTTTTGGGGGTCTGCGTACTACCGGAACCATCCTGAATGGGGGGCCCTGGTTCTGGATCCATATCGCCTATTCTTATTTCATATACCTGTTAATGATTGTGTTGATTGCCCGGGAATATGGGCAGGTTTCACATTTATATCGCCGTCAGGCTGGCACGATCCTGGTTGGGATGCTGCTGCCCTGGATTGGTAATATCGTCAGTCTGGCTGGGTTAAGTCCTTTCCGTGATCTCGATATCACGCCTTTTATCTTCATTCTAACCGGAGTGTTCTTCAATTTTGGGCTGTTTCGCTATGGTTTATTAGATATCCTGCCGGTTGCGTATGACCGGTTGATTGAGAGTTTACCGGATGGTGTGATTGTGTTGGATGTACGCAAGCGGATTGTAGAGATCAACCCGGCGGCGCGTAGAATAACCGGCGTTGGTCTGAAAGAGATCGGTCAATCAGCCGAGATGAGATTGGCACATTGGCCTGCTCTAAAAGCAGCCTACCAGACCACCACAGAATTTCAACAAGAACTGCGCATTTCAGAAAACCCGCCTTGTGATATTGAGGTGCGCGTTTCACCGCTGTTTGATCGTCGCCAGAACCCGAGTGGGTTGCTGATTGTTCTGCGTGATATTACCGAGCGCAAGCAGATGGAAGAAAAGCTGAAACAGCTGAGCATAAAAGATGTGCTCACTGGCCTGTATAACCGCGCATATTTTGAGTCAGAGATAGCCCGGCTGGAACGTGGACGGCAGTATCCGATCAGCTTGATCCTGGTTGACGTGGACAAACTGAAGACTGTCAATGATCGAGATGGACATTCCGCCGGAGATGTGGTCTTGAAGCGGACTGCGCAGGTCTTGAATGCCGCTTTTCGCGCCGAGGATATTATCACCCGCATTGGTGGCGATGAGTTCGTAGTGATATTACCCAATACCAGCACAGTGGCTGCCGCAGCTGCTGGCGAACGTCTGCAGCGGGTTTTGCAGGATCATAACGCCACCCATGCCGAGCTGCCACTCAGCTTTTCAGTTGGGATCAGTACTGCTGAAATTTCCACGTTACTGACCGAGGCTTTCAAAGCGGCGGATGAGGAAATGTATCGCGAGAAGAGAATTCATCAAGGCAACTCTCGATGAGCCAGCGAGTAGCTCAAGGATATCCAGGTTCTGGTTTTGCCATCCAACAGCCAGTACACCCCTGAGAGCAATTGCCGCCAGTTCTTGGACTAAATGTTTAATCTGACAATCTGGCATTGTCAAAGAAAATACAAGTTTTTTTATCTGGAAGGTTTATCGTGCGCCAGCGTGGGCGCAAAAACCCCACTTGTGGGGCCGGCCAATACTTATGACGCTTTCTGCTTCGATCCAGCGCCGGGCCCTTTCTGCTCAAGCACGTAAGAAACATTTCTGGTTGCATACTTAGATTTACTGGTACCAATTTCCAACCGGATAACAGGACATTTACTGGAAACCATGGCCGAGTCATCTTTACAGCAATTGGTAGAAAATGCAGCATTTTTGCTTGCGCTGGTGCTGGTCTTTGATGCGACGCTGCATATCCCACGCACCGGACGTTTCCGTTACTGGCAGGGTTTGCTTGGCTTGCTGACTGGCGGAATTGGTGTCTGGACAATGTTGACACCCTGGCAATTTACCCCTGGGATCAGTTTTGACACCCGCTCGGTGCTGTTAAGCATCAGCGGGTTGTTCTTTGGACTTGTACCAACTGCGATTGCAATGGTGATTACTTCGGCCTTGCGCATTTACCAGGGTGGCGCGGGCGCTTTTACAGGTGTGTGTGTGATCTTCGCGACTGGCAGCCTGGGTATCCTCTGGCGACGATTTGGCCGGCGTCCTCAGGTGGGGATTAGCTGGCAAGAGCTTTACCTGTTTGGCCTTATCACTCACTTGCTGATGTTGGCCCTGATGTTGACCCTGCCGTGGCAGACTGCGCTGACTGTGCTGTCTACCATCAGCCTGCCTATTCTTCTGATCTACCCACTGGTGTGCACAATGTTGGGATTGCTGATGGTTGATCGCCTGAAGCGTGAGCAAACCAGTAAGGAAATGCGTGAAAGCGAAAAAAAATTCCGCTTGATTGTAGAGACTGCTCGCGAGGGGATCTGGATCATTGATCAGCATGGACGCACCAGCTTTGTGAACCAGGAAATGGCGCAGATGCTGGGCTATGCGGTTGAAGAGATGGACCGTATGCCGATAAACTCTTTTATTTTTGAGAATGATCTGTTGGATCACGCGCTTAAGATGGATGAACGCCGCCATGGTCTGGATGGACGTTATCAGCGCCGGTTCTGCCGCCGAGACGGCAGTGAGTGTTGGACGCTGGTTTCAGCCAGTCCGATGCTGGATATTGACGGCCGGTTTAGCGGCTCTTTTGGCATGGTTTCAGATATAAGCACGCTTAAACAGACCAAAAAATCATTAGAAAAAAGCGAAGCGCAGTATCGGGTACTGACCGAAAGCATCAAGGATGTGGTCTGGATCCTGGATGCGCAAACACTGTGCTACCGATATGTCAGCCCATCAGTGGAGAGGTTAAGAGGTTACACGCCCGACGAGGTGATTGCCAGACCGGTTTACGATGCCTTATCAGCGGAGGCCAGCCAGTATTTATCCGGTTTGATCCGAGAACGAGCCGATGCTTTCTTGAACGGGCAGGCCGCCCCGGATATCTTTTACACTGATGAACTTGAGCAGCCTTGCAAGGATGGTTCCAGGGTCTGGACGGAATCGATAACCAACTATTACCTGAATCCTGAGAACTGCCGGGTGGAGCTGCGCGGGGTGACCCGTGATATCAGCGAACGCAAACAGACCGATGAAATTGTGAAAAATTCCCAGCAGGAACTGCAGCGCCTGCTTTTGGAAACCGAACGTTCGCGGCGCAGGCTGTTGAGTGTGGTGGAAGAACAGCTTCAAACGGAAGACGCCTTGCAGAAATCGACCGAAGAACTGCGGGTGGCGTATGATTACACCCTGCAGGGTTGGTCGAATGCGCTTGAAATGCGCGAACGTGAAACCGCCGGGCACAGCCAGCGCGTGGTAAGCCGGACATTGGAGTTGGCGCGTGTTTTTGAAATTCCTGAGAATGAGATTGTTCATATCCAGCGTGGGGCGCTGCTGCACGATATCGGCAAGATGGGCATCCCTGATAGCATTCTGTTAAAGCCCGGCCCGCTGACGGATGACGAATGGGCTGTTATGCGCCAGCATCCCGAATTTGCTTATCGCCTGCTTTCCAATATTCCCTTTCTTGCGCCTGCGCTCGAGATCCCCTATTGCCATCATGAAAAATGGGATGGCACTGGCTACCCGCGTGGTTTGGCCGGTAAGGATATTCCGCTTGCGGCGCGTATTTTTGCGGTTGTGGATGTATGGGATGCACTCTCATTCGACCGGCCCTATCGCGAGGCCTGGCCTGAAGCGGATGTACCTATTTACTTGAAGGAAAACTCGGGCACCCAGTTTGATCCCGCCGTGGTGGAAGTTTTCATTCGCCTGGTGAGTACGAATCTGCCGGTTAGCTAGCATCCCCGGCCATGATTGGGTGTGCGTGGTTCATAGCATGCCCGCGGTCACAAATTGCGGCTTTCCGCTTAAGAAAATGAACGTAATTTGTGACCGCGAAGGGTAATAACTCAGGTACTGGAATTCATTTGGAAGAAAATGCTTAATATTGCTTTTTTTAGTGTTGTGATAGGGTTTGTATTTTTCATCCTGGCCTTTCACGCTGCTCGCTATGCATTGGTTCCTGGTGCGAAGGCCCTGGTGATGGTCGTACTGGCAGCCTCAAGCTATGCGATCGCCTATTTATTCCAAATCAGCAGTCCTGACCAGGCAAGTGCCATTTTTTGGTATAACGTTTCCTTGCCTGGCGCCAATTTACTTGCGCCGGCCTGGTTTGTTTTTGCGTTGGCATGGTCTGGGCTGGCCTGGAAGCCCACCAAGCGTCATATCCTGATTGTGGGAATAGTGCCGGCCCTGGTCTGCCTGGCCGCCTGGACCAACCCGCTGCACTTGCTATACGGTGCAAATTTCAACTTTCTTCGTCAGGGCAGCTGGGGTTTGCTGGAATGGAGTGTTGGTTTTTGGTACAGGGTTGGGTTTGTTTATGCATACAGCCTGACTGTCGCGGCGATCATTATTTTGATGCGCTCAACCTGGGGGCGCGCGCGCTTGTATTTCTACCTGACGCTGCTGCTTGTATTTGGCGCGATTTTCCCCGGGGTTATGAACATTTTATCGATAGCCGGGTTTATGCCTGTTCCAAAGCTGGATTTGACCCCTTTTTCTTTTCTGGTGACCGGTTTGGTCTGGAGCCTGGTTTTCTTCTGGTACCGATTATTAAATATTGTACCGGTGGCGAGGGACCGTGTTTACGCAAACATGCCGATCGGCATGCTTGTGCTGGATACCCAGGGCCGGGTGGCGGATATCAACCCGGCTGGCATGGACATGCTCGAAAGCTCTGGAGCAGTGCAGGTGGGCCGGGAACTGCCGTACGGGCTGCATGATTTTTTTTCCAGCGAGAAGCTGCGGGTAGTACGCGAAGAGATGGACGAAACCGTCTGTATTGGCCAGAACAATGGCCGGCGCTGCCTGGAAATTCATCTGTCGCCAATCTTTGACAAGGGAGGGACGTTATCGGGCTGCCTGCTGCTCATGGTTGATATCACCCAACGAAAATTGGCCGGAGACGCCCTGCGGGAATCAGAAAGCAAGCTGCGCTCTGTCTTCGCGGCCATGAGTGATGTCATCATTATTTATGATGCTGATGGCGGTTACCGCGAGATTGCGCCCACCAACCCCGCTCTTTATGTCAAACCGCCAGAAGAGCTGTTGGGTAAAACGGTCAGCGAAGTATTTGCCCCTGAGCAAGCCAGCTTCTTTCTGGATCATATTCACCAGGCGCTGGCGCTGGGAAAATTAACCGGTGTGGAATACAGCCTACGCATCGATCAAAAAGATCTGTGGTTCTCTGCCAATATTTCGGCGATTTCGTCAAATACGGTTTTATGGGTGGCGCGTGATATCACGGCGCGCAAGCTGATTGAGAAAACCAGCCAGGAAAGCGCAGCGCGCTTGCAGCAAGCCCAGGCCATCGCTCACCTGGGCAGTTGGGAGTTGAGTATTTCTACCAATTATTTCCTGGCTTCTGATGAGGCCATGCGGATTTATGGGTTCGAGCCTGGGCAATCCATCTCGCTGGAACAGCTGCAAGCTCTGGCGCTGCCAGAGGAGCGCGCGCGTCTGGACAAAGCTTTTAGCGAACTATGGCAGGGTCTGGGGACTTACGATCAGGAGTATCGCATTCGGCGCGTCAATGAAGAAAGCATCCGGGTGGTGCATGTCAGCGCCAATCTGGAGAGCACTGAGTCGGGTCAGCCGGTTAAGATTTTTGGTGTTATTCAAGATATTACTGAAAGGAAAATGGCTGAGAAAGAGCTGCATGAAACCGAAAATCGTTATCGCTCCGTGGTTCAGTCAGCCACGGATGCCATCCTGATTACAGATGCGTCTGGTAATCTGGTTTCATGGAACCAGGGTGCCCAAAATATCTTTCAATACAGCCAGGCTGATATTCTTGGCAAACCGTTAACTATATTGATGCCCGAAAGATATCGTGATGCGCATGAAGCTGGGATGAATAAGCTTGCCAAAGGTGGCGTAGCGCAGCATTTGGGACAGACGCTCCTGATGGCTGGCTTGCGCAAGGATGGCGATGAATTCCCGGTGGAACTTGTCCTTTCTTCCTGGAATGATGAGGGACAAACTTATTTTACCGGTATTCTTCGCGATGTGACCGAGCGCCAGCAGATGGAAGCAACATTACAATACCAGAGCACCCACGACACACTGACAGGGCTGTATAACCGCCAGTATTACGAGACCGAAATTGAGAGACTTCAGCAGAGCCGCCGTTTTCCGGTCAGTATTTTGATGATGGATGTTGATGATCTTAAAATTGTCAATGACGTGCTCGGGCACCATGCCGGAGATGATTTGCTGCGCAACATGGCCACGGTCTTAAAGTCCACCTTCCGACCGGAGGATATGATTGGACGGATTGGCGGCGATGAATTTGTGGTCATTTTGCCAGATGCAGATTTTCAAACGGCCGGGCAAGCGATGCAGCGTTTGAAGATTAGCCTGGAAGAATATAACCTGGCACATGGTTCGGATGGTCAGCCCCTGAGCTTATCGATCGGGTTGGCCAGCGGTGATAAAGAAACCCTCTTGAGTGATGTTTTCAAGGAGGCGGATAAAGCCATGTATCTTGACAAAAGCCTGAAAAAGCAACACCCCCGCTGAGTCTCAGAGTGGCAAAATCAGAATTGCCAGGCCAGCAAGCAGGCCATTTAATCCCCAGGTTTCACCACAAAAAAGACCATCCACGCTTTCAACCATTCTGGTGACCCGCTGGATTGGCAAATACTTTTGGCAATCTCTTGACTACTATTTTATGCCTGAACATTTATGGTTCTTATCAGATTAGTGGGAGACAATCAATCAGCGCTTTTTCGCGATATTTTCCAAAGAAACTTCGTGTCATTCGTCCATTCGGCACTTATTCGTGATAAACCCCCCACAATCGTCCCTGCAATACCTGTACATATT
Organism: uncultured Anaerolineae bacterium; assembly: GCA_903854805.1. Next base: position 8,792 of record CAINXK010000340.1, read on the forward strand.
ACACTTCAGCCACCGGGAGTCTGGATTAAATATTTTTTCCCCACAAATCTGGCGAGCATCACATTTATCTATGCAGCCTGAAAAGTGATCGTTGAAATTCAGGGTCGCTGCGTTTGCCCGGTGGCATGGCAGCACCTGGCCAGATTAATTATTCTTTTTCAAGTTGAACCACCAGCACCGCCGAAAGAATCAAGACACTGCCTGCAATTTGAATCATGCTCATGCGTTCGTTCAGGAAAATGTATGCTTCCACGGCGGTCATGGCGGGCTCCAGGGTTGCCAGAATATTTGCAATGCTGGCTGGCAGGTAATGCATAGACATATTGTAAAGCCCAAAGCCAAGTACAGTTGGAACAAAGGCCAGAAAAATCAGAATTAACCAGCCGTTTGTGGGTAAGTGTGGCAGAAGCGCATTAATAGAACCTGCCGCGCCGGGCAGGCTGGGGAACAGGTTAAAGATCATGATGAACAAGCTGCTGAAAGCAAACGAATACAACATGGAGGTCCAGGGGTTGATGTTTTGCCGGGCGGTTTCTTTGCCCAGCAGGGTGTAAACTGCAAATAATAAGCCTGAAAGCAGCCCGGTGGATACTCCCAGGGGATTCAACCGCCACATTTCACTGCTAAAGGCGTCTGCTACCATGCTGCAGCCACCCAGGCTTAATATAATTGCAGTAATTTTGGGCCACCCAAGTTTTTCTTTGAAAATCCACCAGGCAATCGTTGCAGTGAATCCTGCTGAGCTATACCCCAGCACGGTCGCAACCGCCGCCCCATTTGCCTGGACGGAAAGCGTCCAGATCGAATTAAACACGGCTAGAATAAACCCGTAAAACAGGTAGAAACCAATCTGAGAGACTTTTATGCTGAGTAAGGAGCGGCGGATCAGGAATATTGCCGGGGCCAGGGCTGCGCAGACAAACAGGCTTCGCCAAAGTGCCAGTAACAAGGCGGGTATTTTGTAAGTGGTAATTAAATAGCCTAAAAGAACGCCGGTTGTGGACCAAAAAACGACCCCAATAATTCCGATGATGGTACCTTTCGTGGCACGCGACATTTTTACATCTCTTTTCTTGTGCCAGGGGGTTGGCAGGATTGGCAAGCTGGCTCTCAGTATAATCTAACCGGCAGCAAAACCAGGCGAGCAAAAAGGCCGCGTCCAATTTCATGTTTCCGTTGTTCCCTGATAGGCGTTATGATATTATTGATAAACTCGGATTTTATGGGTAAACCCCGATCTCACGCATTTGGAAAGGTAACTTTGAACCCAACAGCCAGAATTATGATTGTAGGTGAGAAGAGCGGGGCATTGCTTGGCCTCGATAAAAGCCTGGAAAACCTGGGCTACACTGATGTAACGCAGACGGACCGAGGTGAGGCTGCTGTTCAACTGGCCGGGCAGCTTCAGACAGAACTGGTTTTGATGGACGTTTACCTGGCAGGGGCGATGAGTGCCATCCAGCTCGGCGGGCAGCTGCGATCGCGTTACGGCATCCCGGTTGTTTTTTTTGATGGTCTGGCCGGTGGTTCGGATGGGCAGCAGCCGGTCGATGCCTTTGCTGTGATTGCCTGGCCGTTGGCAGAGCTTGACCTGGCTGTAATCATTTCGGACACGCTGCTCCGGTACAATAATTCCCGCAGGTTGATCGAGAGCGAGCAAAAATACCACGCTTTATTTAATTTCATGGCCCAGGGGGTTGTCTACCAGAATGCCTCCGGCGAGATTATCTCGGCCAATCCGGCTGCCGAACGCATCCTGGGGCTAAGCCTGGATCAGATGCTGGGTCGGACATGGCTGGATAAGCGCTGGAAGATCATCCACGAAGACGGGTCTGATTTTCCGGGCGATACTCACCCGGTCATGTGGGCTCTTAAGACCCGCCGAGAAGTCGATAATGTGGTCATGGGAATCTACCACCCGGAAAAGGACGAACATGTCTGGATTCGCGTGCACGCCAGGCCGCAGTTTGCGGATGGAGCCAGTATCTCAGAGTCAGTGGTGGTAACCTTTGAAGACATTACCGATATTAAAAAATATCAGGATGTGTTAAGTGCCAGCGAAGAACGCTACCGCAGCCTTGTGGAGACTTCACCTGAAGGTATCACACTGACCGATTTACAAGGTCATTTCCTGGCTGCCAACCGGCAGGCGCTGCAAATGCAGGGTTTCTCCAGTTTCGAAGAATTGCAAGCCAGTGGTTTGACCAGCTTTGATTTTGCCATGGCACCCGCCTGGCTGCACGACCCCCAGCTTTTGCAACAAACCATGTTGGAAGCTTCGCCGCGGCAGGTTGAGTACACTTTTTGCAGGCGGGATGGATCTTGTCTGCCGGCAGAAGCCAGCCTGGCTTTGTTGCTGGATGCATCTGAGCAGCCTTATGCGGTTTTGGCGGCCTTCAGAGATATCAGTTCCAAAAAAGAAAGTGAAGCCCAACTGCGTAAACTTTCGCAGGCGGTGGTGCAAAGCGCAGATAGTATTGTTATTTCTGATATTCAAGGACGGATTGAATACGTCAACCCACAATTCGAGCAAACAACCGGCTACAGTCTGGCAGAAGTCATTGGGCAGCAGACCAGTCTCTTACATTCTGCCGAGCAGGGTCAGGAGTTTTACCAGCAGATGCAGCAGACCATTCAGTCGGGTCAAATCTGGCGTGGGGAATTGCATAACAGGCGCAAAGATGGAAGTTTATATTGGGAAGAAGTCAGTATTGCACCGGTGGTCGATGATAATGATGTCGTAATCAGTTTTGTGGCTATCAAAAAAGAGATTACCGGACGTAAACAACTTGAAGATGCCATGCGGATCAAGGACAGCGCGATTGCATCTTCCATTAATGCGATTGCCCTGGCCGATCTGGATGGCAGGCTGACCTATATCAACCCGGCTTTCAAGCGATTATGGGGTTTTGACGACCAGGATGAGGTTACCGGAAGAAGTGTGGCTGAATTCTGGCATGAACAGGCGCCGGTGGGCGAAATCATCCAGGCGTTGTTCAATAGCCAGGGCTGGCAGGGTGAATTGGTTGCGAAGAAAAAAAACGGTATGCTTTTCGATGTCGATACATCGGCGCATCTTGTCATGGATGAGCTTGGCAAGCCACTCTGCATGATGAGCTCGTTTATCGATATTACCGCGCGTAAGCAAGCTGAAGCAGCTGAAAAGGAAGAACATCGCCTGGCAGAGGCCTTGCGCCAGACCGCGGAAGCGCTGAGCAGTACCCTGCATTTGGATGATGTGTTGGAATTGATCATGGAGAATGCTGGTCAGGTGATTGCCAATGATTCAATGACCATCATGCTGTTGGAAGGTCAGAAACTCAAGGTTGCGCGTCATCGCGGCTTTGTTGGGCGCGGGTTGAAAGACTATATAGAAAAAAATGATTTCAGCATCGAAGATTTTCCCACGCTCAAAGCAATGATTAACACCCGCCAGCCGAGTATCATCCCGGATGTGCGCAATACGCCTGATTGGAGGCCTGATGCGACTGTAAATTGGATCCGGTCTTATGCCGGTGTGCCGATTTACAGGCGTGATGAAGTCATCGGATTTTTGAACCTGGATAGTTCGACGCCCAATTTTTTTACGCCTGCGCATGCCAGCCGCCTGCAGGCTTTTGCCAGCCAGGCTGGAGTGGCAATCGAAAACGCGCGTTTATACGAACAGGATCATATACTGTCCATCACAGACGGATTGACGGGTTTGTATAACAGCCGCTATTTCTTCGAGGTGGCCAAACGGGAATTCGAGCGTTCTCAGCGCTACCCGGGCAATCTATCGGTGATGATGATCGATATTGACCACTTTAAAAATGTTAACGATACTTATGGCCACATGGTAGGTGATGATGTTCTGCGCGAAATTTCTCGGCGGATGAGTGGCTGTCTGCGCGTGGTTGATGTTGCCGCCCGTTATGGCGGCGAAGAGTTCATTATATTAATGGCCCAAACGGATAGAAGCGAGGCTCTGCAAGCGGCAGAGCGTATTCACAACATTGTGGCAGCCGAGTCTTTTGAAGTGCCGTTTGGTCAGCCGCTTTCCCTTACCATCAGTCTGGGGGTTGCGACCCTTTCTGATGTCCATGAAAATTTGAATATGTTGATCAAGAGCGCTGATGATGCGCTCTACCGTGCCAAGTTTGCCGGGCGAAACCAGATCTCGATCTGGCAAAATCTTCAATCATAATTGTTGCAAAGGCAGGTTGGATGAAGAACGGTTATCATGCTGTCCCCATCAATCAGGTTGAGCCGACTTGCCGGATTGAAGATATGCTCGCAGGTCATGCTGACTGCCAGATCCTTATTGAGCATGGCTTACCCGTGGATTCTATCCATCTCGATGGTAACGGGGGATACCAAAAAATTAACCGGGTTGAACGATCTCGCCGGTAAAAATATCAGCCAGGTGAGACCCCTGGTTCGTTCCACCCCAATCCAGTTTTCTTTTAAATCTGTCTTTATCCGCAGGCTCTAAAAGTTTTTTTGCAAGCTTCCGTGTCCAAAGTAGCAACTTGGGCCGGCCCCAGTCAACGCCCGATTGATCACCCCGTGCCGCAATATGCGACCGGATTTATTTGGAGGCACTCAATGCACACCACCAATTATTATGAGACATTTATTGAAGTATCCCCTGATTGCCCTGTTAGCGCCGCCGAAATTCCCGAATTGAAAAATGGCAGCAAGACGGTTGCCTTTCTGCAGTACGAATTATTCATAAACAATCCTTATGTGTACACATCAGATGATGTCATCTTCAGTGTCTATGCTCAACAGAACCACATCGCCACTGCGATTTTGACGGCCGAGCGAGAATTTTTCTTCTCCCAGGGTCAGGCCTGTTTACGCTCGTCGCCATTGGTCAAGCGCTATGGCTGGGGTGTCCACAGTAATGAAGACGGCAGAGTGGCAATCTATGCGCTTGGATCAAAAGACTATCAAGTTTTCTATGACGATGCAGCCCTGAAACATATTCAGGGCCTGCGCTCGAAACGGAAATAACGCAGTGGAGTATAACTTGCTTATTCAAATTCTTTTGGGACGCGGACGAGCGCCGACAAGCGCGGAAAAAGCAAAAATCTTTTGGTTTTTCCGCGTACATCCGCGAAAATCCGCGTCCAATTGGGGTTCTACCCTGCCGGCT
>CAINXK010000341.1 GCA_903854805.1 uncultured Anaerolineae bacterium
GCATGGCTCCGGATGGACAGAAGAAGCTGGTGGCTTATATCCAATTCGTTAATGGCGAGATCACTTCCTGGCCGGAATTGCGGGAATTGATCCTGGCCCGGCTGCCGAACTATATGCTTCCGGCACTGTTTATGCTGATTGAACGGGTGCCCCTGACTAGTTCCGGGAAAATCGACCGCAAGGCCCTGCCAGTACCGGATTGGAGTCAGGCACAAAGCACCAGCGAATACGCTCCAGCGCAGGATGCCGTCGAGACAAAGTTGGTTGCAATCTGGCAAAAGGTATTTGCCATCCAAAAAATCGGGACTCAGGATGATTATTTTGAACTGGGCGGTGATTCACTGCTGGCCTCGGTCTTATTTTTGGAGATAGAGCGGGTTTTTGGGCAAAGTTTCCCATTGAGTATTTTATTGAAACATCCGACCATTTCATCCATGGCTGGGCTTTTGCGAAAAGAAAGCAGCGTCTCAGATCTGGAAGACCTGGTTGCGCTGCGGGCCGCAGGGTCAAAGCCACCGCTCTTCCTGGCTCCCGGATCTGGAGGAGATACGATCACCTTCCTTGAACTTGCGAATGCTTTAAACATGGATCAACCGGTTTATGGATTGGAAGATTTTCATATCGGCACACCGCAATCCATCTATGCCAATGGGATCGGCCCAGCGGCTGTTGAGTTTATTCGAGCTATTAAGAAAGTACAGCCCGAAGGGCCGTATTACCTGGGCGGGCATTCTTTTGGCGGCGTGCAGGCTTTTGAGATAGCCTGCCAATTGGAGCAGGCTGGTGAAGAAGTGGGATTGTTGATGGTTTTTGATTCAGCCGTTCCGAAAAAAATTACCAGGCATAAAAAGCTGGATAAACGATTGAAAACCTACTTTGCTAATTTGAAACAGAAGTCTTTTAAGGAGAAAATCCTATATATTCTTGAGCGGATCAAGTGGCGTTTTAAGCTGCTTTCAAAAAGCAAATGGGTTCAGAAGATATACAAGCTAAAGATTATACAGGATCGCTTGTGGTTTGACAGGCACCGCTATCCGTTTATGGCGCGTACTGAATACCAACCTGGGAAATACAATGGCGATCTGGTCGTTTACCGTTCAACCGAAAAACCACTTTACAAAACCTGGGATATCACTGAGGCCTGGCCTGAATTTGTCACGGGGCGGGTGACGTATTTCGATGTGCCTGGCAATCATCTCACCATGCTCCGGCAGCCCTACGTGGCGCAGCTGGCCGCTCTGGTGACCGAGCATCTGGGCCAGGCGCTTGAGCGCAGTGAGCCTCAGAAATAGAATTTGATAAAAGCGTCCGCGACCATTTGGCCGCGGACGCTTTTATCAATAATTGGGTGAATGGAGAAAGAAGGGCCGGTGGGGTGTTAACTTTCCAATGTTTTGCGGACCCAGTCGCCGATCAGCCAGTATTTGAAGTCCTGGCTCTGTGAAGTTTGAACTGCGCCGATGATGCCGTAGATCAATGCGCCAACCGGTATAAGTCCGAGCAGGCAGGCGAAGGGCATGCACAACAGCCCGATCAACACGGCAGAAAGGATGCCGCTGACGGCCCAGGCCAGCCCGGTCAGCGCACCGCCGCCTACCCAGAAGACCAGCTGGAAGACGAAGGCTTGCATGGCGTGGTAAGCCACAAAGCGCGAGCGCTCCTTGTAAACCAGGTAGATCACCAGGGCTGCAACCGGGCCCAGGAAGCCCGTCACCAGGTTCGCCAGCACGCTCAGGTGAGCAAGCATGGCCCAGGTGCGTTCATCGGCAGGTGAGAGAGGAGCTGGTGAGCTGGAATTGTAGTTTTCGTTTGTCATGGTAGCCTCGTATAAATCGATAGAATAAATTTAGGGTTCATTATTAAACACCGGTCAGCAGACCGCGCACCCAGCCGCCCACCCACCAGTATTGGAAATCCTGGCCCTGGGAAGTCTGAACTGCAGCGATGATGCCATAGATTGGGGCGATGGCCATTCCCAACAGCAGGAGCGGCGTCAGCAGGCATGCGAAGGGGATCAGGACGATGCCAATCAGTAGTGCGCTCAGGATGCCGACGATGCCCCACATCACGCCGATCCCGTACCAGACCAGGAGCTGAAACAGGAATGATTGCATGGCATGGTAGGCCACATAGCGCGAGCGGTTGGCAAACATCAGGTAGATGATCAAGGCGACCACTGGCCCCAAAACGCCGGTAAAAAGGTTTACCAGGATGCTCAGGTGGGCCAGCATGGCCCAGGTGTGTTCTTCGCCCTGGGAGATGGGTACAGGCATATTTGTTGGTTGGCTATTCAGGGTTTCGGTTGTCATTTTTGCCTCGTTCGCAGAATTTGCGATTTTCAATACATGATGTCACAATTCAACCTACGCGACTTGTCCCTAAAAGTTGCATCAGACGTTTTAAAGTAAAAGACTCGCGCAGAGTTACCCACGCGAGTCTTTTACTTTTGCCTGCTGGAATTAGGCCCAGCCCTGGCCCTTGCACAGATTTGTGATCACTGGAATTTCCACGGTCTTGCCCTGGTAAGCCTGGTAGGCCAGGTACAAAGCATAGATCCAGACCAGGATGCCGACACAGATGCCGGAGGTGACGATGACGATGATTCCTAGAATAAGGGCCTGTGCATTATGTGCCTTGATGAACGGGCGGTTTTTCTTGTCTTCCATCAGCATCAGGATGACGGGGACAATCGGCGAGAAGACATAGGCAAGAGCGGCCCACAACTTATCGTCACTGGTGACTTCAGCATTAAAATCAGACATAGTTTCTTCCTCCTGAGATTTGGTTGAAATGATTGTACAACGAAACTGGACAAAAATCAACTGATTTGTCTTGTGTTAAAATAGAAAAATGACAATTCGCCTTGTTTTCATGGGTTCACCCGATTTTGCAGTACCTACCCTGCGCGCGCTTGCGGCGCATTACCCCATTTGTGGGGTTGTCAGCCAGCCAGATCGCCCCTCTGGGCGCGGTATGACACTTACTCCTCCGCCAGTTAAAGTGGCGGCCCTCGAATTGGGCTTGCCGGTTTTTCAACCCGAGAAACTACGTACACCAGAGTCCTTGCAACAGCTGCAGGATTGGGCGCCGGATTTGATCGTGGTGGCGGCTTTTGGGCAGATTTTGCGCGCCAACGTGCTTGATCTGCCAAAATTTGGTTGTATCAATATTCACGCTTCGCTGCTGCCGCGGCATCGTGGGGCCGCGCCCATCCAGGCTGCCATCCTGGCCGGGGATGCTGAAACTGGGATCACCATCATGAAGATGGATGTGGGTCTGGATACAGGCCCCATGCTGAGTCAGAGGGCCATCCCGATTGGCCCGGCCGATACGGGTGGAAGCTTGTTTGAAAAGCTTTCGATCCTGGGTGGGGAGTTGTTGTTGGAGACGCTGCCGGGTTACCTGGCTGGCGAGATTGCTGCGCGACCCCAGCCCGAGGCAGGTGTCACCTATTTTGGGATGATGAAGAAAGAGGCTGGGCTGCTCGATTTTAATCTACCGGCGCTGGAGTTGGAACGCAAGATCCGTGCTTTTTCGCCCTGGCCGGGTACGTGGCTGGATTGGAATGGGGCCCCGCTTAAAATCCAGCGCGCGCATTGCCAGGCTGGCACGGCGCAGATAGGTCAGCGGGTGGTGGTGGATGGGCTTCCTGCGATTGGTACGCAGGATGGGCTGATCGTTTTTGATGACCTTCAGCCGGCGGGGAAAAAGTCCATGCCGGGCAAGGCTTTTCTGGCAGGTGCGCGGGGCTGGTAGCTACGCGCTGATGCATGGCTCTTCCCACGCATTACACGAATAGTGCGAGGCTGTGAATGGCCTGGGTGTCATTCGTTTATTCGGGGTATTCGTGATGGGGGTGTTTGGGGAAAACACGAATGTGGACTATCAACCACCACGGTCGATGATCTTTTTGCCGTACCTGTTTTGCAGGTCGTCCAGGGCTTCC
>CAINXK010000342.1 GCA_903854805.1 uncultured Anaerolineae bacterium
ATCATCATTATGGGGCTTTTTACGGTCGGCGGGGGCTGGCTGGGCATCTGGCTTAATAACGTGACCGGCAACACTGCCCCGCCCATGCAAAGCCTGGGTGCGCTGGTCTGGCTGGTCTCCCCGGCGCTTTCCGGGATTTTGCTTCGGGCTTTTGGCGGGGACGGCTGGAAGGAGAGCGGATTTGGGCTGCATCTCCACTCCGGCTGGATCTGGTACCTGCTGGCAATCTTGGTCTATCCGCTGGCGGCGCTCGTGTCTTTTGGCCTGGCCGTCGTGACCGGAGCAATCAGCATTGACGGGTTTATCGCGCAGGGCTTCGGCGCGTACCTTGCCGCGGCGGGAGTGATGACGGCCGGGTCGCTGGTGAAAAACATTTTCGAGGAGTTTGCCTGGCGCGGGTATCTGACTCCACGTCTAGAGGCCGCCAAGGTGCCGCGACTTTTGAACCACCTGATCGTGGGCATACTATGGTGGTCGTGGCACCTGCCATACTATGCTTATTACCTGGATAAAGCGACGCTAAACAGTTTCCTATCTACCAGCCTGCCGGTCTTTTTGTTGATTGGAATCATCAGTTTGGTTCCAACCGCGATCCTGTTCGGCGAACTGCGGCTGGCGAGCAAATCGGTCTGGCCGGTTTTTATCCTGCACAACGTTATCAACGGGTTGAGTATGCCGCTGATTATCAACGGCCTGATCAAGCTCAATCGCCCACTGGGCCCAATTTTGACCCCAACAAACGAAGGCATCCTGACTTCGCTTTTGCTGGGCGCGGCAGGATTGCTCATCTATCAGCGGTGGATGAAACAAAAAACTGTCTGATAAGATTTGCCATAATCTTTTTCAAATTCACTTGCGGAGTAGTCCAACTCAATCAATCGCCTGCGAATGTATTTACGTCGACCAAGTTCAACAACTTTTTATTGAAATCAGAGATATCAGCTCCCAGCGAATTGAAAAAGGCTTTGTCTATTCCTTCAACAACCTGAACCGCCATTCCTGCCAGTTCAAGTCCCTTGTCTGTAACGGCGAGGGACTTTGCTCTTGTATCCGTAGGGTGGGGATTTCTAAGAATCAGCTCTTTTTCTTCCAGCGATCGTAAAACATTGGAAGCCATCATGACATCCATTTTGGCGTGATGGGCGAGTTCCACTTGCGTGAGCGGTTTGTCTTTGTTGACCAGCCAGGTTAATGAAGCCAGCAAAACAAATTGGGCGTGAGTCAGCCCAAACTGACGCAGCGCAGCGTTAATCTGCCTCTGCCATATACTTGAAACCTGCCAAAGCAAAAAACCTGGGCTGTCTTCCGCGCTTTCCACTTGAAAAATACCTTTGTTATCAACCATCAATTTCCTTTTCCAATAACACCTGACTGGCAATCAAGTCAAAGTCAATTTTGGGAATTTCAAAAAAACCAAACCGAAACATATATCCCCAACTGTTTTTATCCTGAATAAAAGTGAGAAAGGGAATAAGCGGTTGAATGGGAACATCACGACATCCAAAATATTTCACATCGCGGCGATAAGGCACAAATCCGTCGCCCATATCGAATTGATAAATTGTATCACCCGTAACCTGACCGATGGCGGTAAAGGCTTGCAATTTCTCGTCGCCGCCAAACTCAAGTTTTGGCGAATAATACAGGATGCCGTCCCCCGTTTGCATCCGTCTAAGCGGCGCGGCTTTTCCATGATTTGCCTGTGCGATTCCCCATCGCACGCCATTTTGCACATGATTTTTCGATGCCACAATGACCCAGTAACGCGCCCCGCTCATTTTGACTCCTTCGCCAGGCGCGCGAGATTTCCGATGGTTTCGGGCAAATCCCTTTCTGTGTCCTTCCCGATCAACTGCGCGAAGAAAAAACTCAGCGGACCTGAAATATTCACACGATGGGTTACGTGCAATCCGTCTTTCTCTTCTGCCAACTCGTGAATAAATTCAATCTTTGCCAGTGGAAGTTTTGAAACGTCTGCAAACTGCTTAAACGGTTGGCAATCGGTAATCACGGCTTTTACCTTGGGTCCGCCCACTGGCTTAAGTGTGTTGGTGGTTCCCGTTTTGAATTCTCCATCCAGCCGGCACCACTCCACGCCTTTATCCCACTTTGACCAATTCTCCACATCAGCCCAAGCTTTCCAAATTGATTCCTTCGTTGCATCCGTGATGATGGTGTACTCTGTTGTCCACATACTCTCTCCTTTTTTAGTATATGTATTTATTATATACATATATATTATAATTGTCAAACCCATGGAAAAAAAATTGGTTTTGTAGTTGAGATAGACTTCATTAATATTTCGCGATAAATTTATTTACCGTATCTGAAGGACAGCCAATTAATGACAGATGATCAGATCCATCAAAAGGATTTATTGCGGCAATCCGAGATTGCGGGGCTGCGGCTTTTAGCCTGGCTTCATTTTTGTCTGGCACTGGTGGATATTACCGGGGCTTTATTCACCGCGAGGGGCATCCTGCTCATTTCGAATCTTATCATCGCGCTGATTCCGCTGGGAATTTTTCTATTCATCCTGCTGCGCGTGGAACGGGTTGTTCATTTGGAGCAGCTTGGAATACTTATCGCGCTTTTTGACAGCATTTTGCTGGTCTGGTTTCCAATCAGTTGGTATCTTTTTCAGGGAAATGCCAGCGCGCCAGAGTTGCTTATAAAAAACGATTTGGTGATTTTTTACCTGCTGCTGGCGGCGATTCACTCGATTACCTTACGCCCCAAACAACCTTTGCTGGTAGGAATTGTGGGCGTGCTAGTCATGGCGAGCTGTTATTTTGGG
>CAINXK010000343.1 GCA_903854805.1 uncultured Anaerolineae bacterium
GATGCGTGACGAAGGCGTAAAAATCGGTCGGTATCGTGTGCGTAAGTTAATGAAATTAATGGAAATTTCTGTCAAACAAAAACTGCGCTACAAAAACACCACCGATAGTGACCATGATTTGGCTGTTTGCGACAATTTGCTGGCTAGGAATTTTCAACCGGAAAAGCCGAATCAGGTCTGGACGACCGATATTACTTACATTTGGACGATGCAGGGCTGGGTGTATTTGGCGATTGTGGTGGATTTGTTTTCACGCAAAATCATTGGCTGGTCGGTGCAAGACAATATGCGCACGTCACTGTGCAAGGACGCGCTACAGATGGCGTGGTGGCGGCGTAAACCGCCCAACGGCGTGATGCACCATTCTGATCGTGGTAGTCAGTATGCGAGCCATGAATATCGGCAATTGTTGACTGATTACGACATGGTGCAGAGCATGAGCCGTAAGGGTAATTGTTGGGACAATAGCCCAACGGAGCGGGTGTTTAGGACGCTGAAATCCGAGTGGTTAAATCGGTTTTCTTTCAAAACTCGCGATGAGGCGAAAGCGGCGGTGTGGGATTACATCAGCTACTACAATGTGGATAGGATTCATTCAACGCTGGGTTATGTGTCTCCTGCTCAGTTTGAATTGAAATCTCAAGTTTCTCTTTAAAAAAGTGTCGGTTTTTACTTGACCATTACATTAATGCCACGCCGCAAGCGAAGGGAACGCTGGCTTTTTGTTTTTTGCCATACATAAAATATCCCAAGCCGAGCGAACTAAATAACACACCCCAAAGAAGTCCTGCTGCGCTGCCCATATCATCCTCTTTTTCAAGTGAGTTTATAAATTCGGTATTCAGTGGTTTTAAGCCACCGCTTGTTGCACCAGCGTTTGCGCCAGTTGTTGTTGCAGGGTTTGGGCGGTTTGGAGTTTGGTTTTGAGTTGTTCGCACAGGGTCATTAATTCATCCACTTTGGCGACGATGCGGTGTTGTTCGGCGAGAGGGGGAAGTGCAAAAACTAAATTGCGAATTTGCTCTCTTGATACATTTTTCATTGAACTGCTAGTTCCACCAGCCACACGCGCATAGTAATTTCGAGAAAATTCAGAACTATTAACTAGATTAATAAAGTTTGCATCTGTCTTGCTTGAAAAAACAAATCTGATGATTTTGTCGCTCATCATTAATTTTTTTGGAGCATTTTCTGGAACTATTACAGCTCTTGCAACTAAGTCAGCAGTATTTGCACGGGAAATTAAGAAGTCTCCAGAATGAACTTCGTATTCTGGTTTTTCTTTGAAATTTGATGGAAGCTCTTTATTTTCGTTAGGATTAAATTTTCCCCATGTAACGGCACTAACTTTTAATACAGCCCATCTATCATTTTCTCTTGGAGTTGATTCACACTTTGGACTCCATCCTGCTTCTGAAAGAAGAGCGAGGTTATCAAGCTTCACCCACTCCCAATTATCAGGCAAATTAAACGGCTTTTCACTTTCGCTAATTTTTGGCAAAGGATTTTGCTTTCTGATTTTCCCCTCAGCAATCAACCGCGCTTTTTCCTCGGCAATTTTCTTCAATAATTCGCTTGCAGGTTCGTCATCGGGATTTTGCGGAACTACAACCCCACGCACCGCCAATTGCAAAATGGTTTTCTGCAACTGCTCAACACTGCTTAAGGTGGTGAAAGGCGCGTCAAAATTCGCGGCAATCCGTGACCATGCCGCTTGAAAGTGGGCTTCGGTGAGTGTGGTTAACAACGTGCTGACCAGTTGGCGGTGTGTTTGTTGGCTGTGGTTTTGCTTTTGTTCCAATTGGTCGCAAAGCTGCATCAGTTCGTCAACTTTGGCAACGATGCGGTGTTGTTCTGCAAGTGGTGGAAGTGGAATAAGCAGTTTTTCCCATTTTCCCTTGCTTAAAATCGGTAAAGTAGTTTGAGGTGCTTCTGATAAAACTTGCTGTTGAAATAAACCAGCCCCCATAAAATAACTGAGAGCTTTTACATCGCTTAAATATGGAGTTATTGCATTAATCTGTTGATTACAAGAGCAATCTCTATCAACAAAATTAACTTTTCCGATAGAACCGCCTATACAAACCATTAAAACAGAAAATTCTTTTATTAATCTTCCTTTATTTATTCCTTCTTCTGACAATCCATCGTTATTGTAATTAATTGAATCATAAGAAATATCAGCAGGCTTGATAAAGGGATAGTCTTTTCCAAAAAACTCTGGATTACTTGTTGGAGGTGTTGTTCCTGTTTGAGTTATGCCTAAATCCCCAAGCCTTATCCATTCCCAACCCTTCGGCAAAACAAACGGCTTTTCAGCTTCGCTAATTTTCGGCAACGGTTTAGGCGGCTTAATTTTCCCCTGACTCACTAACCGCGCTTTTTCAGCGGCAATTTTTTCCAACAACACGCTGACGGGTTCGTCATTTGCATCTTGCGGCACAAGCAACCCACGCACCGCCAATTCCAAAATCAACTCGCGCAACTTCTTAATTCCATTCGGCGCGGTTGTCCAAGTGGCTAAATTATTAACTAACCTGAGTTCGGGATAAGCTAAATAACCATGGGCAGCCAATCTTCTAGTTTAAGACCCAAAGAAGGTTTTTTCTCTTGGTAAGAATAAGCCACCAAGCTCGCAACAACATTAATCATATAATTAACCAATGACCTATGC
>CAINXK010000344.1 GCA_903854805.1 uncultured Anaerolineae bacterium
GAACATAGTTTCCTCGGGCGTTACTGATGTGCCCGTATTATATTAAATTTCTCGCTAAATGTGGAGAGTGCATTTCGGATATGTTTTGTCCTGTCCTTTTTGCAGTGGAGTCGAGTATTGAAATCGGAAAAAGAAAGGGCACAATTATCTCTTCTGGAAGGTGACAAATACCAATACTTTTACTTTGTGACCAATACCGAACTGCCTTCAGAAAAAGTGGTCATTGCTTACGAAAAACGTGGCAATTCTGAAAATTACATCAAAGAAGCCAAGTATGATATGGCTGTTGGACACCTTCTGATCTAATCCTTTTGGGCCAACGAAGCCATTTTTCAGTTGATGATGCTGGCCTACAATTTGTTTTGGGTGCATCTCTCAAACTGCAAGAACTTACCCTGCAAGTGGCAAAGACTGATAGCCAGGCATTCGAACAGGATGGAAACCTGAGAAATTGATCG
Source organism: uncultured Anaerolineae bacterium (assembly GCA_903854805.1). The sequence continues at coordinate 459 of CAINXK010000344.1, forward strand.
TCTGGGTTTTGTGAGTTTTGATACCTTTTGACTTGGACAGTTTGGATATTTTGATCGATTTGCGGAAGTCAGCGCTCAGCAGTGGCCAGGCAGAATGCCAACGGTTGCTTTGGACCAGACTCCGCAAAGTAAGGATGGCCTGACCACCTGCATTGGCCCATGCCATGCCAGATCGTTTCAGGCGTTGTGTCACTAAGGTTTTGCAGCTGGCTTCCATCACGCCGCTGGCAATGGGTAAATTCAAACGAATGTAATCAGGATAGTGCATGCGATGGTGTTGGTTACGGAAATAAGTTAGCTCAGCCTCTAAACGTTTGCGACGATTACCTTTGGCGGTGCTGGACTGAAAACGCAAGACACGAAGGATCAGTATTGCACCGCCATCCGTTTCTTTGAGCTTCGTTTTCAGGCGGTCAAAATACTGCTTGCTTTCTGGAGTGCTTTCGCCCCAAGCCGCATCGCAGCCTCTTTTGAGATGCTCACAGGCATGGTAGTAATCAACAATTTCAAGCGGCGGTTCGAGTGGTGCGGGTAGCAGGGCTTCAATGTCGTTGATCAGACGCCAGTTGTCCTTGGCTCCATCGGCCAGGTGGATACGCCGTAAATTGGGTCTCAATGCCAAAATATTGGCAACTTCAGTTTCCAATTGCTGTTGCAAGGTCACTTTTTTGCTTTCTGGCATCCGCGCATAGCGCACCGTTTGTAAGCGCGCCGCTTCTCGGTCATATAAACTGACGGTGCCACAGCCAACTTCCTTGTATCCAGTGGGTCCACTGGCGTGTTTTCCGGGCTGTTCGGTCTTTTCAAGCTTGTCAACCCCGCGAATCGGAGCCATGACACCATCAACGGAAATTGCAAGCACATCTGCATGCGTTGGTACCGTTTCAGCCTGGCGCAGTTGGGCTTCCCAAATGGTGCGGTGGGTTTCCCAGTGCGGAGAGAGGGCCTTTGTGAGCCGATCAAGACTGCTCCGGGACGGCTGCATGTTACCGATCTCGGCAAACAGGGCCTCACTTTCGCCTGGTGTGAGATGCGCCATTGCATAGGCTCCCTGCCGTGCAGCGCGAGGCGTGAAATAACCAGAAATTAGACCGCTGCGTAATTCCATCGGACATAGGGTTTTGTCTTTGGCGTTCACGCCAACATAGAGATGGCGCTCCACGGTGACACAACCCGCTGCCGTCAAATAGGTCTCAGAAGAACAGCGACCTTTTCGATAGGTCTTTTTCTCCACCGTGATTTCCTCAGCCGTGACATCATAGCGGCTTAATTCTTCTTGCACCAATTCGCACTCCAGGAGCATGACCGCCTTATGAAGTTCTTGTTCATAGTCTTCGAAATCGTTCATGCCAGGCAGTTCAGCTGGCTGCCCAGCCCATTTTTGACGTCGTTTCTGGAGCAATTCGGCAAGTTGCTTTGCCGCAGCACTATGCAAAAAAATGTCAGTATGGCAAAATTCCATTGGTAGCCTTTGCTTTGAGTAGGGTTTTCGTCGAACTCTTACTTTCATGCAAGGCTACTATTTTGTCAATACTTTCTGCGTTTTCAGAGATGCACCCATTTGTTTTTGTTGTTCAAGATGGACTTTGTAAATGGAACGGAATACCGGC
>CAINXK010000345.1 GCA_903854805.1 uncultured Anaerolineae bacterium
ATCACGGTGGTGACATTTCCGCGCGTATTTGAAACCACATTCACGGCGGTCTGTGCGGTACCTACCATCGACGCCCAGGCTTCCGGCGAGACATTCTGGGTCATGTTCAGGTATAGACGACTGCCGATGACAGCCAGCGCGTAGACGGCTACTCCGGATTTTACGAACCACAGCAGGTTGAAACGCTGCGCTGGGGAAACCAGTATCGCTCCCAGGCCAAAAAGCCACATGGCAGCGCCGATCCAGGGTACAGGCGCGCCCATACCCCACTGCGCTCCCAGCCATAAGGTCAGAACGCCAGTGGTCAGGATTTGGGCGGTGCGAACTACCGGCTGACTTTCTCCGCGTCCCTGCCGCAGTGGACGGGAACTGGAAAGCTGCTGCACCGCCTGATCGACCACCAAGCCCATCACAGCTGCTGCCCCGGCGCTGACCAGTGCGGCCAGCGAACCGGCCAGGCCGTATAAAAGCCAAAGCAAGCCGTTGATGGCGTAGACTGGAATATCGAGAATGAAGGTGTTGATTTGCTCGAAGGACATATTTTCCTGGATAAGGCGGAAGGCAGGTTACGACAACCCTTCGTGATCACGCAGCCATTTTTCAAAGAACGCTTTGTCTTCTTGAAAGCGTTCTTCTTCGCTGCACTCGCCTGATATTCTTAAAACGGAAAATACCAGGACAAGCATCGCTAACCAGACCAGACCGAAAAGGAATAAAAGAATGTTCATTGTCCGGATGATGATGCATCGATCAGGGTGGGCAAAACAACCCAGATTTTGGCTTTGCCGGTCTGGCTCAGGGCGCGCGGGTTGGTGATTGCCCGACCGTTGAAAAAGGTACCGGCAGTGTTTACCGAAACCAGCAGATCAAAAACGCCGGGATCTGCAAAGGGAACTTTTGATGCAGTCAGGGTAAACGAACAGGTGCCGCTGCAACCGGTGGATGGTGAGCCATAGCGTTTAAGGTCGAATAAACCCTGATGCACAAAAGCGCCGTACCAGGTCGACCCCAGGTCGCTCACGATCCAGTTACGGCTGGCACCGGACAGGGTGGCTGTGGCCCGTGAACTGGTAATTTGCTCCGGCAGGGTTTCGCGGTGAGCGCGGCAGCCCTTGAAGATCTGCATATTGCGGCAGGTTTGTGGAACTCCATTTGTTCCACCACGACAGACCCTCTGGGTTTCGAAGATCGGTTCATGCCAGGTGTAGATGACTGGCGGGATCGAGACCGAGGCCTGCACGTCCGCGCCGCGCTTTTCGGGATCCTGACCCACCACCAGCGGATAATTTGGCGCACCCGCTGAGATAGATAGACTGGGTGCCGCCTGGGAGATGGATGGCCCCGGGCAGGATGGGGGTGGTGTCTGGGTTGCTTCGGGAGTAGTGACCGGGGTGACTTCGGTCGGCGGTAGACCACACGCAACCGGGTTAGCCTGGCACAGTTCTGCCGGGCAGCCGGTTGGCGAATTCGAGCAGGAGTTGTACAGCATGGCCAGCAGGTAGACATTCTGATCTTTCATAGAAGACGTAAGAAGTTTCTGAAAAATATTCCAGGTATCCGTACCAAGTGCCAAAAAAGCCCAGGAATTACCCTGGTTGTTTATCATCGCATCGGCAAATTGATCTGCCTGCACCTGGGAAATGCCACTGTTTCCACTGAGCGCTTGAAAAATACCGCTGAGCAGCTGCTGAGGGGTAGTGCTACCGCCTGCCAGGGAACCGGCAGTCTGGATAGCAAATCCTTGTCCCATGCCAACTTCCCCGTTGGCGTTGATCAACCCGGATGCGGTCGGATTCATGGC
>CAINXK010000346.1 GCA_903854805.1 uncultured Anaerolineae bacterium
CCGGTGCGCGCATCCTCACCAGCCTCGTTCACGAAATGCGACGACGCGGAAATATCCGTTACGGTCTGGCCACCCTCTGCGTAGGGGTTGGACAGGGCGAAGCAACCATTATCGAATGTCTCTAAAAAAAGATAGGAGGCTACTGTGAAACAATTGGCTGCCATAGCAATGCTGCTGCTCCTGCTGGCTGGACTGAGCTCCTGCCAGAGTCAATCCACACCCACAGCAGCGCCACCCGCCCCAACCATTACCAATACAGCCCCAGCGCCGGCGCCCACTGCCAAACCCACCAACACCCCCATCCCGCCGCTGAACTCACCAAACGGCCCGCCGCTGCGCTCCATCCAAATGTTCACGCCCAACGATGGCTTTGGCCTTATCAACAACGCCCTGCTCTTGACCCATGATGGCGCCCTGACCTGGTTCTCGATCCCCCTGCAAGAGGGCCAGATCGACGAATTCACCCAGGCTCTCTTTGTCGATATCAATACCATCTATATGGTAGTGCCCGCCCCAGATGGCCAGGCTGGCCTGCTCTACTACACAAGCAACGGCGGCGGCGCCTGGCAAATCAGCCCGGTACCCTTTAGCCGCGGTCAATTTACTTTTACCGGCCAGGTTGGCTACTTCCTGGAAATGACCCGCACCGGCCCCGATACCGCCATCAGCACAATCTATAATTCCACAGATAACGGCCTCACCTGGAACGTCATCTTCCCCGGCGCAACCACCCCCAGCCTGCCAGAAACCGGCATAAAAACCGGGCTGGCCTTCATCTCCCCCGCACGTGGCTGGATTGGCGTAGCTGCCCAACCTCAAAAAGCAGTCCTTTACAAAACTGAGAACAGCGGGCTCGATTGGGCCCCACAGGAAATCCAGGTACCCCAAAATATCACATCCCTGAAAACCACCACTCTGCCACCGGTCTTTTTCCCCGGAAACGAGAGCGAAGGCCTGCTGCCCGTCGATTACATCTCGCTTGATACCGGCGACAAAAACCGGGTCTTCTACTACACCTCCGATGGCGGCATAAACTGGCTGCCCGGTGGCACTGTCATTGAAGGCGGCCCATATACCTTCCTCGATCCAAAAACCGGCTGGGTCTGGGGCAAACGCGGACTTTATTTCACCAGCGACTCTGCCCAAACCTGGCAGCTGCTGCCGGTTGCCTTTGGGCGTTCAGAACAGGCCACCAGTATCAAATTCGTCGATCCAACCACCGGTTATCTGCTGACCGCCGATGCAAAAAACCGGGTCCGCATCTACGTCACTCGCGACGGCGGCAACACCTGGATGGCCATCAACCCATAACCCGCGGCCAGATTGGCTTCCACCCAATCCGAAAGCATCCAGACCGCCGGTTACTACGGCCGTCAACGCCTGCAACCCTGGCGAAACTGCGCACACCCGGCTCGCCGCAAACTGGAACTTTACCCAACCAAAAGCCGTCCTGAATAAGTACGGCTTTTTTTCTCGATCGGGAGGCAACCTCATGAAACGAGCACTCGTCGCGACACTCTTCCTGGCCCTGGCCATGCTAGCCTGCATCCTGGATTTCAACCCGCCCCCGCTCTCTCTGACCCCACCGGCCGCCCAACCCAGCAGCCCACCGGTCGTCGTGCTGGCAACCCCCACCCTCACCCCCATCCCAGCCACCGCCTACGTCCCCGTCCCCACCGAGACCCTGGTTCCGGCCACCCAAACCATGCCCGCCGCCACCGCCACCAGCGCCAGCCCCACTCTCACGCTGGACCAGCTTCGCAATGCCAGCCTGACCATCCTCGGCTCAGACCAGATCCTGCGCGACATCACCCTCAAAGATGGCAAATACGAAGAAGGCACAGACCCGGCCCAACCCGGTTACGTTTTGATCCACCTCGGTCAGAAAATTGCCTTCGGAGACCTGAACGGCGACGGCCTTGAAGACGCCGCCGTTACCATGGTCGAAAACTTCGGCGGCACCGGAGAATTTGTTTCCGTCGTCGCCATCCTCAACCAGGCAGGCCAGCCAAAACCGGCAGCCAACGCCCTGATCGATGACCGCCCCATCCTGAATGAACTCGCCATCCAGAACGGAGAAATATTCGTAGATGCCATCGTCCACGGCCCCAACGATCCCATGTGCTGCGCAGCCCTGCCCAAAACCGGTTATTACCGCCTGATCGAAAACAGCCTGATCCTTTCACGCCTGACTTCAAAGACAAGCGAAGGCAGCGAACGCAGTATCCAAATCGAAGCCCCAGCCGATGGCAGCGAGATCAGCGGCCCATTCCTCATCAAGGGCAGTGTCAGCATCTCCCCCTTCGAAAACAATCTAACCTACACCATCTTCCCACTCGACACCAATGAACCATCAGGTCAGGCCGGCTTCACCATCAATGGCGACGGCCTGGGCGGCCCCGGCACCTTCGAACTGCCGCTCGATCTAACCATTGGCGGCTACAAAGGCCCGGTTCGCATCGAAATTTCAGATGTCAGCCCCGCCGACGGCTCATATCTGGCAATCGACACGCTCTACGTGCTGCTAAAATAACCTGCAGCATGGCATCCGCAGTGCTTTGCGTGCCGCGCAGCGAAGTGGATTTATTCGTGATAAAAACATCCACAATAGTCCATCAAATAACTGCGCTGGATACTCACAAGTCAGCGCTAGTCTGGATGGTATATTTTTCCCCATAAATCTGGGCAGAACCAAGTATTTCTGCTTGCCGCAGCTGCTAAATCGCAGTGGAGCATAACTTGCTTATTCAAATTCTTTTGGGACGCGGACGAGCACCGACAAGCGCGGAAAAAGCAAAAATCTTTTGGTTTTTCCGCGTACATCCGCGAAAATCCGCGTCCAATTGGGGTTCTCTGCGGGCTTAGCGCTAAAAGC
>CAINXK010000347.1 GCA_903854805.1 uncultured Anaerolineae bacterium
TGGGATCAATTCCGATGATCTCCACAAGCTCTTTAAACCTTTTGTGCAAATTGATAGCAGCTTTGCGCGTCAATACTCGGGTACAGGGCTCGGTCTTTCGTTGGCTCAACGTCTTACAGAAATGCACAACGGTGGTATCGAAATTGAAAGTGTCTTTGGCAAAGGCAGTTGCTTTATCGTCACGCTGCCCTGGTCGCCTCAAGCTAACCTGCCTGTTCCATTTGAACCAGACCTTGCCGCTGGCGTACTCTCCAATTTACCGACTTCGCCAAAGGGTTCCAATTCGCACCTCGTGATGCTCGCAGACGATAATGAGATGGTATTGCAAATGGTCGCGGATTTCCTCGGAACCAAACATTATCGGGTACTAAAGGTTCGCAGTGGCGCCGAACTGCTCGAGAGAGTCAATGATGTTCATCCGGATATCGTATTGGTGGATATTCAAATGCCTGGTATGGATGGTCTGGAAGCTATCCGTCGTCTGCGTGCCCATCCTGACCCGCTGATCGCAGCGGTGCCTATGATTGCGGTCACCGCCCTGGCGATGCCCGGTGACCAGGAGCAGTGCCTGCAAGCTGGCGCAAACGTATACATGAGCAAACCACTAAAACTGAAAGAATTGGCGGTTTCTATTCAAAAGCTGCTTGAGGAAAAATCATGAGCGAACATATTTACACTATTCTTGTCATTGATGATGAATTGATTACACGGACCACCCTGGCGGCCTTGTTAAAAAAACCAAATTTTCATGTGGAAATGGCGGAGGACGGCATTCAAGGCATTGAAATGGCCCGGCAGCTCAATCCAGATGTGATTTTGTTAGATGTGATGATGCCACGTATGAATGGCTACGATGTTTGCAAGCGAATCCGGTTGGATCCCCAAATTGGAGAGGTTCCGATCATCATGATCACTGTTCTGGATGACCGTGAAGCAAAACTAAATGGTCTTATGGCTGGAGCCGATGATTTTCTTGCCAAACCATTCGACAGTCTCGAATTAGAGATTCGCTTGAACACTCTTCGGCGAGTGGATCGTTACCGGCATCTGGTCATTGAACGCGAAAAATTAAAAGAAACTCTGGCTGAACTTTCTATAAAAAACATGCAGTTGCAAAATCTTTCGCAGCAGACGCTGAACGCGCAAGAGAATGAACGGCGACGTGTGGCAGTAGAACTGCACGATGAAATCGGTCAGATACTGACCGGACTCAAGCTTATCCTTGAGCGTAAAGAGGATAACACATCCAGCCAGCTCGGGGAGGCGCGTGCGGTTACCAACGAATTAATGCAGCGTGTGCGTGAAATTTCGCTTAATTTGCGTCCAGCCGTTCTGGATGATTTTGGTCTGGCGGCTGCCCTGGATGATTTGTTTAAACGCTTTACAAGCCATACGAAAATTGTCATATCTCACAATGTTAATTCATTGGATGAACGCCGATTTAATAAGACGATTGAAACTGCTGTTTTCCGCGTAGCGCAGGAGGCAATTACCAATATTGCCCGTCACGCCGAAGTGAACGAAGCCACTTTTACCCTCATCATTAAACCGGGCTTTTTACGGGTTTCGATTGCTGACACCGGCAAAGGTTTTGACATCAAATCAAAGGAAATGTTTGCTTCTACGGGGCTATCTGGAATGCGGGAACGTGTGAATATGGCTGGTGGACACTTCGTTTTGCAATCAGCGCCAGGCCAGGGCACGCTTGTAATTGCTGAGTTCGATTTGGGGCAGCCGGAGTAAAGTATGTATCCCATCAAAATTATTCTTGCAGATGACCATAAATTGGTGCGCCAAGGTTTGCGTTCCTTGCTGACAGCAAACCCAGATTTTGTGGTGGTCGGTGAAGCCAGCGATGGAGAAGAAGCGCTGCGGTTGATGGTTGAACTCAGCCCGGATATCGCCTTTCTGGATGTAATGATGCCCAATATGAACGGTATCGAAGCAGCCCGGATTGCCCAACAAAGAGGTCTGAAAACCAAATTGATCTTTCTATCCATGCATGCCAATTCCACGTATGTCGTTCGCGCTTTGCAAAGTGGCGCAATGGGATATGTCTTGAAGGATTCGGATTTTGAGGAAATTCTGGCTGCCATTCAAAATGCGCTGGACGGTAAACGGTATCTGAGTACGAAAATTGCCAGTGATGTGCTGGAAGTCTTGCTCAACGCCGAAATGGATAAGAATGAACTACTGGATGTTTTATCAACCCGCGAACGTGAAGTATTACAATATATTGCAGAAGGCAATACAAACGCCGCAATTGCCAAGAAATTGGATCTGAGTGTGCGTACAATTGAAGCCCACCGTGCTCATATTATGACGAAAATGCGCTTTAACTCGAACGCAGATTTGGTGCGGTGTGCAGTTCAACAAGGTTTGATCGCTCCCTGAGTATTGTGCGGACAAAATTGCGCTGAACAATTCCCAGCGTAGTTGAATGGAACGGGTTGTGATGCTGGGGAACGGAAAAAGGTGGAGAGGGTATCCGGCACAATTGTCGTCTAAGGGCCGGGCGAAGAAATTCAGCGAGAGTCTTTCAGAAACCTAAAAGTACAAAGCGGGGGAAAAAATTACGGGTTTCTGGTGGGTATAATTTTGTATCTGACTGGCGCTGAATGGTCGATTCAGACTCGCATCAAGCTAGCGATACAGTCTGTTTTTTTGAATATATTCATAAACTTCAGCGGTTAGGAAAAAGCGGAAATGCCCGGCGGTTGCGATCCGTTCGCGGATGATGGTTGATGAAATTTCAAGCTGAGGGGTATCGAAAAATCGAACCTTAGATTTCAGTCCCGGCAGGTTTTTATCCAGGGTCGCCAGGTCAATTTCATCGCCTGGGCGGCGCATAACGCCAAAAGCATTCACAGCGGTGAGCAATTCGTTGGGACGGTTCCAGGTGTGCAGATCACGCAGCGAATCTCCACCGATCAACAGCACCAGGCGCGCACTCGGGTGGCGGGTCTGCAGCAGATCGATCGTATCCAGGCTGTAATGTGGGCCGGGGCGTTCGCTTTCGATGGTTGAGATCTCAAAACCTGGTGTGTTGCCGATCGTTCGTTTGAGCATTTCGAGCCGGTGATGCGGTGCGGTGACCGGACCATCGGGCTTATGAGGCGGCTGTGGGGTTAATATCCACATTACGCGGGTCAACTGCAGTTGGTTGAGGGCTTCCGCTGCCAGGATCAGGTGCCCCAGATGGGGTGGGTCAAAAGTTCCGCCAAAAATTCCAATAGTTTCTGCCATCCTAAAAGTATACCCGATTCTATCTTCGGGTCTCCACTTGTTATGACAGTCTGAAATGGGTATAATTAATTTATTACTTGTATTTTTACCTGATTTGGCGAATTATCGCGATGCAGACATCAAATTTATTGGAGAAATAACATGGGTATTACTCAGTATTCTCAGACTGACCCGCAGTGGAAAAACATTCTGTTGGGATTTGACAAGACTTCCACTATCGGTGGTTATGGATGTCTGCTCACCAGTCTGGGAATGTGTGCCACGCAATATGGCGCCAGCAACCTTACTCCCACGATTTTGAACGATAAAATGAAGGCCATCAATGGCTTCCAGGCTGGCACAGCCTTTATCATTGCATCCAAAATTGACCAGGTTGTAACGGGCATGTCCCTGGATTATCGGGCTTGTTCGGGCCAACCTGCGCCGTTGGCGGAGATTGACACCAACCTTGCGCAGGGGCGCCCGGTAATTATCGAGGTCGATTGGTCGCCCCAGCCCGGCGTGCAGACGCATTACATGCTGGCTTATGCCAAAGAAGGCCTGGATTACCTGGTCTATGATCCTTTCCCATTCCCGGTTGCAAACGGGCAAATTAAGTTGAGCACTTCAAAGTATGCGCAGATTGCAGGTTCTACTGATCCATCCAAAATCATTACGGGTGTGTTTTTTACGCGCGGAGCAGGACCGGTAACCCCAGCCAGCCCGCCTCAGCTGGATAAAGGGGTGTATGCATCCTTTCCATTATTTGCGACGGCCGATGACCTGGCACTGCGCTCACAGACACTCATCGCTGAATCTACGTTGATAAAACGCTTCCCTGTCAATACTGAGTTCAAGGCACTGGAAGCAGATGCCAGTGCCAAACCGAAAATTGGTATACAGAATGCCTGGCTCCCGGTTAAAGCGCCGGATGGAAACCAGGGTTATGTAGCTGCCTGGTTGGTTTCAAAAACTCGCACCAGCGCTGCGCCGGCCAAAGGCGTACCACCGGTTCTCGCGCCAGTTCCGGTGGATGCCCCGGTTGTAAAGACTAATGTGGATGCGCTTAAGCTGCGTTCCAAACCAGACAACACAGACGCAACCGTGTTGAAAGTCTATCCAATCGGCACCGAACTAAAGGTCCTTGAACCCGCCGAAGATGTCAAGCGCAAAGCGGGCGTAAATTTTGAATGGTATAAGGTAGCGGATGTGACCGGCAGCCAGGGGGTGGTGGCAGCCTGGTACGTGTCAATCGTCAGCCTGGGCGCATTTGGCCCTGCGGCCAAGCGTCAGACTGTCGCTGCCAGTTTTGCTATGCAGGATGAACAGCCGTTGATTCTGCGCACTACCGAACCCGGTGTCGCATTGCGCAGCAAGGCTTTCATCGCCCGAAATACTATTATCAGGCAAATGCCGAAAGGCACTGAGTTGATCGCGCTCGGTAAGCCGGCTGCCAGTGTAAAAAAGCTTGGCAAGAGCGGTAACTGGCTCAAGGTCAGGGATGTGAAGGGAAATAAAGGTTATGTAGCCGCCTGGTTGGTCAGGGAA
>CAINXK010000348.1 GCA_903854805.1 uncultured Anaerolineae bacterium
GGGTAAAAGTCCTTACGAGCTCGCCGGGATTGATTTGGGCACGGACGATTGGCTGACGCTTTTGGGGTATCCGCCTGACTGACCTGCCTTGGTCCGTTGTTTTTAGCGCCGCGTAATCATTCTACCCGCCTTGCCGGGCCTATTCCGTTTCCACCCGTCCTCTGTCCGTTCCATAATTTGTAAAGGTCTTTTGCCTATTTTTTGAGCTTTTTTGAACCGTGCCTAATCTTGCACCCTGGCCGAAAAGTGTTCTTTCCATTGGCCAGATTTGGGGTTGCGAATATGGCTGCGGTTGCTCGTTTGTTTGCTCGCGGATAATTGGTCGGCCAACCGGACTCCAATGATTCTTTCAATTAAGGGCAATTTGTAATGTGAGAAAATCTGCCAGAAAACTTTGCGCTCATGGCCGATCAAATCTTCATAGCGGAATAATTTGACGCGCGGGTCGTCCGTTGGCCACAAACGCATCGAGTTGAAGTGATTTTTTCGGAAATCGATTTCCGCCATGACCCCGTCTTCTTTGCTCAAGTCTTGCAGATAAGAAGAAAAAGAAAAGCCGGCCCCCATTTTTTCGGGGATGTGCCCATTGACCACCTGCCAGTCATCGGACTTCGGGTCGACAATTTGGCTCCAGGCTTCTGTGCCAGCTTTATGGTAAAAATACCCTGAAACCACTAAATCTCTGGGGTCGCGGATGATGCGCGAGATGCGAAAAGGATCACTCAGCCGTTTAAAATCTAAGGCATGATTGTTGACCGAGGCGACCCGATATTGCCCCGATTCTTGATAAAAGTCTTCGACCTGACTATTGAAATGTTTAAATCCTTGTTCATAACGAAAATGGCGCGAATAAAGGGATGTCAGGATGCTCAAATAATAAACCGTCAGGCATTTATGATAAGAACAATGAACACGTATTATTTTCACTTTGAAGGCTTTCCAAGAAATTTTTACAGGTGGCAACAATATGTTTATTATATCCACTCTTTCATTGCTCTCTTCCGTTTTCGAGGTCGAAGAAGGAGGTGAGGGTTTTAACATCCTTCTACGGCGTCAAAGCCCCTCAAATGCATATCATGCCAAAGCCTTATTTCTTTATTTTGGGGAGTGGAATGATTTATCTGACAATTTCTTGAGAACCCATCGAGATTGGACACGATGGAGATGTTTTATCCTATATTCCCTTATAATAATTGGAAAGTGGTAGACACCGGATTGATTTTTCACGAGGCCATGATGAAACCTTCAATTTTTTTTACTTCAAGATTTCGCAGCGGTTCCACCATGATCTGGAATCTGTTTCGCCGTTTGAACAACGTCCATACCTATTATGAACCTTTGCACGAGCTGTTGCCCTGCTTTATGCGCTATCCCGCAGTGGTGCACAGGGAACACTTTTTTGTGGAATCCTATTTTGACGAATATACGGTGGCATCTGAAGCGCTGGCTCAGCATCAAAACACCTTTGGTGCAGACCAACTTTACCTTGAACACGGTGATGAACACAAGCCTTTAAAAAATTATCTGGATGCCCTGATGGACGCGATTCCTGAGCAGGCGCTGGGTTTCTTTAAGTTCAATCGGGTTGATTTTCGCTTAGACTGGCTAAAACAACAATACCCCCAGATTCCGCTGCTGCATCTGGCGCGCAACCCGCGCGACCAGTGGTATTCGTCGATTGGGGCTTTTCGTCAGGTGGTCGATAACGAGATCGATTTTGACCATTATTTTTCGACCACCTGGGCCAGGGATTTGTGCCGGCAATTCCCCTTTTTGGCTTCGCCCTATATCGAGCATGCCTATCAGCGGTTTTATTATCTCTGGAAGTTAAGCCTGATCGCCGGGCAGCGGCAGGCCGACTTATCCGTTATGTATGAAGATGTTTTGGCAAACCCAATGCAACAGGTTGCCAATATCTTGAAGTTTGCCGGGCTATTTTCTGAAGAGAACCTGAATAAAAGTGTGCAGTATGTTCTGTCGAACCCAGAGCGCAGTTGGGTGCGTGATCACGAAGATAGCTGGTTCGCTGATTTGGAACAAAAGTGTGAGATGGTTTTGGATGAATTGGGGCTGAATGCCAGTTTCGCCCTCAAGCCGTTAGCCGAAATCCAGGCGGCGTCACCCCGCTATCAAGAATTGTTGGATACCCCCGCTGCATCTTTGTGGTCAATCCAAAGTTTTAAGCATGATATCTCTAACCTGCATGTGGCAACCTATGAGTTTGATTATGCAAGGAAACGCGATGCTCGGCTAGCTGAACAAACACGTCAAGAGCTGACGCATCAGGCCGCGGCGGAAAGGCTGGCGTTTAATACTCAGCAAGACCAGCTAAACCAGGAACTTGCTGCCTTACACAGCCAGTACCTGGCATTACAGCAACAATTGACCCAGGCCGCTGCGGAAAAGGAACAGCTCCAGCAGCTCATTGGGCAGGAGCAGGCAAAATCGGCTGATTTGGAAATTGCCCTCGAGCGGATGGGCCAGGAAAAAGATCAAGCGCAAACGGCGCTGGAGCAAGAACGCGCCCACTCGCTCGCTTTGCAAGCCAGGCTTGAAGGCGCGAACCAGGAGTTGGACGCAGTTCTCAGGCGTTCTGAGCAGGAAAAAGAGCAGTCCCAGCGCACACTGGAGCAAGTCCAGCACATGTTGGCCCAAGAGCAAGAGCGCGCCAATCAATTGGAACGGGATTACAACCAGATTCTGCACAGCCGTTCCTATCGATTGATGAGCTTGCCGCGCTTGCTGATGGGTCGGGCTCGGGTTGTGCGCGAAAAATGGCAAAACGTGTTGTCCATCAAAAAATAGTGCGGCAGTCGATCGATGTGAAAAACGATCCTGTCGGCCAGGTTAAGGCGGGCAGGATATTGGTGGCGTATGTCTGTGAGATTCTGTTGGTAGAAGCGGAGCGCGGTTATTTTTGGGCTGTGGCCCACAAGTTCATGCGAAATTCAAAATAACCATATTTTGTTCGATCCATTGCGAAGCCCGCGGCGCCAAAATACCAACCCAATAATGGCAGGGTGTAGGTGAAGACGTGCTCGTGAATTTCTTCCTTGCTGACCAGGTTCAAGGTTGCCATCAGGCTCAAGACGCCGTCGGCCCAGGTGGCGGGGGTGGTTAAAATCAACTTGCCGCCAGGTTTCAGCACCCGATAGGTTTCGCGAAACAAGATCACCAGGGCTGTGGGGTTCAAATGTTCTGTTACGGCCAACAAGGTGATAGCATCGAAGAAATTGTCCTCAAAAGGCAGTTTTGGCTCTTTGTTCAAATCCAGCACCAGCCATTTGATGTCCTCTAACTCCTTAGCGGGATGCTGCTGGTCGACGGCAAACTTTTCTGAGAATGAAGTATGAGACAGAAAATACGGATAAGAGCCGCAGCCAATGTCTAAAATTCGGCCGTGGCGCATAGTATTATCGATTAATTGATTAGCCTTGCCTGCGCGCAGATTGGCCAGCATTGGTTCGAGAAGGCCATGGCCTCGCGTAACTTGTGTGTTTTTTGTTTTTTCTGCCATCCATCTTTCCAAATACCCAAAATATGGGAATGCTAAAGTCACAGTCCCTATTGGAAGCTAAATTGTACCTGATAAGGCGGTAAA
>CAINXK010000349.1 GCA_903854805.1 uncultured Anaerolineae bacterium
GCAGCCGGATTCGCAAAAAGCCACAGAAAATTATATGCTGGCGTGTGATGTTGCGCAGGATTTGATGAATCGGGCGGCGGAGTGCTCATTTATCACCAAGCTGGGCAATGTCCTGCTGATGGAAGGCAAATTGGAAGCCGCTAACGATAAATATGAGCGCGCGCTCAAGCTAGCCTCGGCCTTGGGCGATAGGATCGCGGAAATCAATATCCTGGGCGGTTTGTTTCGCTCGCATGCGCTGTCTGGCGATGTAAAACTGGCGCAGGTGTATGGTGAGCAAACTATTCATTTGGCAGCAGAGATAGAGCATGTGGAGGCCGAGCTGGCCAATATCCATGCACTGGCTACCTTTCTGATCGATCAAAGGCATTTCGAACCAGCGATGCTGCTGTTGGAACGTGGACTGCAGGTTGTGCGGGAGCAGACTGACCTGAGCTCGCAGATGGAATTATTGGACCTGCAGGGAAAGGCATTTTCACTGCAGGAGAAATATAATGAGGCGCTGGAAAGCTGGAACATGGCATTGACGTTGGCCAGTAATCTGCAGGATGAAGAGTTAATGGCCAGGCTTTTTGGTAGGATGGCGGCGGTCTTTGCTGAAACAGGTGATCTTGAAAAATCGGTGGATTGCGCTGAAAAAGCATTGGCTCTGGCGTTGGCGAATGAAGACAGTAAGCTGGCTGCCGAACAACAAATTCTGCTGGCTTTTAATTTTAGAGACAGCGGTCAAAATGAGAAAGCCATTCAAGCTTGTCAGGCCGCCATTGATGCCTATGAAATTACCAATGACATTGAACTGATTGCTCAGGCTAAAACTTTGTTGATCGAATTGGAAAACTAGGAAACTCTGGACATTCTCATTATTCTCCTTGGGTTTGTGGTTTGAAAGTAGATGGATGATGAGAAGCGTCCATCTACCAAATCAAAGCTCTATCTGAATCATGTTTTATAAAATCATTGGGATTCATGCAAAAACACAAGCGAGTTTATTGTTACGACGAATAAGTACTTGAACAATGTTATATTAAAAAAATATTACTGGTGCTGGGCATCAATACAATCGACGCTCAGGCATTTCGGTGTCAGGACTGAAACCAAACTGTTTGTGCAGATCTGGTGTACTGAAAGCCTGACCGAACTGATGGAACGGCACCAAGGGCTGGTACGCTGTGTTGTTCGACGGCAGTGGTTGCTACCTCTGAAGTACGCAGAAGGGTTGCCAGCTGGACGTCGCGGATTGTGGGGGTAGCGTTGGGATATAAACCAGGGCAGGTCAGCAGATTTTCGTGCTACACCTACCAGACAATCTTCAAGTATGTCTGGGGTGCCAGGCTCGCAAAAGCGCCTGAGCGTTTTGTACGAATTAAACACGATTTGGATTTTTTCGATGATCAATTGGGGTAACGGCACTAATTCATTGAAGGTGTTGGCTGTCCGGCAATGCTATTCGGTGTTTTCTGCGGGATCTGAATGTGAGTCTTTTTTTTGGGGTTTTTCGAACCCAGTCAGAACGCCAACCAACAGGCCAGTGATGAACCCTGCCGAATCAGGCAGTACTGGTCTGTTGGTTGCGCATAGTATTTACCATGGCTTATTCTCTTGAAAAGGTTGTTTTGGCCGATTACACGATCTTGGTGCTGTTATTCTGTTCGGTATCTAACCCTGCCATCCGTTTAATGATTTCTTTTTTTGCCTGGTCATTGGTAAAACCATATTTTACTCGCAACATTGTGACATATTTATCGAACTTTACTTCGGCTTTATCTACCTTCAGTAGATCGTGGTCACCCATGAGACTCCACCAGGTAGGTGTCTGGCTTCGGATTTGTTTCCACTTACTTTCGAACATGTCCTTGTTCACAGTATTGATCTCCAAGTTAATCCAAATTTATTGCGAGGAAAAATAATTAAATTGACTTCAATCTTCATCGTACCATAATTACGCCTCAAAGGTGCCTAACTGCGCTGAAGTATCGCTTTCTGCCACCCTGATGAGAGTGGTATTCGTATAATTGAATGAATTATTCGGAATGATCCGCTTTCAGAATAATGCAGCCGGGGTAAGTTGTTTCTATTTGGCTCGTAATAGCCTGTATTTCAAAGGCTTCCGAAATTGCAATTCGTGAATCTGAGTGGTCAGTTGGGGCATTTTTAACCGCGAAAATCAGATGCCAGCCAGCTGGTTATCTGCGCAATTTGAAGACCAAGGGGTAAATGAACGGCGCCGTCCGCAAGCCAAACCCATTCAGGCCTGACCATTTTCGATTGTTCAGGTGATTTAAAAATACCTGTGAAAAAGGTTGTATGTCAGCGTGCCATTTGATGAGGCTGCTCGAAGGTAGTATACTGGGGACCTGTTTGGCGTCAGCCAATAACTTCCATTACATTTCTGATCAAATCTTGTCCTTTATTGTCCCCAATTGGTAGATATTCCATGGAAATAATTATCCGTATCTGCGTATTTGTTTTTGGCCTAAGCATTGTGGCCGGCACGTTTTTATCTGCCATCTCAACTTTTGTTTTGCCGCGGGCCGCACGCAGTAAATTGAATCGTATTGTTTTCGGCCTGCTGCGGCGGTTCTTTGATATTCCCCTGTATTTTGCATCCACTTTTGACCAGCGTGATGCCATCATGGCTTATTATGCTCCCATTAGCTTGATGATGCTGGTGCCTACCTGGTATGTCCTGATTTCAATTGGTTATGCGGGCATGTATTGGGCATTGGGCGTGCCCGGCTGGTTGATGGATTTCCGGTTGAGCGGTTCATCCTTGCTGACCTTGGGATTGGCTGCTTCGGATGATTTTTTTGTCAATATCCTGATATTCTCCGAGGCTACACTTGGTCTGGTGCTGGTTGCGTTGTTGATTGCCTACCTGCCCACGATGTATTCAGCTTTTTCGCGTCGCGAACAGGCAGTCAATTTGCTCGAAATCCGTGCTGGCAACCCACCTTCAGCAGTTGAGATGATCCTGCGCTTTAACCGAATCCATGGCCTTGACCGGCTTGATGACTATTGGCCCATCTGGGAAGCCTGGTTCGCCGATATTGAGGAGAGTCATACCGTCTTGCCTGCGCTGGTGTTTTTTCGGTCACCACGCTCGCAGAATGCCTGGGTTGTTGCGGCTGGTACTGTTTTGGATGCGGCCGCACTAACTATCTCTGCTGTGGATATTCCGCGTTCGGCCTCGGCGCAGTTGAGTCTGCGGGCCGGGTTTATTGCTTTGAACCGCATTGCTGAATATTTTGGCATTCCTATCCCTGCCAATCCACATTTTCCGGAAGTTAAGATATCAATCTCGCGCGACGAATTCAACACAGCGCTTGAGCGGCTGGCTGAAAACGGTGTGCCGCTTAAGCTCGATCGGGAACAGGCTTGGATTGATTTTGCGGGCTGGCGTGTCAATTATGATTTCTCCTTGCTGGCCCTTTGCTCATTGACAATGGCGCCGTCAGCCCCCTGGGGCAGTGATCGAGCACCACGCTCAAAACCCGGTCGGCTATTTGCGCTCCCCAAAAAGCATCAGTAGATTTGTGGTAACAGCAAACCTGATTTAGCTCAAGAATCCGCCCACAGGGCGGATTCTTTGAATATTTTGGTTCGAACGGATTTTTTTATGGGAAATCAGGTTCAGATATTAACCAGCACAAGCATGCTTGTAAATGTACACTGATCGATGGTCTGCCCTACGGGTGGTTATTATGTGGAAGTCTTTCAGTAAAGTAGCGCAAAAATAAGCACTTGCGGGTAAATCCCTGCTAGGGCCGCAAGTGGGCAAGAACTAATCCGTATAGGCCGTTTCCACTAATCAGGCCAAATATTGATCAGGTAAATTGTAATGTTATTCCAGTCGAGTTGCTGATAATTGTTTCGGCAGGTGTTGGGCGCTCATAACCAGTTATAATCATAATAATCATGTATTTCTATGAGCTAGATTCAGGTCAGTATAATGTTCAGAACTCTTGAAGGTAGATTTTACCTGCTGTTCTTGGCGTTTGTTTTGCTCGTCATGATTTCGGTTGGATTAACAACCTGGGAATTAGATACCCAACGCCAGGATGCTTTATTGATTAATCTATCAGGACGCCAGCGCATGCTAGCCCAACAAATGGGCCGCCTGGCTTTTGAAGCGGGCGTAGGGGAGGATGCCAACAATGCTGCTTTGCAGGAATCTTCTCAGGTGTTTGAGCAGACTCTGCTCGCCATGCTGGACGGTGGCACAATTCCCTACTCGCCTGAAGATGTTGTTATCGCAGGCACGCAGGATCCTCAGATTCGGTCTGCTCTCGATCAAGTAAACCTGACCTGGAACGAATATCGGGCTATGCTCGATATTCTACAACATACATCGAGCGAAGCATCGACCTTCGCGCCTACCATCCGAGCTATTGAGCAGAAATCAACTACGCTGGTGCAACAAGCTGACCTGGTGGTCCGCCTGTTTGAAGCAGGCGCCACAGCTAGAGTCTATCGACTGCGTTTGATCCAAATAGGTTTTCTGGTCTGTGCTTTTGTTTTATTGATTTTTGGTGCATGGACAACCCGCCGATCCGTGCTTTTACCTCTTAACCAATTGGGGCTGGTGGCTTTTCGTCTGGGAGAAAACGATCTGGATACGGTTATACAGGTCGAAGGCACAGAAGAAATGAGCACCTTATCTCGCTCTTTTAATAGTATGCGGCTTAGTTTGCGTGCATCGCGTCAGGACCTGGTCAGGTTGAACGATAGCCTGGAAGAGCGCGTGGTTCAACGAACCCATGAATTGGAAATGCTTAATGAAGTCAGCCGTGAAATCTCTTCACGGTTGGACATACAACAAGTCTTAAATTCGGTTACAGATAAGGCGCGTACCTTGTTAGGTGGCGATGTTGCATCGCTCTGCCTGATGGATGAGAACCAATACTGGCTAAAACTTCAAGCAGTCAGCGGTCCGCAGGATGCTGTTAATACACAGGCAGTACGTGCTGATGAGGAGTTGGCAGGAACTGTGTTAAAGAGCAACCACGCAGTAATTTGTGGCGTAGACGCTTGCCATGGCGGGTGCCGCATGTTGGCTGACCCATACCGGACAAGCCACCTGGCTGCGCCTTTGCGTGTGGGTGAGCGCGTGATTGGAGCATTATGCGTGGGCAGCCCCGCTCAAAACCGCTTTGCTGGCGAATCAAGCGATATGTTAACCAAACTGGCGAATGCTGCAGCTATTGCGTTAGAAAATGCCCGCCTGTACGCTCAAGCAGAGCGGGTGGCAACTTTGGAAGAACGTCACCGGGTTGCTGCCGAAATGCACGATGGATTGGGTCAGACGCTCAGTTATTTGGGGCTGATGACCGACCAGGCGGTGGAGTTTCTTTCGGCGGGAAAGGATGATATCGCACTCGCGCACCTGCAAAAAGCACGTGACACAATCCAGAATGCCACCGCCGAGGTGCGTCGTGCGATCAATAATCTGATGAATGAATCGCCCAACGTACTCGATCTACGGACCCGCCTGCAAAATGACGTGAATGAGTTTGCAGTGGATGCTAATTTACCGATCGAATGGCTGCCCGATGCGGAATTTTCGCCTGACAGCCCGCGACAAGTGACAGAGCAGGTGCTGAATGTCACCCGCGAGGCGCTCAACAACGTGGTGCGTCATGCCCAGGCACAGCATATCACTGTCAAGGCAGGAACTGTTGCCGATAATTACTTTGTATCGATACAAGACGATGGCCAGGGCTTCGATTCATCCCAACCAGAGCCAAGTGGCCATTTTGGCTTGCAGATCATGCGGTCACGAGCGGCACTCATTGGCGGACAGACTGAAATTGAGTCGATGATCGGGAGCGGGGCGCGGGTTACATTGATCTGGCCAATGAAAGTAAAAGGATAAATCCATGCAACGAGTGCGCGTCTTACTGGCAGATGATCACGCCTTGTTTCGCGAAGGGCTGGCAGGGATCATCCATGCTCAACCAGATTTTGAAGTGATCGGTGAGGCAAATGATGGGCTGGAAGCCTTTATAAAGGCTCAGGAACTCAAGCCCGACCTTGTATTGATGGATGTGCAAATGCCTGGCATGGATGGGCTGGAAGCTACGCGTCAGATCAAGCAGGTCCTGCCAGAAACAACCATCGTGATTTTGACCGTTCGTGACGACGATGAGAAACTATTCGAAGCGCTGAAGTATGGAGCACAAGGATATTTGCTTAAGGATATCCGTTCACAGGATATGTTGCTGATGCTGCGCGGTGCCATGCGTGGCGAAGCGGCCTTGTCTTCATCGTTGGCTGGACATGTGCTGGCTGAATTCCGTCGTCTAAGTAAACATTCGAGTACCGAAAATGATGATAGCGCTGGCCTGACCGAACGAGAGCTGCAGGTATTATTACAGGCTTCGCTGGGCGCAACTGATAAAGAAATTGCCGAAGAGCTGAATATCAGTTTTAACACGGTCAAAACACACATTCGCAATATTTTGGCAAAATTACAAGTAACGACGCGCCGTGAGGCGGCCAAGGCAGCTCGGAAAAAAGGATTGTTATAAAATGCGGCACCATTTTGCTGTTAAAAACGCTGCAGGATAACCATGTTTTCATCATATCCAGCGCTGAAGGATGGCTGGTTTGATGAACTCACGTATTACCAGGTTCCAAGGGAGATATAAAGCGATGCAAGATAATGCGAATACCTGGCATTCGAAAGAGCTTGGCGATGGGATCTGGGCACCATCACAATTTGCAGAAATTGAGGCTGTATTCTTGCCGGTATTTTCTTCGGATGGGAAACCCGTAAAGATGGCCGTCTTTACCCGGCACGAATCAGAAGGCCGCCTGCATTGCGAGGTCGTTGCTTATTTTTCTCCTGCGGCAAATCAAGTTGCTGAGATTTTTGAGGCGCAGCCTTGTCAAAAGCCATCCTTCAGTGGGTTGGGGCTGCTTGCTGGGGATCCCGGCTGCTGGGCTGAGTTGTTCCCTGAAAAAGGGGAATGAGCAGCCGTGTGGAGCATCTGAAAAGATTGTTTTGATAGCAAGGGCGGTAAATTCATCCATCTGGAACTAATTCTTTCGACAAAAAGAGTGATGTCACAATCACTCTTTTTTCATTCCTATTGCAGGATGGGGAGGGATACGTTTCTGTAATGGTTTCCTGTACCCTAGAGAAAAATAATATACTCGAGATAGATGCAAGATACGAGCTCTTCATGCAAACAAAACGTGTACTGCTGATATGTTCTGAATATCTGTTCGGCATAGGAATGGAAACGATTTTGCGCGCCGCAATGGATGTGGACCTTATTGGGCCATGGGGCTTCAGCCAGGATATCTGTCAACGAATAGTAGAAGCGCGACCAGATGTTGTAGTGATCGCCGCTGGAGATCCGCACAGCGGGGAGATCGCCAGCCTTACCGCAGCGATAATTGAACAGTACCCTGAACTTTCTGTTATTCGCACAGGCCTGACCGAAAATACTTTGCGCGTTTTTTCAACCCACACATTGCCAGCCCGCGGGGTTGATCTTCTTGAAACGATCCGGAATTTGCCGCCGAGGGCTTCCGATGGAAACCTGCCTAAACCTAAATCAGATACTTTTAAGGAGGTGTAATCCATGACTAAAAAACAAACCATACCTAATTTCTTGTCTGGTATGGCTACCTGCTCTATCATATTTTGTCTACTTTTTATTGTGCTGGTGGGAGTCGTCTCACGGGTACAGGCTGCGTCACCCAGGCAAGATATTGCCAATGGTGAAGTAATTTTTAACGCTAAATGTGTTACCTGCCATACGATTGGCAAAGGCAAGCTGGTCGGCCCAGATTTAAAAGGCGTGACAGGTAGGCGTGACTCAGCCTGGCTTGGCACCTGGATCAAAGCACCCGATAAAGTTTTAGGCGCGGGTGACCCGGTTGCGGTGAAGCTGCTCCTGGAATACAACAACATCCCCATGCCGAACCTGGGATTGAGTGATGCTGATGTCGCGAATTTGATTGCGTATTTTCAGAGTGTAGATAGCGCTGCATCTGCCGTCCCCGCATCGACCCAGGCTGTCGGGGCGCAGCAATCTCCCGTAACACAGCCCACATTTCAGCCACTCACTGGCGCTGCCGAAGTATTGGCACTTAACGGCGATCCTGATTATGGAGAGAAATTCTTTACAGGGGCCGCTCCCTTGAAAAATGCCGGCACCCCTTGCATAGCTTGTCACTCTGTTGAGGGTGTAGGCATTGTGGGTGGTGGATCACTTGGCCCCGACCAAACGCATGTATATACAAAATATAGCCGTCAGGGTCTGGCGGCTGCGCTTGGCGCATTACCCTTCCCTACCATGCAGGGCGTCTTTGCATCCAAACCGTTGACCACCATCGAACAAGCTGATTTACTGGCCTTTTTTGAGAGAGCAGATAAACAAAGCCTACCTCATACACTGCTAAATTTTCAGATTATTTACGGGGCGGGCTCAGCAATGACAGTTGTTTTTTTCGCCAGCATGTACTTCTTCTGGCCGCGTCAACGGATGAGTCTGGCCGAACGACTGCGCAAAAATGGCAAGCTATAAACCGAAATCGGAGGAATACATTATGGCAAAGTGGACGAAAGAATCTGTTGAACCAACCGAACGCAAATGGGAAGAATTCTACCGCAATCGTTTCGCGCATGATAAACGTGTGCGAACGACGCATGGTGTCAACTGTACTGGTTCATGTTCATGGGAAGTGTTTGTAAAAGATGGCATAGTGACCTGGGAGCTCCAGGCTACTGACTATCCTCTGCTAGAAGAAGGTCTGCCGCCTTATGAACCCCGGGGCTGCCAGCGCGGTATTTCGTACTCATGGTATTTATACAGTCCAATTCGTGTCAAGTTTCCTTATGGCCGTGGCGCGTTATTGAGTTTATGGCGCGCGGCTCGCCAGGAATATGCTGACCCTGTGGCAGCCTGGGAATCCATCGTTAACGATCCTGAAAAACGGGCACAATATCAGCGCGCACGAGGCAAGGGTGGTTTCCGCCGGATTAAGTGGGGCGAGGCGACGGAGATGATTTCTGCCTCAATCATTTACACGATCAAAAAATACGGTCCGGACCGTGTCAATGGATTTTCTCCCATCCCAGCCATGTCGCAAATCTCCTATGCAGCGGGCTCGCGTTTCCTGACTTTGATGGGCGGCGTGGCTATGTCGTTTTATGATTGGTACTGTGACCTACCCCCGGCCAGCCCCGAAATCTGGGGCGAGCAGACCGATGTGCATGAATCTGCGGACTGGTACAATGCCCGCTTCATTGCCATCGTGGGGTCTAATATCAATATGACGCGCACACCCGATACGCATTTCATTTCCGAAGTGCGGCATGCGGGCGCAAAGCTGACTGTATTTGCACCTGATTTCTCACAAGCTGCCAAATATGCTGATTATTGGATGCCCCTGCACCCTGGGCAGGATACTGCTTTCTGGATGGCAGTCAATCATGTCATCCTGAAAGAATATTATGTAGAACGCCAGGTCCCATATTTTATGGACTATGTCAAAAAATATACCGATATGCCTTTCCTAGTGCAGATCGATGGGAAGCGCCCCGGCAAATATTTGCGCGCCAATCTTCTTGAATCTTACAAAGATCAGGAGAATGGCGAATGGAAAATGCTGCTCTGGGATAAGACCTCGGGACGGGCGCGTATGCCCAAAGGCACCATTGGCTTTCGCTGGCAAACCGAAACAGGCAAATGGAATCTGGAAATGAAGGATGGAGTCACGGATGAAGACCTGGACCCTGAACTGTCCTTCTTGGATGCGCACGATTCGGTTGCGCAGATTGAGTTTGATGATTTCGCCGGGGGCACGATCTGCATGCGTGGCGTGCCGGTGCGCGCAATTGAAACCAGCCAGGGGAAAATCATCGTTACCACCGTTTTTGACTTAATGATGGCACAATTTGGCGTTGATCGTGGGGTAGCGGGTGACTATCCCAAATCTTATGATGACGAGACCTGCTACACTCCGGCCTGGCAGGAAAAATTTAGCGGTATCCATCGTGATACTTGCCTGCGGTACGCCCGAGAATGGGCAGTCAACGCCGAAAAGACCCATGGAAAAAACCTGGTCATCATCGGTGCAGGCGCAAACCATTGGTATCACAACAACCTGCTCTATCGTTCTGCCATCGTGGCCTTGATGTTGACTGGTTCAGTTGGCGTTAGCGGCGGCGGGTTGGCGCATTATGTTGGGCAAGAGAAACTCGCCAATCACGCATCCTGGGGCGCGATTGCTTTTGCGGCTGATTGGAAAATCCCCAATCGCCAGCAGAATACGCCTTCGTTCCACTATGTTCACACCGATCAATGGCGCTACGAGCGCGGTTTTACTGCTTACGACAGCTTGCCAGGGGAGAAGAAAAAAGAGCATACGATAGACTACCAGGTGCGTGCTGTTCGTCAGGGAGCGCTGCCGTTCTTTCCGCAATTTAATAAAAGTTCGATTGAGATTGTGCGCGAGGCCGAGGCCACCGGAGCGAAATCTGAAGCAGAAGTCATCCAGTATGTGGTTGACCAACTCAAGCAAGGCCAACTTCGCTTCGCGGTTGAAGACCCGGATGCGCCTGAAAATTGGCCACGTCTCTGGTTTATCTGGCGTGGCAATGCCATCGGCACCAGCATGAAAGGCCACGAGTACATGTTGAAGCATTATCTCGGCACTCATACCAATATGACGGCTAAAGAAATGGCCGAAGGGTATGTGAACGAGGTGGAATACCGTCCAGAAGCGCCGAGCGGAAAGATTGACCTGGTGGTGGATTTAAATTTCCGCATGGATACATCGGCGTTGTATTCGGATTTGATCCTGCCTGCTGCCACCTGGTACGAAAAAACCGATCTAAACTCGACGGATATGCACACCTTTGTGAACCCGATGCAGGCTGCTGTGCCGCCCGCTTGGGAATCCAAAAGTGATTGGGATATTTACAAAGTAATCGCACAAAAAGTTAGCGAAATGGCCAAAATTCATTTACCAGACCCTGTGCGCGACCTGGTTGCCATCCCGCTTCAGCACGATACCCCGGATGAAATTTCTCAGCCCAGTATTTTGGATTGGAAAAAAGGCGAAATAGAACCGATCCCTGGCAAGAGCATGCCCAAGTTCCGTGTGGTGGAGCGCGATTACACCCAGATTTACGAAAAAATGGTCAGTCTTGGGCCAGGTGTGGAGGAGAATGGCGTAACTGCCCATGGGTTGAAAATTCCAGTGGCAGATGAGTACCAGGCGCTGGTTAGAGAACAGGGACGCGAGTTTAACGGCAAATCCTATCCCAGCCTAGAAGAGTCACGCGAAGTGGTGGATACCATTTTGCGTCTGGACCCGGTCACGAACGGTGAACTGGCGTATCGCGCTTTTGAACAGGAAGAACATAAGACCGGCCGCCCACTTACCCATCTAGCTGAGGGGACGCGTTCTGTGCGCTACAATTTTGCTGATTTGATCGCCCAACCACGCCGCGTACTGACCACCCCGACCTGGTCGGCCAGTATCAACAAAGGCCGCGCCTATTCGCCCTTTACGTTAAATGTTGAAGAGTTAATCCCTTGGCGCACGTTGACCGGACGCCAGCATTTCTATCTCGATCATGAACTTTACTTGCAATGGGGCGAGCACCTGCCGGTTTACAAACCTCGTCCAGATCATGCCATGCTGGATGAAACCCAAATTACCCAGGCTGAAGCCCAGGGCAAATTAATGAACTACATCACCCCACATGGCAAGTGGAGCATTCATTCCACTTACTCCGATAATCATCGCATGATGACGTTGTCGCGCGGCGGATACCCGATCTGGTTGAATGACAAAGATGCCGATGAACTTGGAATCAAGGATAACGATTGGGTGGAATTGTTCAATGACAATGGCGTGTTCGTCCAGCGCTGCAATGTTTCGGCGCGTATTCCAAGTGGGACGGTGTTTGTCTA